>JBDNHM010000023.1:0-3420 GCA_041688825.1 Burkholderiaceae bacterium | reverse complement strand
TGGCGTTTTGTACAAAGTACGGCAGCAGGGCGTTGCAATGTAATTACTACCGTTCACACTCGTCATAAAACTTCCATGCAAGGATTGTGACTAGGCTTCACTCAAATCGGGGCGCTGAAAAAGAGGATCATCACCATTTAAAGTTTAACAAGGCTGAGATGTTTTGATAGAGTTGAGTAGGTTTTGTGCAAAATACAGGTGTAGCTGCAAGGTACTCATTCACCAGATTCGGGGGGTGGTTGGGGTCAGTAAATCTCGTAAATGATTGCGGCCTTTGAAGGGATCATCAAAAGTTAAGTCAACTGGATGGTCAACCTCACAACGCTGGCTCCGGCCATCGTCAGGGCGACTCTAGAGGGCGTGCCGCCAGGTCATCTGACGCTGTTTATATAGCTGTGAATCCGCCTACACTTTGATAGGATCAGTGTCTAATCTTGGTTTCGCCAATTAACTTTTGAACCGTCGCTTCTTCTGTCTTTTAGCCAGCATTCAACCCTTTAGCTCGATTGCAGTTACCCCTTTTGGATAAGCTACGGCTGCAATTTTTGGCAATTTTTCGGCGTACCTAGCCACACCATTGATATACACATCTTTCAGCAGAGCATGATGATCTTTGTCAACCACAAACGCGTTTTGCATTGGTTGCTTTTGATTTATAACCAAAAACCCTTGACCAAAGTTGATGGCGCCATGATTTGTCATGAAAAATCGATCATGCATAGTTAATCCCTCTTGGCCTTGTCGGGCCTCTTCCACGAGATGAATCACTAAAGACCGATCTTTAGGTATTCGCTGGCCGTAAATGTGTTTTAAAGAGTCTTTTATTTCAAGTTCCTTCATCCATGTTTTGGGATCAGACTGTTCACGATTTCTGCACGCACTTCGCCGTGTGATCAGTTCTAGGCGGTAGCACTTGGAGCCCTTGATCAGATCGAAAAAGGATAATAAAAGATTTTCGAATGCGTCTGAAAATGGATCCAAGTAACGGTCAATCATGTAAGCAGATGGCGAATTAACGAGTAATGGCGCGCATCGACCAACATATTCAGATACAAGACCGTAAAAATTCCAGGTTCTGAAGCGAGACCGCTTAATATCTCCCGCCACATGGGCCCAATTTTTGTAGGGACTAGGGTCTAGCGCATCGCCAACCACCTTTGCATCATGAACCACGTCAATAACATCCTGCACATTGCGACCCCACGATTTAGCGTCATCCCAAGACCAACTGACCGGGGTCGTGCACAACAAGATTTCACGACGCAAACGCTCAAATAATGCTGCCCGCTCACGAGGCGGCAAGTGCTGTGCATCAATATCGGACAAATGATGACGTAGCTTTTCGAGCCAATCGTTGGGATACCTGGGCACATATCGCCCATTAAACGGTCCAAATTCACCCAGGAAATCATCAACGTCCCGCCATTCGAGGGGGAAACTTGGGCTAACAACAACCCGATTGAAATCACTCATCGAAGAGGTCATCATTTCTCTCCGAAAAGAATCCACGAGGCCAATCGTTGTAGAAGTCCCCTAGGGGCGTAACCAACTGCCTAGAGACAAACGTACCCCCACCGACCTGGGGATCAAAATAATAGACAGCGATCTGGTCATTGATCAACTTCAGATCCTCAGAAAGACTCTTCCCTTTCTCAGTATTTCTGATACGTCGTAACAGCCGAAGCAGAAAATGCTCGCTATGGGTCTCAATCAAAAACTGTCCGCAGCCCTCGCGGTGCAATTCTTCAATAAATACATCCGCCAGGGATGACTGAAGCGCCGGATGTAGATGCAACTCAGGTTGCTGGACGCAAATGAAACCTTGAGCGCTGACGGCATACAACACCGGCAAAACAAATGGAATACCACTGCCAACATCATGCAGATCGACTTTCTGACCTGTTGAATCCTGCAAGAATAGACGCACTGTTGCGGGCTGAGCTAATGCGTAATAGCTCCAAGGATTGTCCTCACGAAGATCAATTGGGACCATTAGCGTAGAAGCGCAAGTCAACTGATACAACTTATCTGTAAACAGACTTTTTTGAAGGTGGTGATTTACACGATCCAGTGTCTCGGCACGACTTTTTACCCAAGCAATATGCTCGGCAGCATGAGGGCTTCCCCAAGAAATATTTTTTGACGTTCTCAACATTAATTCCGCATGCGCGACCTCTGCCAAATATTGATAGTGCTTATCAATTGGTTTTGAGAACGATTTAATTAATAAAGTTGTACTCAAAGGCGCAAAGGCCGACTCGTCCCACCATCCTCGAAGCCCAAGGTCGACGACTGTCAGAGCTTCTTCGGGTTTAGGCGCTCTTCTGTCAGCGTAAACCAATTCAGGGGATTTCCTTAGTGGGGCCCATAACATGGCACCGAAAAAGAAAAAAATATCACTCATGTTTTTACATATTCCTAGACTTTCTCCATGTCTAGGGATTCCTTGGGGATAATCCATTTCATCAGGTAGATCAATTAACCTTGGTGAAAGTGATCGTGACGAAACCATAAGGTTGATTCTGTAACTTTTTTCTGTCTTAGAAAAAAGTTGAGAAAAATCTTTTTTTGGTGTTCTTTTAAGGCGTATCAATATTGGATCGTCAATAAAGCCCAGCTCGCCATCAAGCGTCAACCAACGAAGCTTATCGGAGTTTCCATAAACGCTTTTGAATTCGCGATTTTCGCCTGATATCTTCTCCATTTTTCCGATCAATGTACCGCCCAAGTAAATTGAAAATTCACTTATAAAACATTTTTTTAAGTGGGTGTTATCGATAACTTTCAGCGTTAATGCAATTCGAACTGTCTTGCCATATAACTTTTTAAATAGGTCTACGTCATCAATAATGAAACAAGGGCCATTAGTTTCTATTTGACCTTCTGCAATATCCCCCGAACCTTGCCAAAGATCGAAAATTGCATCCCAAATCTCATGTTCACCCGGGGGCTGATCACATTGATAATTTGACCAAAGTTGAAATGGGAACTCTATGGCTAAGCCTGTCTCTCGCCAGCCATCTTTTCCTGGTCGACGGGCGCAGCGTTCAACCATATCAGAAGCTTTCTTTTGATCAAATTTGCCAGGAACTAAAAGAATTTGAAGAAGCTCGATTGCGTCAAAAATGGAGCTTTTACCTGCACTGTTAGGGCCGTATAGCAGCGTAATTGGTTTTAACTCGATACGAACACGCTTATCGATTGCCTGAAAGTTCTCTAATTCAATTGCAGTAATTTTGGTCATAAATTATTTTTCGACATTTTGGCTATGCAAGACGATTAGTCAGCCTTGTTTCTGCTCTACCCGTGAATGTAATCAGCTCACGCTCATTTAGCTTTTCTTCATTGGTTCAAGCCATCAGTCTGGTAGCGTCCTGACGTATGCCTTACCCAGATCATGCCCGCCTTTTGGCACCACGT
>JBDNHM010000165.1:0-2219 GCA_041688825.1 Burkholderiaceae bacterium | reverse complement strand
TTAAGTTCTAGTAGACCAAGAAAAGTAAACTCATCCCATTTGTAAGGGGTTCGTTTATTAATTGCTGGCACAGCAGCTTGTGAGCCAACGCGTGCCAATAACAGTGTGTATCCATCAGGCGAACTTTTGGCTACAAAAGTTGAACCTGTTACACCTGCTGCACCAGCGCGATTTACAACAACGACTGGCTTATCGATAAAAGAAGTAACATTTGATGCCAAAGTACGGGCAGCGAGATCAGCTAAACCACCTGGTCCATAGGGTGATACAAGCGTGATAGGTTTATTTGGGTAGTCTGCCTGAGCTAGACCTGATAAAGTCATAAAAGCTATGCCTATAAGCGCGCTTTTTAAAAAATATCTGACATGATTGATCATTATGTATTCCTTTTAAAGTCGATCAGTTGTATTTGAGTGATCGTTATAAGTTTTTAATGAGTGCTCACCTTATGAAGTCAATAAAAAATATTACAGTTTTTAAATAGCACGCTCCTTTTCAATCTGATGAATGAGTAATGGAACCGCTCTTGCTTTACCAAATAACAAGCTCAAACCATCATCCAGATATTTTGCTGTTGGAAAATCACCATGGGCCCCAGATCTAAGATTGAAACTCAAAATTTGTTTTGACTTGAGATGCTCACGGATTAAAGGTTCTAAACAGATAAGCTCGTTATCTGCATTCGGAAGAATCAACCACCATTTTTGAATGCCCTGTGTAAGGGTGATGAGCATTGCATTATTTGACTCATTTATTTCTTCTAAAACGAGCTGATCTTGCACACAGGCAAACAAAGCATTCAAGTGTCGAACTACGTAATACCCAAGACGAGGGTTGAACATTTTGTCAACTACACCTAACCTCGGGAAGTAACCACGATCTATATCAGCCATCGTGTCTACAAACACGTTAACCTTTGGGTATGCAAGTGCTGCAACCGTTGCTTCGGCAACGCGATTTGCCGTCCAATGTTCATTATTCATTGCTTTCGCAGGGTTTTCTGAACCCATACGTATATGAATGCTAGCAACGATATCTAATGCAAAAGATAATTGAGCGGCTTGTTGAATAGCGAGTACTGCTGACTGTTGAGAACCAACTCTAAATACAACGCCTGAGAAAATACTTGTTACCAAGGCTAGGGAAAACAGTTTTTCTAGTTCTTCTGTGTCGGTTACGTTGAACCCATGATTAATAACATGATAATAATGACCGCCTTTAGCTACTGCATCTTCTTTTGTTCGAAGTTTTGAAAAGAATAAGGGCAACCCTATCAATGCTTTAAGATTTACCGCGGCACTGACGGCACGTATGTTCTCGATTGGAGCCGTAATTTCCCAGCTATTTAATAAATTACGATGTTTAGAAACTAAGTTAATAAGCGCCTGATCTGGGACTCCGTAGGTAAACAAAGTCAACTCATGACCTTGGTCGCATAAATCATAAAGGCGGTCCAACTTAAACTTTTTACTGAGATCACTCAGAGGAATTCTAAGCTTTCGAACACCCATTTCCCATAACGCCATCAAAGGGTAATCATTTCTTACCGTTTTACGATCAAATTCGTCAAGACCACCTGTCGGAGTGATCTCAACATGCTCAAGCCAATCTTGTCTCATATCGAAACCTAAACTAGTTTGGGCAGACTCTCGGGGGTGTGGCGCTTTGAGAACTTTTCGGGTCGTATTGCTTTCAATCAGTTGGTCATCTATATGGCCTTCCGTTCTAATAAGATGGCAGACATGACCATGTTCGTGTACAGCAAACAACGCATAACCTAACTTTTGCGCATCATCTCGCCCAAATTGCATGGTTTGATCGGGGGCTATGCGGAATACATCGCTGTAATCTTGCCTAACAAATGCAGTCGAAGGTAATAAATAGCAGTCTGTATCGATATGTTTGTGATACCAAAAATGATGAACGTGGCCTGCAAACAATGCTTCAACGTGATATTTTTCTAACAATTCCAGCAGCCATGAGCGGCCAGGCTCAGCAATATTGTCGTAGTGCTCACCTTCGGCTCTATCAAGTAGATAAGGTGGGTAATGAATGCTGATAAATATACGTGCATGAGCATTCTGTTGAAGATAGCTCTCTAGCCATATGCGTTGCTCAAGTTCAGCAGGCAAGCCAGTGTTCAAAATCTGTGCGTTCAAAAGAATAAAATGACAACTTTCGTGCTTAATAACTTGATAGTGTGGCCCAAAATTTTTCGT
>JBDNHM010000164.1:0-14985 GCA_041688825.1 Burkholderiaceae bacterium | reverse complement strand
TAACGAATAACGAATAACGAATAACGAATAACGAATAAGGGTGCTTTTATGTTTACAGGTATTGTTGCGGCAGTCGGCCAAATTGAACGCATTGAACCCTTAGCCGCGGTGGGCGAAGACGCACATAACGCTGGTGTGCGTTTGCACGTGAACAGTGCTGATCTTGATTTAAGCGATGTTAAGTTGGGTGACTCAGTCGCCATTCAAGGTGCATGCATGACGGTCACGTCACTGGCACCAGCAGGTTTCACATTCGATGTGTCAAAAGAAAGCTTAAACCGCACTGTTGGTTTAGCCGAAATCGGCCCCGTAAACTTAGAAAAAGCCATGCGTATTGGCGATGCCATAGGTGGTCACTTGGTGTCGGGCCACGTTGATGGTTTAGGCCATGTCGTGCAGTTTGAATCAGTAGGTGAGTCGTGGTTGCTGGTGGTGCATGCACCGGTATCGTTAGCGCCTTACATGGCCTACAAAGGTTCGGTAGCCGTGAATGGCGTCAGCCTGACTGTCAACACAGTCAACGATATCGCCGACGGCACCCAGTTCAGCATGAACCTTATACCGCACACCATCGCCATGACCACTTTAAAATACCTCAAGCCAGGTCAAGCCGTTAACTTAGAAATTGACACCATTGCACGGTATTGTGAAAGAATTTTGAGTTACCGGAAATAGAAGTAGCCTTTTAAAGAACTCGTTATTTAGAGGCGATAGGTATATCAGCTTGAGCTTGTTTTAGCTGTTCTTGTTGTCTCAACTCATCAGCCGAATAGCTGACGATTTCGCCATCAACCATAACAATGATAGACGTATTTGTTTGAATAGCCACTTGTCGTGCAAGAAGAGCAGCGCGTTTGATTGCAGCGATTGAATGAAATAGATCACGATCTTTTGCTTTGTGAATATCATCTGGTGTCATTTTGAGCCTCCCACCTAATCATTATGGGTTCATTGCCTGCATTATCAAAATAAGCCCATGCGTTAACTGCAAAACGATAATGTAATTCAAAGTTTGCGAGACCGGATACAAACCGTCTGCGAATGACATCTTCAGGTATGTTGTGACCACCTTGTATCACTCTTTCGCGAACCCTTTTGAGTGCTAAATCAGCTGTTGGCAACGCTAAAAAATATAAACTAACGTGATAACCCAAAGCTCTCCACTTCGAAATATGCTTTAAATAGGCCAAACCCGACAGCGTTGTTTCAAATGCAAAACTTTCTTGGTTTTCAACGCAAAGTGCGATTTCTTGCAACATTAATCTACCTGCTTTAAAAGCGGCTAAATCTGGAGCAAAAGGTGATAGACCTGCAGCAATTAAGTCCGCATTTATAAATCTAGTGCAATTTGCCTCTGAGGGCAGAAATGATCTCGCAAATGTTGTTTTGCCTGCTCCATTTGGGCCAGCAATAATAATTATTTTCTTATCCAAACACGTTCTCGTTTAATAAAGCCGGTCAAAAAATTTATTAGATATTTTAACGCTGCTGCAAGAGATAAGTTGAATTATGAATTTTTTTGAATTGTTATTTGACCGAGATCATTCACCCCACCACAACAGCCGCAAAATACCGGTCTATGGCTGCAATCATGCTCAAGCCCACGACCCATGATGTTTTGGGGTTGGTGGGTGAGGGGCGGTTTTTGATTTGGGTGTTGATGCTGCCAAATGAGCCGGTGGCGGTTACGGTGTGTGTGTTGCCTTGCGCAGCGGGGTCGACGATAACGCTGACTTGAGTGTGTTCCATGCCTACGCCTGCTAGTGCAATGGTGGCGGCGACGTTTAGGTTTTGTGGAAATAGTTTGGCGGCTTCGCGGGCAGAGCCTTCAAACAAAGTGATAGGGGCGTCAGGGGTTAAGGGCAAGCCACATTCAGCCAAGACATCTTGCCAAGCAGCAGGGGGTTTGCGAGACTCGTACACAATGCGTGTTGGGGTGTCAGCACTGGGGGTGGAAAAACGGGTGGCCGATAAATAATCTAGGGCCCCAACTGCACCTGAGGGCAAGATCAATTTGCTGCGCCCGCTTTGGGCGGCATCACTCAGTTGAGTGTAAAGTGCCTCATCAGCCAAAGCCCCAACCGATGCGGCAATGACACTGATGCCTGCACCTAAGCATGGTGCAGCGTAGGTTTGCAATGCGGCTTTGCCTGCTGCTTCAATCACCAAATCAGGCTGCCAGGCAAGCAGTTCTGCAATGCCAAAAAGCACTTTTAAATCTGATTGTGTTGACTGAGCACCAGAGGTGTTCACGCTTTGTTCGGTTGTATGCTTAGGCAAAGGTTGAGATGTAAGTGAGCTCGAGGCTGCAGGTTTAGATGTCGCTAATTCAGACGCCGCAGCCGCAGCGAAAGTCGAAGCCTTAGATACGGGTCGCCCCGGTTGCAGCACAAGCGCCACATTGAATCGCTTGTCGTTTAAAGCATAAGCAATAATTTCAGACGCTACAGCGCCGCGACCAATGATGGCAATTTTGTGTTGTTGCTGTTGATTCATGCCGCTAAATACCTTTGCTTTAAAGACGGGTCGGCTCTAAAAGCGGCCGAGTCGCCCGACCACACGCACTGGCCTTTTTCAATCATGTAATGTTGATCACATAAAGTGAGTAATTGTTTTATATTTTTATCAGTTACTAAAATCGACAAACCCGCTTCACGCAAAGCACTGAGCGTTTGCCATATTTCTTGACGCAACAGGGGTGACAAACCTTCTGTGGCTTCATCTAGTATTAACAGTTCTGGGTTGGTCATTAAAGCCCTGCCAATGGCCAGCATTTGTTGTTCACCGCCTGACAACTGGTTACCAAAGTGTTTGGCGCGTTCCGCTAAACGGGGGAAAAAAGCGTAGACCCTTTCAATGGTCCAACCTGCAGATTTCTTCGGCGCACGTGCGGTGGCGACAAGGTTTTCCCAAACGGTTAAGTTTGGAAATATTTGCCGACCTTCTGGCACCAAACCTATACCTAAGCGCGCCACTTCAAAGTCAGCCAATTTATCGATGGGCTGACCTTTCCAAAAAACCTGCCCAGAGGTATGCGCTAATTGCGCCATGATGCTGCGTATGGTGGTGGTCTTGCCCATGCCGTTGCGGCCTTGTAGGCTTACGCATTGGCCAGGCATCACGCGCAGGCTCATATCAAACAACACTTGGCTCATGCCGTAACCTGTGTTCAGGTCTTTGATTTCAAGCAAGGGTGTCATCATGCATCAACCTCTTCGTCACCCAAATAGGCTTCGCGCACCACGTCGCTGTGGCGCACGGCATCGGGGGTGTCGCTCATGAGCACTTTGCCATAGACCAACACACTGATTTGATCGGCTAATGCAAACACGGCACCCATGTCGTGCTCAACCAACAGGGTGGCGTATTGGTGTCGAAGCTGTGACAGCAATTCGATCATGCGTTCGGTTTCAGTTTGGCCTAAGCCGGCCATCGGTTCGTCGAGCAGTAATAGGGTTGGGCGGGTTGCCAGCGCCATGGCAATTTCAATTAATCGTTGCTGGCCGTAGGCTAAGGCACCTGCCACGCGATGGTGTTCGTGTGCTAAACCAACTGATTTTAAACAGGCATGCGCTTCATCAACCAAGCGCTTGACTGAAGTGGCTGGCTGAAAGAAATAAAAATTATGGCCATCAGCAGCTTGGGCTGACAGCAAAACGTTTTCTAGAACAGTGAATTGCGGAATCAGTGAATTGATTTGATAAGAGCGACCAATGCCAGCCCGTGCGCGACGTGCCACAGACCAATGCGTGATGTCGTTTTCCCCTAAATAAACGTGACCTGCATCGGGTTTAACTTCACCCACAATTTGGTTGATTAAGGTGGTTTTACCTGCACCATTGGGGCCAATCACCGCGTGAATTTGGCCTTTGTGAATCGATAAATCAACTTGATCGGTGACACACAAGCCACCAAAGTTTTTCACTAAACCCGATATCTTGAGTAAGGGCTTTTGTGCAGATTGCCCTGAGATTGAATGTTTGGAATGTGCTTGACTTTCAGTATGGACCGAGCTCGGTTGATTGGGTTCTATAGCTGTTGAAGGTGCCGCGTGATGAGCAGTGTTCATTTAATGACTACCCCCATTGCCTTGCCCGCTTTCTTTGCGGTCTTGCAGTAAACCCCATAGGCCGTTCTTTAAAAACACCACCACTAAAACAATAAAGGGGCCCATGATTAAAGGCCAATGTTCGGTTAATGATTTAAGGCCTTCTTCAAGCAATAGAAATGCAACCGCACCCATGACGGGGCCAAACACTGTGCCTAGGCCGCCTAACAACACCATGACAATTAATTCGCCCGACACCACCCAGCTCATCGCTGCGGGTGATACAAAGCCCGTTAAATTGGCTAAAAAGAAACCCGCTACGGCGCAGACTTGTGCTGATAAAACGTAGGCCATTAAACGATAGGGCACACTGCGCGTACCCAGCGCGTTGACGCGACGTTCGTTGACACAGGTGGCGCGCAGTACCAAACCAAAGCGCGAATGCACCAAACGGTTAACCAACCAAAGCGTTAAAGCCAGTACCAGTGAGAGTGAAATGTAGATGGCGTATTTATCGCCAGTGAGAGTGCCAAAAGCACTTAAATCAGACAAGCTCAAGCCGTCGTCGCCACCGAATTGTCTTAAGCTTACAAACACATAATAAAAAAGCTGTGCAAAAGCCAAGGTAATCATGATGAAGGCAATGCCTTGGGTACGTAACGCAACCCAGCCAATCGGTATGGCCACTGCGGTGGTGATAGCGATAGCTGTGAACAAATGCAACCAGCCATTGATCATACCAAAGGTCGACAAAATACCGACGGCATAAGCGCCTAAGCCGATGTACATGGCGTGGCCCAAACTCACCATGCCCCCAAAACCCAGCGCAATGTTTAAACCCAAGGCAGCCAAAGCGAACACTAAAATGCGACCAAATAAGGTCAGTAGAAAAATATCGTCCGTTGCCCAAGCGATGAGTGGCATTAAAAATAAAATGCCTAAAACCAACGCGATGAGCATCGGTCGTAATAAGGAACGAGTGTTTTTTTCTGAGCTATTTTGTTTAGCCTGAATTGATTCGGGTTGATTCATAAATGTATCAACTGCCCCGCGCTTTGACGGGAAACAAACCGTCTGGCTTAATCGCAAGAATTACAGCCATCAGCAAATACACCAGCATTGATGCCAAGGCTGGGCCCAAGCCACTGGCAAACGAAGGGCTGAACGTTTGCCCGAGCCAAACGGGTAAGAGTACACGGCCCAAGGTGTCAACAATGCCAACCACCAGTGCGCCATAAAAGGCCCCGCGTATTGAGCCAATGCCACCAATCACAATAACCACTAATGTCAAAATTAATATGGGTTCGCCCATGCCTGACTGAATAGACAGAATGGGCCCAACCATTGCACCGGCTAAACCAGCTAAAGCAGCACCCAAAGCAAATACAAAGCGATTGAGCCAATTTATATTGACGCCTAAGGCCCCAACCATGCCACGGTTACTGGCCCCTGCACGAATCAACATGCCAATGCGGGTGCGTTCAATTAGCAGGTACAAACCAAGCGCCACCAATAAGCCTGCCGCAATAATCACCAATCGGTAGGCTGGGTAGTTAAAGCCTAGCAAACTAAATGAACCCGCTAGCGCGTCGGGGGCGTCCATGTAAACAGGGGCGTTACCCCAAATGACGCGCACCAATTCATTAAAAAACAAGACGATGCCAAACGTGGCCAACACTTGATCAAGGTGGCCGCGTTTATGCAAAACGGCTAACCCCCCCGCATCAAGCAACCACCCTAACACCAACAAACAGACTGTGGCTAAAAGCACGGCCAACACATAAGAACCGCTGTAAGACGCAATGCTAGCCGCAAAATAAGCGCCCAACATATATAAAGAGCCGTGCGCTAAATTCACAAAACTCATCATGCCAAACACCAACGTCAACCCTGCTGCCATTAAAAATAGCAAAATGCCGAATTGAAAGCCGTTAAGTGTTTGGGCTAAAACGAGGTTAAAGGTCATTTATAACGGGCACTGGCCCACGAATGAATCGGGGTGGTTGGGCAGTGTTTTGGCTAAGGTCTTTAAAGATACGCGACCTTGACCGTCTTTAGCGACTTCAAACACATACATGTCTTGAATCGGGAAGCCGTTTTTATTGAACTTTAAATCACCGCGTAAGGACTTGAACTCGGCTGCACGCAAGGCATCAGCAAAGGCTTTTTTGTTGGTAACGTTACCACCGGTTTTTTTCAAAGCGCTGTCAATTAACAAAGCTGAGTCATACGATTGCGCCGCGTATTGTGATGGAATGCGACCGTATTTCTTTTCAAAAGCGGCTACAAACTTTTTGCTGACTTCATTGTTAAAGTCTGGGCCCCAAAACGTGCCTGAAATCACGCCTAAAGCGGTTTCTTTCAAAGCCGGTATGGTTGAGCCGTCTGCGGTTGAGACTGACATTAAAGGTATTTTGCCTAACAAACCGGCTTGACGAAACTGTTTAATAAAGTTCACGCCCATGCCGCCTGGGTAAAACACATAGACCGCATCAGGGTTGGCTGCTTGTAACTGAGCAATTTCAGCTGAGTAATCAGGTTGGTTGACTGTGGTGTAAACCTCGCCTGCGACGCCACCGTTATACATACGCTTGAACCCTGCCACTGCATCTTTACCGGCTTGGTAGTTAGGCGCCATGATGTAAATGTTTTTGTAGCCTTTATCGGCAGCATATTTGCCCACACCTTCAGCCTGTTGGTCATTTTGCCAAGCGGTGAAGAAAAACTGGCTATTACACTGCGCGCCAGCCAAGGGGGCAGGGCCTGCATTTGAACCGACAAAAATCACATTGTTGTCAGCCATGGGTTTGGCAATGGCCATCATGACATTAGAAAACGTCACACCCGCAATGATATCAACCTTGTCGCGTTCAATCAGCTTGTTTACGGCTTGCACACCCAAGTCAGGTTTAAGTTGGTCGTCTTCTTTAATGACCTCAACTTTAACGCCACCGAGTTTGCCATTAAGTTGCTCTATACCCAACATAAAGCCGTCGTACATATCTTGCCCTAGCGCTGCGGCGGGGCCTGACATAGTAGCGATGAAACCGATTTTGACATCAGCGAAAGCTGAGCCACCGAATAGGGCCGTAGTAATGATGGTGGCACTACCCAAGCATTGTTTTAGTTTGAACATCATGTGTGTTGACTCCTTTGTTTTTATAAGAATGATAAAAAATCTTTAAAATTATTTAAATGTAGCTAAAAACATTTAATATATACTTAACTTGTAGGTTAGTTTCATTTAATAAGTGTGTAGGTAACTATTAATGATATTTATTTTAAGTGCATATTTACACGATTTAACGCAGATGTAGCAACTTAACGATTTATTTGTGGAAACTGATTAGCCAATATTTCATGCCAAGCCTGCCAGTTTCGCCCAGGGTGCACGGTTGCGCAACTAGGGCAAACTCTTTGGTCTTCGGGTGTGTCGTAAAACGACGCAAACGCCACCGGTAAGTCTTTAACGATACTTTCTAACTGCACTTCTCGCTTGGCCACTAACGTGCCGCAGTGAGCACAATACCACTCAAACCTGTCAATCACACCCTTGGGGCGGCTGCGTTCAATGACCGTGCAAAGGCTGCCGTGTTCAGGGCGTTGGGGGGAATGGCGCACCATCGCAGGCAATAAAAAAACGTCGCCTTCTTTTAAGTGAATGCGTTCAAACTGTCCACGATCAGCGATTAGCAATGATGCATTGCCCTTGAATTGATGAAAATATTCTTCATACGGGTCAACATGAAAATCAGTGCGTTGGTTGGGGCCACCCACCACGGTGCAAATGAGGTCGCTTTTGGGCCAAATCTGTTGGTTGCCCACGGGGGGCTTTAAACGATCAGCATGGTCAGCTACCCAATTGTTGAAGTTTAGCGGTGCGCTGTAATGGTCGGGTGCGGGGCGTGTGGGTTCGGTCATGGTTGGTCTGCAATTTAAGATAATTTAGCCGGGTGTGTACTAATCGTGCTTCCTGTGCTACCCAAAAGTTGCTGCATTGCCCGCTCACACAATACTTTAGCAATATGTACCCGATAGTCTGCGCTGGCATGAATATCGCCGCTGGCGAGTTCGGGGTCAAGGTGCAAGGGTTTGAGGGCATCTGCCAGTGTGGAATGGGTAGTTTGTGTCAGTGCGTCTTCAGCTTCGTGCCAACGCATAGCGCCGTGCCCTAAGCCGGTAATGGCAACTCGAAAGTGATGGGCATGCTGAGCCACAGCCACGCCCACCAAAGCAAAACGTGAGGCGGGTTGTTCAAACTTTAAGTAGGTTGAGGTCAGAGGTTTGTTTAAAGTTACCGAAACCACCATTTCATCGGGTTCTAAAGCGGTGCTAAACATACCTGTAAAAAAATCATCAACATCAACCTGTCGGTTTTGTGTGGCCGAGGCGATATTCACCACGCCGCCACACGCTAACGAACCTGCTGGCCAACAGGCGGCTGGGTCGTGGTTGGCGATTGAGCCGCCAATGGTGCCCATGTTGCGTACTTGTTGGTCACCAATTCCACCCGCCAGTTGCGTCAACATTGGGCAAAAAGATTGCACAGCTGCCGACGCATGAATTTGGGCGTGAGTGGCCATGGCGCCTATTGTTAAGGTGTGAGCCTGAATGTCTCTTTTGATTTGATTCAGGAAGGTGGCCGACTGTGCTCCGCTCGCTACAGTTTCCTCCCCAGCACTATGCGGGCCACTTAAACCTTGTAGGTCGATGATCTCATCAAATAACGCCAAGCCTAAACGCAAGGTCGGCAAAAGCGATTGCCCACCCGCCACCAGTTTTGCGTTGGGGTTGGCTTGCAGCGCCGCGCAGGCCGCTTGAACCGTTAATGGGCGTTGGTAGTGGGTGACTTGGCTCATAGAGGGTTACGCAATATGGTGAGCCCTTGCATCACCGCCTGCACAATGCTGTGATAACCGGTGCAACGACAGAGGTTACCGCCTAAAGCCAAGGCTACCGCGTGTTCATCTATGGCAACCCGTTCGTGCACCATGGCGACGGCTCGCATGATCATGCCCGAGGTACAGTAGCCGCATTGCAGGGCACCGTGGTCGACGAAGGCTTGTTGCATGATGTGTAAAGGTTGCGCCTTGTTTGCGTCGGTCGCGTGATGTGGTTGATGAACAGTTTGTGTTGCTTGTGTTGTCACGCGCTCAGTGCCCGTAGGGGCAGGGTTTAGGTTCAGCCCCTCAATGGTGGTGACGGCACGACCTTGCATTTGCAGTGCCAACACATTGCACGATTTAATTGCTTGGCCATCAACTAACACGGTACAAGCCCCGCATTGTGCAGTGTCACAGCCTTGGTTGGTGCCGGTTAAGCCTAAATCTAAGCGCAACAGTTCAATCAATGATGTGTCAGGCACGACGTGTTGCGACACCTTTTTGTCGTTGACTTGAAGTTCAAGTTTGAACTGATGTGTCGTGATCACTGCTGTTCCCTTTTTCCTAAACCTAAACCTAAACCTAAACCTTTAACCCACACGAATCAAACGCCACGCCAATCGCTTTGCGCTCAGCCTCTGTTAATTGCAACAATGGCCGACGCACTAAGCCGCCGTGTTGGCCGAGTAAGTCTTGCCAACATTTGGCATGGGCTTGGGGCTTACCGTGTGGCTTAGCGTTTTTAAAGGCTTCGCGCACGGGGTTTAAGCTGTCGCGCACAACACGGGCTTTATCAAACTCACCCGCCAAGGCCAAGGCGGTGTATTCGTTCATGCGTTGGTCAGATTTCGACTGCAATAAGAACGGTGGTGTCGAGCACAGGTAGAGCTTCCACCCAAACTCAATCATGTTGTCAAGCCATTCGTCTTCAGACGGGTTGCTGACGTGAATGATGTGGCCCGCCAACTCGGTTAAACGTTTGCAACGTTCGCGGTCGGTGCTGTATTTAATGGCCACAATATTGTTCAGTTCTGCAATACGGGCGCACAACTCGGGCGACATAATGTAGCCACAGTCGGGGTGGTTCCACATGGCAATACCAATATCAAGGTGGTCACACAGGTACTTGTAATACTCAAAAATCGTGTCGTCTGTGTTCGCCCCAAAATGCAACAAGGGGCTATGCACCACAATGTAGTCGGCGCCGACTTTTTCTGAATGTTTCGCTAGCTCAAGCACCACGTCCATATTGGTGTCAGAGCACGACGACATAATCTCGCAACGCCCTAAACCATTGCGATCACCCACTTCGTTTGAAACCTCAACAGCCAAATCAATGATGCGTTTGCGCTCATCAAGCGTCATGGCATAGAACTCGGCTTGCTTGCCCGCAATAAACAAACCCGATAGTTTTAAGTCGAGCATCCAGTGTTTTAAATTGGCTCGGTAAGCGTCTTCGTCAAGCTTAAAGTCGTTATCAAACGGCGTTAAATTAGCCGCCCAAATACCTTTTAAATTTGCTTGTGCATAGGCTTTAGCGTCTGGTTTTTTATATTGCATGAAAACGGTTCCTTATTATTTTTTTATGTTGCCATTTAATAAGCATATCAGCATGTGAAAATTTAATTCAGCTTTCGCTAAGGTCGTTTTACCCGTTTGACGCGGCCCTGTTAGTGCAAAGATGGGGGAAGCCTTTGGCAAGCCGTTCGAGGGTTTGAGTTGCATCGCGCGGAAACATTTTACAAATTCAATATTGAATATTCTATTTGTAATTAATACCGTAGGTTAGCTTAAATAGGGGCTAATTAGCCAAGGTAACCTCAACGCTGCACCACTTACCAAACCGTTTCAGGCGTAAGATGAAATTTAATTTGCCAGAGAGGTATATTTAAGTGTAAAAGTAGGCATCATCGTATCTATTTAATGATTTAATTCTATATAATAGATACTATTGTGTCTATTTAAGCGTAATGAATCTATGCTTTTACTCGACCAAACCGATGTTCAAATTGCATATGCCGCGCATTTACGTCGTTTGCGCAAAACTGCCAAAATGTCGCGCGACGCTTTGGCTCAGCGCAGTACGGTTCCTGCATCAACGATTAAAAAATTTGAATTGACGGGGCAAATTTCGTTTCGTCAATTACTGTTGCTTTGGCAGTCGCTTGATGACTTGAAACGGCTCTATGACCTGTCGCAAGTTCACACATCACGTGCCAACATGCCGTTTCCTAAAACGATTAAAGATGTGTTGAAAGATGGTCTTTAAACCCATTCAAAAACTGTCAGTCAACCGAACCCTGTCAACAGGTCAGGTTGTATGGGTTGGCACGCTTGCACAAAATAGCCAAGGTATATATTTTCAATATGACGAGGCATATTTATCAAGTTTCGGCAATCTCTCACCCTTTACACTGCAACCCACAACGGCTTTGCAGTTAGCACCCAAGTCACCTCATAACGGTCTTCATGGTGTCTTTGCAGACAGTTTGCCAGATGGTTGGGGCTTGTTGCTGCAAGACCGAGTCTTTCGTCAACAAGGTATTTTGGCTGCGCAACTCACACCATTAGACCGACTTGCGTTTGTGGGCGCACAAGGCATGGGTGCACTGTCGTATGTGCCTGAGTCTGAATTCATATCAAACAACCAAGCTGATTTTGAATTAGCTGAGCTTGGTTTAGAAGCACAAAAAATATTTGACCAAACCCTGTATGAAAATAAAGAGGGGCAAACGCAAGAGGTGTTGGCTGCACTCGTTGCGGCAGGTAGCTCGGCAGGTGCTAGGCCTAAGGCGCAAGTCTATATGCAAGCCAATCAACCCAATCGTTGCCGTACCTATGCTCAACCTGACGATGAGGCTTGGCTTGTTAAATTTACATCTAACAATTTAGCATTGGGTCATGAAGAAGGGCTTTGTGAGGCTGTTTATTTACAACTGGCTACCAAAGCGCAATGTGAAACACCTACATGGCAATTGATTGACGCACCCGAAAAAAGTGGTGCAATTGCTTGGCTAGCTGTGAAGCGATATGACTTCATATCTGCAAAAGTAAAATCTGGAAGATTGCATATGCACAGCGCGTGTGGTTTGTTAAATGCAGATTTTCGTTCACAAAGCCTTGATTACCACGATTTAATTAAGGCCAGTCGACAAGTGTGCCAATCACCTCGCGTGGGTCAATTGCAGTTTCGTCGTGCTGTTTTTAATCTATTTGCAGCAAACCAAGATGACCACAGTAAAAACTGGTCGTTTCTACAAAGTGATGAAGGTCGTTGGCACGTTGCGCTGTTTTACGATGCCACGTTTAGCCCACATCCATTTAACGAGCATGCCACTGCATTTAATGGCTTTGGCAAACAACCCACTTTAACAAGCATGCAAAAATTAGCAGCGAGCGCAGGTTTTGCTTCTTGGAAGGACGCCCAAATCACGATTCATGAGGTCGTTGATACGTTGCGTATTTTTTCCAGGGCAGCCAAAGCGTTTGGCATTAAAAAAAGTACCGTGTCAGCTATGCGCAAAGTTTTAGATCAACGACTAAAAGAAAATATGGGCTTGCTGTAGGTTGCAGACAAAGCGCGTTATTTTTTAGGTTGTCTGCATTGCCCGCCAAATTGTTTCAGACGTTAGGGGGAAGCTTAATTCGGGGGGCTCTTGGCCTAAGTGTGTAAACAAGGCATCGTGCACGGCGTTCATGAGCGCGGCGGGTACGCCAATGCAACCGGCTTCGCCTACACCTTTTGCGCCGAGTGGGTTGGTGGTGCTGGCGGTATGTAGGCTGTAGATATCGATGTTTGGCATGTCTTGGGCGCGGGGTATGGCGTAGTCCATCAACGAACCGGTGATCAGTTGGCCGTGTTCGTCGTAACGTAGGGCTTCCATTAATGCTTGCCCCAGACCTTGGGCGGCACCGCCAATTAATTGATCGTAAGCCAAGGTGGGGTTGAGTATGTTGCCGGCATCGTCGGCCCACACCATTTGTTCAATCTTCAACGTACCAGTATCAGGGTCGAGTTTGACACGCACCATCACGCAACCGTTGCTCCAGGTTTCTTTTGACTCAAACCGAGTACTGACAGTGATGGGGAAGGGGGCGCCTTGGTCTCGTTTAGCCAAAGCCTCGGTGCAGGCATTTAACAATGCACTGCCACCAATGGCCATGCTGCGGCTGGCTAAAGTACCTACACCAGGTGGGCAGGTAGACGAGTCACCCATGTTGATGTCGATATGTTGCCGGTCGTAAACCAAAGCTTGAGCAGCTAAGTCAATAAAGGTGGTGGCATGGCCTTGGCCTTGAGCGGGTGTGCCACTGGCAATGGTGGCGCGTTGTGCGTCGTGCAAGGTCACGCTCGCCGATTCCCAGCCTTGGCCGCAGGGTTCCACATAAAGCGCCACCCCAATGCCGACGACCTCACCATGTTGCTTGCGGCGTTGCTGTTCGGTGCGTTGGGCAAAGTAGTCAAACTTGTCACAAGCCAGTGACAGGGTGGCCGCAAAATCACCGCTATCAAAAATGTTACCGGTAGGGGTAACGTAGGGCATATCTTGTGCGTTAATTATATTCAGGCGACGCAACTCAACCGGGTCAAAACCAATTGCACGGGCGGCTTTTTCAATAAGGGTTTCGATTAATAACGTGGCTTCGGGGCGGCCAGCACCGCGGTAAATGTTAACGGGGGCGGTATGCGAGCGGCTAGCTTGGCCTTGAATATTCAGCTGCTTAACCCGGTAAGGCCCTGGCAAAATGCGGGTACTGTTGTGTAAGGGAATAGCCGCTGAGTAGGGTAACCAAGCCCCTAGCTCGGTTTGAATCTGTGCCGATAACTGCATGAGTTGACCGGTATCTGAAACGGTTAATTGGCCTCGTAAGTGAGCGCCTCGCCCTTGGTAGGCCGACACAAACTCTTCAGACCGTGAGGCCGCCCAACAAATGGTGGTTTGCAGATGACGTGCCGCTAAGGCCACGGCTATTTCTTCAGGGTAAATAGAAGACTTGGCACCAAACGCACCCCCTACATCTTGGGTGATCACGTGCACTTGCGAGGCGTCAATATTCAAAGCTTGCGCCAAATTGGTTTGCGCCCTAGTCGGGGTTTGCGTGCCTAACCAACAGGTTAATGTGGAATCTTGCCAACGTGCCACACAAGCGCGAGGTTCCATCGTCATGGCCGATACACGCGGGCAGGTGATGTGGGTGGTGACGGTATTGGCAGTGGCGGTAGCAGTGTCAATGCTAGTGTTGGAAGCAGCAGTGGCAGCTATGGTGGCAGTGGTGTTAGTAGTGGCAGCAGCGGCATTATTGGCACTACTGTCTGACGAAAGGCTTGGGTCAAACGCCTGACTGGGCTCACCAGAGGTGAAATGTGAATAAAACGTGGGCGCGGCAACAGAGTCTGCTAAAGATTCATACTCAATTGAAACCAAGGCCGCCGCATCTTGCGCTTGACGCAGAGTGTGTGCCACCAACAATACAATGGGTTGACCAACATAGTGCACACAATCGGTTGCCAACACGGCAAACGGTGTTTGATTATGTTGTGGCAGTAAAGGGTTAATGCCAGGCAAAGTGGGGTGCCCCAAATCTTGAGCGGTTAACACTGCCAACACACCCGGGGCAGATAAAGCCGCCGACACTTCAACGTTCAGTAGCTTGGCAAAAGCGTAATCGCTTCGCACAAACACAGTATGTTGCATACCCGCAAACTGCAGGTTATGCACATACAACCCCTGACCTGAAACCAAGCGCGGGTTTTCGAGTCGATGGGGGCGGTCAGTGGCGCTTAGGGTAGATAAGTCTGTCATGCCTTTACTGTAAGGCAAATAAAGATGTTTGTGGAAGCGGGAATGAAGGGCTGAATCAATGAGTGAATAAATGGTGAAAAGATTGCGGGGCATTAAGACTGAGCGAGAGGGTGCCAGCCTCTGTTAAACTCTTGGTCTAACTTAACCTGTGCAACACGCACGGGTTGGGGCAGGTGGCCGAGCGGTTGAAGGCGCACGCCTGGAAAGCGTGTATACGTTCATACGTATCGGGGGTTCGAATCCCCCTCTG
>JBDNHM010000163.1:0-5114 GCA_041688825.1 Burkholderiaceae bacterium | reverse complement strand
CCGCGCTTGAATCGCAGCAAAATGAATTGCTTGAACAGCTATTAAAAGAATGGGTGGTGCCCGTCTTTGTGCCGCAAGCCCTTCAAGCTGACGACGCCCCCGCAGCTGGGGTTGACCCAATCGATCAAGCAGCGCTTGAGCGTAATGCTGAAATTGCAGCGTTAGTTGATCGCATTGAACGCTACAACGCGATGCCAAAGCGCTTTTACGACGCACCCTCTACGCAGGCGCACCCTTATGTGGAATACATTGACCAATGGCGCAAAAAAATTGAAGAAACCGGCCGTCGCTTCTACCCCGGTGAAGGCAATAATCGCCCAACTGGTTCGCTTCAAGCCACCGTAATCATTGACTCAAGCGGTCAAATCATTGACATTTTTCTTGATCAACCCTCACCATTGTCCATACTGAACCAATCAGTTCGGCGTATTGTGCAGTTGGCTGCGCCCTTCCCGCCCTTTCCGCCCCAAATGCGTCAAAAAATTGATCAAATTGTGATCACTCGTACTTGGCAATTCAAGGCGGGTGAACTCATCACGACAACTGAGCCCGATAACCCATGAACGTCGCCACTCATCGCTTCGCCGTTATAGGCAACCCCATTGAACACAGTCGCTCACCCCTTATTCATAAGGCTTTTGCCGAACAATTTGGTATAAATTTAGTGTATGAAAAAATTGAGGCACCGCTTGATGGTTTTGAAAGAACAGTAGAACAATTCTTCAAAACGGGCGGCCTTGGCTTAAATGTTACCGTACCGTTTAAAGAAAACGCATGGCGTTTAGCGCAAAATCATTTAAGTCAACGTGCCACGCTGGCTGGCGCAGTCAACACGCTATGGCAAGTCAATCAGCACACTCACGGCTGCAACACCGATGGGGTAGGCCTGGTGACTGACCTGCAGCGCCTGGGCGTTCTTTTAAATGGTGCACGCATACTGATGGTGGGTGCAGGTGGGGCAGCACGAGGGGTTATGCAACCGTTACTCAATGCAGGTTGTGCCCATTTGCATATTGTAAACCGCACTGAAACGCGAGCCCACGAATTGGCGGCACTGTGCTCAAGTTATTTGACAACCTCATCTCGCATCACATCGGGCTCATTAAGTGACGCCAATCACGGTGCGCCTTGGTCATTGATCATCAACGCTTCGGCCAGCGGTTTGTCGAACCAAGCACCTGACTTGCCCGAGGGGCTATACGCGCAGGACGCATGGGCATATGACATGATGTATGGCGCACAGCGCACCGCTTTTATGTTGCAAGCGCAGCGCCAAGGGGCCGCTTACCAAGCTGACGGCTTAGGTATGCTGGTTGGCCAAGCTGCCGAAAGTTTTTATATTTGGCACGGCGTAAGACCGGAAGTATTACCCGTTATTGAAGGGTTACGACAATCTTTTAAAACGACTTTTTAAGTCTCTATTACACTGAATCTATGCGTACTGCTCGAAACTACCTGGCCAAAGAAATATATCGCTCTTCAGCGGTAGTTTTGGTTGCGTTGCTTGGTTTGTTCTCGTTTTTCACACTAGTCGATGAACTCGACTCGGTGAGTGAACGCTTTCCAATTAGCGCCTTATTGTCGCTTGAACTTCTAGCCTTGCCCACACGACTTTACGACCTACTGCCCATTGGCTTGTTAATTGGGTCGATTTTGGCACTGGCTGGTTTAGCGCAACGCAACGAGTTAGTCATTTTGCGAGTGTCGGGTATGAGCGGCATGCGTATTTTGCGAATGCTGTGGGTCATTTCAATACCCGTAGTCATACTAGCCATACTGCTTTCAGAAGTGATCGCCCCAGCGGCTGAAATTCGCTTTAGTGAAGCAAATTTAATGTTACGTGGTCGAGTCGAGGGTGGCCGTATGGTCAGCGGTTACTGGTTTAAAGAGCCGACCGCAAGCGGTGGCACACGTATTATTAACGTTGGTAAACTGTTGTCATCTGGTGATGTGGCTGATTTAAAAGTATATGAATTTCCTGACAATACCCACATGTCGAGTATGTGGTCTGCCCCATCAGCTACATTTAGCAACAACACCTTACTTTTAAAAGATGCCACAGAAAATCGTTTTGCTGATAATGCGCAACTCGGCCTAGTTGACGGCAAACCTGCTCAAGCACCATTAATGGTGGTGTCGCGCTTACCCGAAGTAGAAATCAGTACCACCTTAACGCCCGCTCGTCTGGTGTCTCGCATTTTGACGCCTGAACGCATGACATGGCTGATGCTCACTGACTACATTGATTATTTAGAACGCAATAAACTTGATGCTGATCGTCAGATTGTGGCGATTTGGCGCAAGGCAGCCTACCCATTTACCTTAATCGTCATGCTAACGATTGCTGCACCTATAAGCTATATGCAAACCCGTCGGGGTGGGGTTGGTGCCAAAATTTTTATTGGTATTTTGATGGGTACTGGTTTTTTTATGTTCAACCAGTTAGCACTTAACATCGGGTTGTTATATAAATGGCCCCCACTCATCACCGCACTTTTACCCAACACGTTAGCGATGGCTATTGCGCTCGGCACCATTTACGCAATGGAAAACCGACTCAAATGGTCGGGGCGTAAACTTCAATCTTCTATCAAGGCAACGGCTTAAAAATGGCTATACCCAGTATCTGGATAATCGGAGACGTACAAGGGTGCTGCGGGTCGCTTGACACATTGCTGGCACACCCAAGCATTGCGCAAGAGCCTGAAGCCCAATTTTGGTTTGCTGGTGATCTCGTTAACCGTGGCCCGCAGTCTTTACAAACACTGCGTCGCATCATGTCGCTTGACGATCGTAGCACGGCAATTCTGGGCAACCACGATATGCATTTGTTGGCCATCGCGGCAGGTCTTAAAAAACCCAGTAAAAACGATACATTGCTTGAAGTGCTCACCGCCCCCGATGCCGGCGACCTGATTGATTGGCTTCGCCACCGACCGTTAGCACATTTTGAACATGAACACCTCATGATTCATGCGGGTGTGCTGCCCAAGTGGGACGTTAAAAAAACCCTGAGCTTAGCGCACGAGGTAGAAGGGGCACTACGCAGTAAAAATTGGCAAAAAACATTTCTTAAGATGTACGGCGATGAACCCACTTTATGGAAAGATGGCCATGCAGGTAGCAAACGTTTGCGTATCATCATCAACACCTTGACCCGCTTGCGTATGTGCAATGCTAAAGGTCATATGGTGCTTAATATTAAGTCTTCGCCTGAAAACCGTAGCGATGGCCTAATACCTTGGTTTAGGTTGCCTAACCGTGCGACTGAAAACGTAACGGTCGTGTTTGGCCATTGGTCAACACTGGGGCTTAAAATTGAACCCCATGTCGTATGTCTTGATACCGGTTGTGTTTGGGGTGGCCACTTAACCGCTATGCGCTTACAAGACCGGGCACTGATTCAAATACCATGCCACCAAACGTTAGACCCTTTGAAACCCGACCACTAAAAAATAGCGATTAGCGTTCGCGTATAACATTTTGAATGCTTGCCCTTGCCAGCTGCGCCAATATGTTTCGGGGTGGGTATTCAAATATAGGTTCAGCATCAGGCGTTATCAATTCAACTTCATCTGCAGTTAAAGGTACATTTGCTGCAGCCATGCCAGGTGTAATGATTGGTGGCAAGAAAATGGTTTCAATCTCAACCCCAGTGCCGCCCAACACCCGCCACAAGTTTTGAATCAACGTTTCTTCACCTACAAATGCAGCAAACTGGCTTCGTTGGCCATGATGAAAATATTTTAATGCGATCGGCTGAATGGCAACCCCAGGCAAGCGTGCAGGTTCGAACAGATTGGCATAAAAATTCAGTACATCAAAACCTTCAGACGTTGTGCCCTCTGGAAATAAACCCACTGCCTGCCCTCTCGAGAAGCGCAGTTGCATGGCCTGACCCACAGCACGAATGGCATGTCGCGAAGCCCGTTCGATAAAAATGGTGTCTGCACCGGCTGCCAACCAACCGATTAAAGGCCAATGTCGAATTTCACTTTTAGCCACAAAAGCAGTTGATCTTTCAAGATTCAATACAAAAACATCAAGCCAAGAAACGTGGTTCACCACAAACAACACAGGCCCCTGTAAATAAGGTTGACCTGACGACCTCACGCGTATGCCGCACAGACGAACCAGTACGGCAGACCAGTATTTTTTAATGGCAAGCCGACCTGCTAACCCCACCCACCAAAATAAACTGGCGATCAGTAGCAAACCGACTATGACCCACAGAGCAACCACACTCGCACGCAAAGTGAACCGCAAGGTTGACAATGTTAGAGGCCCTGTTCCCAAGCAATACGACCTCGTACAATCGTCATGCATACGCGGCCGGGCAACTCAGTACCAATAAATGGTGTGTGCTGGCTTTGACTCAATAGCGTGTGTTGATCCACTAACCAGTAATGGTCAATATTGACCAAACACAAATCGGCTGGTGCACCGACCACCAAACGACCACAAGGGGGTATAGCTGACATGGAATGAGTCAGCACGTTAGCAGGGCCATCTGTTACCCGTGCCAGCGCGTCAACTAACGGCACACGCTCTTGTTCGGCCCATTTCAATGTAAGCGACAACAGCAATTCGAGCCCCGTTGCGCCGACTTCGGCTTCCGCAAAAGGTACTTGCTTACCGTCATCATCAACGGGTGAATGGTCTGAACAAATGGCATCAATTGTGCCATCAAGCAAACCGGCGCGAATCGCGTCACGGTCGCGTTGCCCGCGCAAGGGTGGGTCAAGACGATAATTGCTGTCGTAAAACCCAATATCTACATCAGTTAAATGTACATTATTCATCGACACATCGCATGTGACCTGCAGGCCTTCAAGCTTGGCTTGTCGCACCAAATTTACCCCTGCAGCAGACGATATTCTGCAAATATGTAATGACACACCGACGCTTCGTTGCAATTCAAACAAAGTCTGTAGAGCAATCGTTTCAGCTTGAACGGGTACACCGGACAGCCCTAAACGTGAGGCATAAGCCCCGCTTGCTGCCACACCATTTTTAGCTAACCATGCGTCTTGCGCGCGCAGCCATAATGTGTAACCAAACGAGCGCGCGTACTGCATCGCTCGCAACAGCACGTTGGTGTCGGTAACAGGGTG
>JBDNHM010000162.1:0-6757 GCA_041688825.1 Burkholderiaceae bacterium | reverse complement strand
TTGTGCAATGTCGAGTTGACCTTGTACTCGACCCGCATTTTCACGATAACTACTAGCCGATAAAATTGCTAAGGGCACTTTGTACAGCCTAGACAACACATCACCTACTCGCATGCCGCCACGCGCCAGACAAATAATTTGATCAAATGCCCAGTCAGATTGATGAATTTTAAGCGCCAAATCTTCTATTAACCGGTTGTAACCATTCCAGCTAACCCAAATATCTTGCACGTCAGTGGCATCTGTTGACATTTCAGGCCCACCATTTGATGAATGATTTAATTTGTTATCTTTGGTCATGATTTAAGACTTAAAAGGGTGACGCATCAAAATGGTTTCATCGCGATCGGGACCAGTAGAAACAATATCAATTGGCACACCACACACGGCCGACATGCGCTGCAAATAACGTTGCGCATTTAAAGGTAACTGATTAAAGTCAGTCACACCAACGGTTGAATCTGACCAGCCAGGCAACTCTTCAAAAATAGCTTTTGCCTTGGCAACAGCAGCCGCACCACTTGGTAAAACATCAATTGCCTGGCCATCAAGCATATAGCCAACACCGAGCTTAATGTGCTTTAAACCATCTAAAACATCAAGCTTAGTAATACACAAGCCTGAAATACCGTTGATTCGAACCGATCGTTTAAGCGCGGCACCGTCAAACCAACCACAGCGACGTGGGCGGCCGGTAACCGAACCAAATTCTTTACCCACATTAGCCAAGTGTGCGCCCACATCGTCAAATAATTCAGTGGGAAATGGCCCCGACCCAACACGCGTGGCATAAGCTTTGGTTATACCCAAAACGTAGGGTAACGACTGCGGGCTAACGCCTGCACCAGCAGAGGCAGCACCCGCCACACAGTTGCTACTGGTTACAAAGGGGTAAGTACCGTGATCAATATCAAGCAATGCACCTTGCGCACCCTCGAACAACAACTGGTCTCCGCGCGCTTGCGCCTCAAACAAACTAGAGCTCACGTCGTCAACCATTGGTTTGATTTCAGCAGCAAACCCCATGGCTTGGTCATATACTTCATCGGCCGAAACAGCTTGAGCGCCCAAGTATTGGGTCAACATAAAATTATGTAAATCAAGAACTTCATCGAGTTTTTGTCGAAACCCGACCGGGTCAAACAAGTCTTGCACACGCAACGCACGACGCGCCACTTTATCTTCATAAGCAGGGCCAATACCCCGGCCTGTAGTGCCAATTTTGGCATCGCCGCGACGCGCTTCACGGGCTTGGTCGAGTGCGACGTGATAAGACAAAATCAGCGGGCATGACTCTGAAATGCGCAGACGTGCGCGCACATCTATTCCTGCAGCCTCAAGCTCAGCGATTTCTTTCAGTAACGCTTCAGGTGACAGCACCACACCGTTACCGATATAACAGACAACCTTGGGGTGCATGATGCCAGAAGGTATTAAACGCAAAATCGTTTTTTTTCCTTTGACCCAAAGGGTATGGCCCGCGTTGTGACCGCCCTGAAAGCGCACAACACCCTGAACAGACTCAGCGAGCCAATCAACGATTTTGCCTTTGCCCTCATCGCCCCACTGAGTTCCAATTACTACAACGTTTTTACTCATTTTATTTATGTCTTCAGTTATGTGGAAGGGATGCTTTGAACGACCCATTGACGATCAACCTGAACAATTTGTCGGTCGAATAAAAAAGCATCGTGCGGCGGTTTTTCTTGAGAAAACAACTGTACGACAATTTCACCTGATTCACGCAATTCAGTTACCAATTTTTTTAAATCGCTAGACTCTTCATTAGATGCGAAAATAGCCTTAGGTTTCGATGTGTGCCAAAGATCTTTGGCTATTTTACGTAAATCTAAGCTGAAACCCGCGGCTGAACGTGCGCGACCAAAAGATTGGCCCACGTTGTCGTACCGACCCCCCTGAACCAAGGCGTCGTGCCAACCATCAGCGTAAATTGAAAAAGTGATGCCTGAGTGATAACCATAGGCACCCACATCAGACAAGTCGATACTGACATGGGGATGACCCAACGATTTTATGAGAAACTTAAACGCCTCAAAAGCATCAGTCACACCTGGTAATTTAGGCAAAAGTGTTTGCGCGTGAGCCAATGATTTCAAATCACCGTAAGATTTAGGTAAAACTTCAAGCGCCTCAACGGTTAACGCTTTTAACGCCTGAGGCCCCAGCCTAAGTTCAGCTAACCCAGGCAAGTCTTTGTCTCGTAACAACGACATAATTTCATCAGCACGAACAACAGCTTGTGCATCTGATTCAATGATTGCCCGGACCAAACCCGCATGACACAGTACTAAAGCAGGCTGACGAACGCCCGCCATAGCCACGCACTCAAGCGCTAGACGAATGATATCAAGATCAGCCTCGAGGCCTGCATGACCATATATTTCAGCGCCAATTTGCAACAGCTCACGATTTGCAATCAACCCTGCAGGGCGCGCATGTAATACCGGTCCACAATAGCAAAGACGAACAATACCGGGGCGATTCAAAATATGCGCATCAATACGCGTGACTTGCGGCGTCATATCTGCTCGCACTCCCAGCGTGCGACCTGAGAGTTGATCAACCAACTTAAAGGTGCGTAAACGCAAGTCTTGACCCGCGTTGGGTAGTAAAGACTCTAAATATTCAACCAATGGGGGAAGCACGAGCTCAAACCCCCGACCTTTGAATAAATCAAGCATGCGACGACGCAAAGATTCAATTTGCAACGCCTCAGCGGGCAAAACATCTGCCAAATTTTCCGGCAAAAGCCAGTTGCCTTTCATATTGAGTCACTTAAATGATAAAAAAAAACGGCTTGGGGCGTAAGCCCGGCAAGCCGCCGTATAAACAAAAACTTACACCAAAGTATAGCGCGCCAACGAACTTAAGGTGAGCACACCAAACTGAAAATTACTTTTTATCGGGTGACTTCAAATACTTGAAGAAATCAGAGCTTGGGTCAACGACCATAGTGTTGCCTGGCTGCCCAAATGCCGCTTTATAACCTTCTAAGCTTTTATAAAAACTATAGAACTCAGCATCAGCCCCATAGGCAGATGCGTAAAGCTGTGCAGCAGAAGCATCACCCTCACCCATAACCGCTTGGGCTTTACCATACGCTTCAGCCAAAATCTGTTGGCGCTGGCGGTCGGCAGCAGCACGAATCTTTTCACCTTCAGCTGCGCCAATCGATCGTAATTCGTTAGCTGCACGAATACGTTCAGATTCCATACGGCGGTAAACAGATTCAGCAATTTCTGGGGCAAATTCAATGCGCTTTAAACGCACGTCAACAATTTCAACGCCTAGAGGTTTAGCGCGCTCACCGACTTTAGTTAATACCTCTGCCATGATGATGTCGCGCTCTAATGCGACAACGTCTTTAACCGTGCGAATGTTTACTGAGGCGTTCAATGCATCACGAATTTGAGCTTGCAAACGTTCACGTGCTGCGCGTTCGTTTCCGCCAAACGTTACGTAATATAAACGCGGGTCTGAAATACGCCACTTTACGAAAGAATCAATCAACAGATTCTTTTTCTCAGATGTTTGAATACGCTCAGCTTCTTGCACGTCGATCGTTAAGAGGCGACGATCAAGAAACACTACATTTTGAAAAGGCGGTGGTAATTTGAAATACAGACCAGGCTCGGTAATGACACGCCTGACTTCACCCAATGCAAAAACCATCGCAAAATCTCTTTCTCGAACGATGAACATGGTGGTTGAAAGCGTGCCAATTAGCAACGCAACGGCAACTAACACGCCAATAATACGATTACTCATTTATTTCTCCTTAGCGTGCCGAACGATCACGTGTCAAACCGTTAGACCCATTATTTTGCTGAAAGGTAGGTCGTAGGGGCACATTAGTCGTCGCATTGTTTGCACCTGCATTATTTGACGTATTTGGGGCGTTTTGAACACTTGAAGGCAATATATTTGGGTTGCCCATCATGCTTGAGTTGTAGTTAACATTGCCTTGGGCTGACTGCTGCATAATTTTGTCAATAGGCAAATAGAGCATGTTGTTACTACTACTGGTGTCAACAAAGATTTTACTAGCCTGTGTGTACATTTGTTGCATGGTTTCAAGGTACAAACGCTCACGCAAGACCACTGGCGCTTGTTTGTATACCGCCAATACGCTGGTAAAACGAGAGGTATCACCCGTTGCATCGCCAATTACTTTAGCGCGGTAACCCTCAGCTTGCTCAGCCATACGGGAAGCTTGACCACGCGCTAAAGGCACCACTTGGTTTGCGTAGGCTTGGCCTTCGTTAATTTGACGTTCTTGATCTTGACCCGCCTTAATTGCGTCATCAAAAGCTGCCTGAACTTGTTCAGGTGGTTGAACGTTCTGAATGGCTACGCTGCTAACCAAAATACCCGTTTGGTAACGATCAAGAATACTTTGCATCAGCTTTTCAACTTCAGAAGCGACTAAAGTACGACCCTCGTATAAGATGAAATCCATCTTGCGGCCACCAACAATTTCACGCATAGCCGTTTGGGAAGCTTGTTGTACAGACTCGTCAGGGTCTCGCGTCTTAAATAAATAGTCGGGCGCACCGTCGGCCTTAACGCGATATTGCACCACAAACTGAACGTCGACAATATTTTCGTCTTCTGTCAGCATCAATGCTTCTGGCGCTACTTTGCTACGGGCGTTACCTCTGAACCCAATTTCAAAGGTTCTAAGCTGAGAAATGTTAACCAACTCGTCTTGCTGAAATGGAAACGGCATGCGCCATTGAAAGCCCGCTTGTGCCGTGCTTTTGTATTTACCAAACTGGGTAATAACACCCACTTGACCTTCTTGAACAATAAAAAACCCGCTTGCTAACCAAAATAACAAGGCAGCTGCAACAATGACACCAAAACCTACTTTGGTTTGCTTAGGGCTGACACCACCCCCAAAATTGTTGTTGCCGCCAGAATTTGGCGGGTTTGGACGACCGCCGCCACGGCGACCGCCAAATAAATTATTAAGGCGTTTATTGAAGTCGCGCCAAACTTGATCAAGATCAGGCGGGCCACCTTGACCGCCAGAATTCGGGCGACGAGGCGGTTCTTGACCATTTTTTTGATCACCTGAACCGCGACCCCAGCCGGGGTCATTTAAATTAAACATTTTATGGAGAAATCGCATGGGTTCCTACCGTTGAGGCAAACTCAGATATTGTTTGACGTAATAAATTTAAGCCTAATCGCTCACGTGCACTGACTAAAACTTTGTAAATCGTACCATGGCTATCGCGCTCAATTCTTGGGTCAAGCGCAAGGGTATCTATTTTGTTAAAAACACGAATCTGTGGTACCTGACCAGCACCAATTTCATTAAGCACTCGATCGACCTCACTGATTTGCTCGTCACGCTGCGGGCTTGCAGCATCGACGACATGCAGAATCAAATCAGCATGTACGGCTTCGTCAAGCGTTGCCTGAAAAGCAGCAATGACTGTATGAGGAAGATCGCGAATAAACCCTACTGTGTCTGACAATACTATTTGCCCCGCCCCTTCGACCCAAAGTCGTCTGGTGGTGGTGTCAAGCGTTGCAAACAATTGGTCAGCTGTATAAGCATCAGACTGCGTTAGTGCATTAAATAAAGTTGATTTGCCCGCATTGGTATAACCCACTAATGATACTGATAAGGTTGCACCCCTGGCACGAGCGCGTCGTTGGGTATGCCTCTGACGTTGCAATTTCGCTAGTCGCTCTTTCAAATACCGTACTTTATCGCCGATAATACGACGGTCCATTTCGAGCTGCGATTCACCTGGGCCGCGCATACCTATACCCCCTCGTTGACGCTCAAGGTGAGACCACATACGCATTAAACGAGTAGACAAATGCTGTAACTGCGCTAGCTCAACCTGCAACTGCCCTTCGTGACTTTTAGCTCGCAAAGCAAAAATGTCGAGTATTAAAGCCACACGGTCAACAACCCGAAGATTTATTTCTCGCTCAAGGTTGCGCTGCTGAGCAGGTGACAAAGGTTGATCAAACAACACGACGTCGGCGTCACTACTTTTTGCTAGTGCAACGGCTTCTTCGACTTTACCGGTACCGATATAGTAAGCCGCATCGGGACGATCACGCTTGGCCGTTAAGGTCGCCACTATTTCTGCCCCAGCCCCACGCGCCAGCATAACGAATTCATCGTAATGGGCTGCGTAGTCAGGGTTGCCCATGTCAACGCCGATCATCATTACGCGCATCGGGTTTTCTTATGTTGCATTTTCTTATGTTGTTTTTTCATATCACTTTAAAAGTAAAAGCCCGCTTGAGCACAAAACCCAGCGGGCAAACTCATATGCGCTAAATATTACTCAGCAGATTCTGAGTCTTCAGTGGCCAAGTTAACGGCGCGTGCAGGCACGACTGTTGAAATAGCATGTTTGTAAACCATTTGTGTCACGGTATTTCGAAGCAAAACCACATATTGGTCAAAAGACTCAACTTGGCCTTGCAACTTAATACCATTTACTAAATAAATGGAAACGGGAATATGTTCCTTGCGTAAAGCGTTTAGGAAGGGATCTTGCAGCATTTGCCCCTTATTACTCATTGACTGACCTCGGCAGATTGTTATTAGTTTGCACTTTTGTGCCCTGTAATTATTTTACTCGTATATTAATCAAGGTGACTTTAACTTAGGTCAAAAAAACCTTTACTACTTTAATATCTAAAATCACTTAGCTTTAATTCCTGCAATCACTTGGCTTTGACCTCTGCAATCACTTAGCTT
>JBDNHM010000161.1:0-11488 GCA_041688825.1 Burkholderiaceae bacterium | reverse complement strand
TCAAATCAAATTGGGAGGTGAATCACTGCGTAAGCAGACAAAAGGCATGGCAACATGAGTAAATTTGTAGCCACAACAGAACCGAAACACCGATTTCAGATCATCGTGACCGATGATTTCAAAAAAGCGTGACCGTTTCGGATAAAATTAATCACTAACTTTGCAACCTAACCACATCGGTCACGCTTTTTTAAAATCGCCGGTCACGTTCAGTGAAATACGCAGTATGACAATCCACCATCAGGGGAACATGCCAAAGCTTAAAAATAGAAGTGTTATTCATGCTTGCAACTCAGCGAAGATTGAATCAGTGAACCATGAACAGATGCGCACCCCATTGACCAAAAATCAATGGGTTTTTTATTGCACTAATTCAATGGCTAATAATGCACTGAGTTCATAACAGAGTCAAAGAGAATGGGTCAATGTAAACGTTCAGATAGAAAAAATTAGTCAATTTTTTTTAAATTTAAACTAAGCACGGTACCCACGCTTTGCCCCAAGTTGTGATTGGCGCTATGCCGATCACATATTTCGAGTATTTTAGAGTTAAAGCTACCCAAACCAAAATATAAGGTTTCGCCTATTTTGGCAAAAGACCTCGCAAAGGCAGGGTTTTCAAAATCAGTAACAGTGCTCCATTGCTCGGCATCGGCACTTCGCCAGACTTGATTTAACCAATTACCATTGGGTAGCGCTTGAGAGAACAAAGCCCAAATACCCTGCTTGTCAACGAATAGATCCCACACGATAGCATCTGTTGGCAGGGCCAAACGTTTCACATCAACCGGCCCTTGTTCAAGTTGATTGGCAATATAGGCAACACGAGTAGGCAAAGCATCTTGGTTTTGGCTGAAAGAAGCGATATAAACACTACCTTGACCGTATTGAACAGCACGCTCAATAACAGCTGCTCGTTTAGTGGCCAGCAAAGTATTTGGAAACATGACAGAACCACCTAGATCAGGTCTACGCTTAAATTGACCTGCTAGGTCATATTCATAAACCCCTGCATGAAGGTTCGTACGTTGACGCTCATTCAACCACTTTTTCACACCAGGCCCAGCAAAGATATCGGTTGCATAAAGCTTCCCGCCAACGATTAAAAAATCAAAGATTCGCCAACCCGCCAACAGCTGAACCTTCCAAGTCTGACCAAGATCGCTTGAGATTGCGACAGCAGAACCATAACGGTCTTTGTGCAGATTGGCCGGTGCAGCGTCTTGGTTTGAAACGCCAGCAAAAAGCTGACCATCAAATTGTGCCAGAGCGTGAGCGTGAATCGTTTTAGGTAATGTTCTGAGTTGCTGCCAAACCTGGGCTTTATGTTGGCGATACAGATTGCCCAGACCCCAACTTTGCATTGGGTCATCGCCGGGTATAAAAAGCTCGCCGTTAAACACGTAAAAGCGATCAATTTTCTCTTCAGGTAACGTTGTTTCTTCAAAAAACGCTTGAGCTGTCGATGAAAAACGATAAACAGGCACGGGGCCAGCATTTGCATCATCATCACCCAAACCGATATAAAGTTGCCCCTCAAAAGCCTTTAAGCTCCAAGGGTTGCGGGCATACTCGTCTTTGCAATCAGGGTAACGAAGTGAGGCGGGGTTACCCAAAACTTTAAATGGGCTCATTGCTGGCTCTTGAACGCTGGGCACAACCAAAACCTGATGATTTAATTGAGGTAAAAAGCTGATCACGGGTTGTTGACGTTGCCACCGAATGGCTTCACGTAAAAGGAACAAAAGCAAGACCGATACCAGACTTAAAATTAGGCTATAAATCAAATAACGTCGCCAGTTTGATATGTTCACAATTTTTTAGTGTTTGTTTGAATGTTCGTTTTTATGATCTATCGATTTGCGTTCAAATTACTGGTGAAATATTAGCCTTATTAGTACGTAAATTTATCTTTACTTTCTTTTTCATCAAGACGCAAGTGTGTCAAAAAACCGCCCATCAGCATCTGTGGCGTGGCAGTTCCCCAACCGGCATTACCCTCTAATAATACAGGGCCCTGTGGGGTGATGACCCAGTCCCAAGCAATCGTGGCAATATCCTGCAGTTGTTGATGCGCAAGGTGACTGAGTTCAACCAAACGCTGCCAATGCGGCACCACGGTTTGAGCAGGCACCCTTTCAAATACCGCTTCGCTTCGTACTTTGTTTTCTTTCGTCAAATAATTGGAAGCGGGCCAAGCCAATAGCGCACCAGTTAGCGGCTCAATCGGTAAAATCACATAGGCTATGCGCTTACTCTCACCATGTTGATCAGCCGGAACTTCTAAGGTTGCACTTAAACACGACAAAGAAGTGTTTTTGTAAATGCTGATGTAACGAACAGTAATGACTTCTTGCATATCAGTTAATGCCGCCAATTGAGCATGATTGATAAGTAGCGTTTGAATTAAAGCCTCATCTCGACCTAATAAAGACTGCCAAGCTTTCTCGATTGCCTGCGTATCGCTTAAGTCATGGCCTTCAAAAGACCTACCCGCCCACCCATCAGGGGTTCGCCACGCTGCAAATGCACCCAAGCCTTGATTGCCTGATCGGGTTTTACAAAAAACTGGACCTAAACCATCTAAAGATTGCTCAAAGGTTTTGTTTGCGCTAAAAGGTAGATTCTTATAGATTGTTGGCATCGGTATGCCCAGAGCAGTCAGTTTGGCATCAAGCAATAACTTATCTTGAATGAGCCTCAATGACTCAGATGTCTTTTTTTTACGACCACTTTGCCATGAATGAAAGGCTTGAGTCTCTTGATCGTAGACATAATCAAGCGCTTTCTGTGGCGCTTTGTAAAGCCCAAAACGATAAACATCTAAGGGGTTTATACACCAATTTAAGCTCAACTTGAGCGTGACCCAAAACTGTTTAGCCATAGGGATATTGTTTGCAATCGCCACTTCATTGCCAAAGCGACGCACAACTTTGTAGCTTCGCCACCACGCAGACCAGAATGGCCATTTGACGTACTTAATAAGGTCAATAACAATGCCCAAGATCCCTAATTGGCGCGTTGCATTTGACCACCAAAAAGAACGGTGTAGATGCATGCGTTCATCACGACTTGGAAAAACATAACGCCAAGAAAGTAACCCACTTGGAATTTGCGATACGAAAACATTACGATAAAGCGACAACGCCCTACTTTTGATTTTGGCTCTGAAAAATGTCATAAAATACTTGGTCGTTTAGCGTGCTTTAAAGGGGCTGGCCAGATGCATCGAGGTAGCCAAAACGTTTCATCACAACAGCATGGTCTTCAATAACCTTAGCAACCTGCTCATCAGTAAGTTTTTCACGCCAGTCACCACTTTTGCCTTGGCGAAAAAACCTTTCGGTATGGGGTGGCCGCTCTCTAAACCCTTTATTTGATTCTTGTTGTGAAAGAACTTTGAAGTCGCTAAATTCAATTGCTTTGGCAATTTTTTCAGAATACTCTGATAGTTGCAAAAAACGCACTGCCGTTGTGAAGGTCTCTAAGGGTTTAGCCAACATGTCTTCGTAGCGAACGACATGACAATTAAGGTTGGGCGCATCAACCCAGCTTAAAACATGCTGAGACCAAGTGAGTAGTTTTTGCCGGGTTTGATTAGGTAAACTTTTGCGTGACCGGCAAAGCCCGTGTTTTTCTTGCCCCATACAATCGATTGCATCAGCAATGGTGCTGTGATTATGGTTTGCATATGAAGGGGCGACATCTAATGGGTTGCGAATAATGTATAGCGCACCTAATGTCGCCTCTGAACTGACATGTGGCTCGCCTTCGCTAGTGAGGGTGTAGGCGTCGTGAATCTTGTGATAACCCAGCTCTTTGTCACGCAACGCCCAACGATAAACCTCGGGCCGTAACCGATCAACCTCGTCTAAATCTAACTCAGCCGTATCAAAGCCTAAAACATGGTCGAGCCAACCCCTCGAACTGGCGATGCTACCCGTTGATAGATCGTTAATATCAACAGGTTCATCGCCCTCATCACGTAAGTTACGCAACAACGTGCGAAACCAAGTATTACCTGACTTAGGGTAAGAGGCCAACCAGTATATGCCGCCCATAACTTTAAGGGTTCTCTTTCATATCGGTTAATAAATGATCTATCAATGCGTCAAGCTTAAAACCTTTACTTGGGCGAGTTACCCGTGCAAGCCTTATTTTGCCAGCGAGTTGGCCGCATAACTGCAAATGTTCTCGCTTAAGCGACATCGCTTCAAGAAACTGAACGCGATAGGTATTATTTCGTAATGGCTGAAAACGTTGCATACCGAGTATAGGGTCAACTGTAATGTGAACTTGATGTTCGCTACTTAATATATAAACCCAACGTATAGGTAGCGATTCATGGCCAAACTGCTGCGTTAACGGCAAATTAAACTTCTCGAGATTAGGGCGAATACGTTTTAACTCATCAGTTTTGATTTTAAGTCGATCGGCCGTATCTTGCCACAACTTAATTCGGGGAAAACCCGCTACGGCATTGCAATGGCTATCAACCGGCACCACATCATCGGCCAGTATGTCGTAACCGCGTTGCATGAAACCGGCTGCCAAAGTCGACTTACCAGCCCCTGAGTGGCCCACGCAAACCATGCACTGGTCACCGATACGAATCGCATTACCATGCAGCACAAGGTAACCTCTCTGAAACAAAAGTGCCCCGAGTGCTGAGCCCAACAAAAACACACGAATACTGTCTTCATCGATATTAGGAACTGCGTCAATCACGATCTCGTTGCTGCCTGAGATGAGGAACGTTGCCACTTGAGGAACCTTCAACCAGACTGAGCGCTCATTAACCCACAAAAAAGGCCCCAGTCGCGTGCCATCAACTAGGCCGTTGGCAGGTACATGCCCCAATCGAATAAAAACATCGGGTGGGTCCTTATCGTCGCTAAGGTTCAACTCGGGTAAATTCAGTTGACTTTCAATATTAAGGTTGTATGTTTTGTAACGCATATTTTGATTAATGAATTTGACTCGATTGTTAGAACTACCACCAGATAATAAGTATTTGATTATAAATGTTTGATTACGAGAGCTTTGTTTTTATGTGCATAATGACTAAGTATTCAACTTCACCTTTTTAAATACCCCTCCCACTAACCTAGGCTATTACGATTAACTTTTAAAAAGTGATCTAGCCGCTGCAAACGCAATATTTCCTTATCTTGATCACTTAAACGAAGATTTAAAATTCTAGGCAGCCAATTCGTCAAAAGCCGCCCAAAATTTACTAAATAGTAGGCGTAGATTTTTAACGAATCAGGTTGCACCGAATATCGGCCAGCCAAGCGCTCTTTTGATGTGAACACCTCTTTGCAACCGAGCACTAACCACCCAAAAAAGCCTTTCACGCCAGAGTTAATTTTCAGGGTGACCGCTCTTCGGCAGTCATAATCTCGAAGTAAAGAGTAAGCGGCATCATCTAAAATCTGCGGTAATGGCGAATCAACAGAAAAATCTGGCCACTCGATTGAAACATCTGGCCAGTAAACGTTAACAAGCCTAAGCACCAAAATCGCACCCGACGCCATTGAATCTTGGCGTGCCAATTGCCAAAACATGACCCAGTCAACATCATGCTTATTAAGCAAAAAGGTAATATCAGTGAGCAATAAGGGGCCATTATCAAAACGATGGTGGTAAGCCGCATGCTGAATAAGATGAAGCAACAGATCAACGGGCGATTCAAAACTGATCAACTCGTTGCCTATCAGTTTTTGTATTGATCGTGACCACAACCCCTCATCAACACTAATAGTCAAGTGATTAGGGTCACCGAGACGGTTATGCAGTTCAACCACCATTTGCGTCACAGGGTCAATCAACGGTGGCAGTTGATGCTTCATCTTTAAAGCAAACTCTGGGCTACCAAGGCAATTGGGCATTCTGTTGAAACCTTTAGACAGTAACAAATAAAAGGCCTCAAGCGCTTGACCTTCAGGCACCAAAATGTCTAAGTCTCTCATGGGTCTAAGCGCTGCCTGTGGGTAGGCATGAAAAGCTAAATATATGCCTTTTAAAGCCATATACGGAATGTGATGCTGACCCAAAATGCGGTGCGTGTTAATCAAACATTGTTGCACACGCAACGCCCTAAAAGATGTTTTTTTATAAGCTGTGTTCAAGACTGCTTTTAATCGCTCAGGCACAACAACATTCGGATGATATTGTTTAAGCATATAGCGAAGCATCGGACCAAGACGGTGATCTCTAACTGATTTGATCAGTGCGTCTTGATCGGTGGTGTTTAATTGAATGAGTATTTCATCTGCAACCAATTGAGAAGGCGACAGCAAATCTAACACCATTTTTTTGACTGTATCGACATCATTGCCTGACATTTACAATTCCTTCTTTACGATTTAAGTTTTTATTGGGTTGTCATCCAAAAAAACCATCAAATAGTTGCATGACTTTATAACGTTTTACAGTCTGAAGCTTGAATATCTTGCCAAGCCCCGCATTTGGCGACTTGACCATTTTCTAAAACAATCACTTGATCGGCGTGCTCTAAAGTCGGTAATCGATGGCCAATAATCACCACCGTTAAATCACCATGAAGATTTTCTATCGCATCGCGAACCCGTGCTTCATTTTCTAAATCTAATGCGCTGGTTGCCTCATCGAGTATAAGTAAGCTCGGGTGACGCAACAACGCGCGTGCCAAAGCAATACGCTGACGTTCGCCGCCAGAAAGTCTGACGCCACCATCACCCACCACAGTGTCAAGCCCCTGCGGCAAATGCTGGACAAATTGCGCCGCTGATAAATTCAACACCTGCATCAATTCAGCTTCACTCGCTTTGCTATTTCCCCACAGTAAATTGTTACGGATGGTATCGTGAAACAGAAAAACGTCTTGTGGAACATATGCTACCGAACGACGCCAACGCATGCGAGACTGACCTGCCACGGCAATACCATCAACATACATACTGCCTTGTTCTGGCTCTAGCAAACCCATCAAAATATCTGCCAACGTGCTTTTACCCGCCCCAGAGGCTCCCATAATGGCTGTTGTTGTTCTGGTTGGTAATGTTATTGAAACGTTATTAAGTGCGGGCGTATCTCGGCCTTCATAGCGAAGCGTCACGTCTTTCAAATCAATCGATTGCTGAACTGACCAAAACGTTGCATCATCAATAATCGGTTCGGCCCAATGTTTGCATTCTGCCAGTAACGTTTGCGTTTCTTGAAATGCCGGAAATGCATGTAAGCAATGGTGATATTGTTGCTGGCCAGAAGCAAACATTGGAATCAACCGACTAAAAATGAGTACCAGTATCAATAACTCTGAAACAGGCGTGTCACCATAACTCAGCCCCAAATACAAATAAACTGCCAGTAGCAAAGCCCCACCAAACTGCAATAATGAACGCGCAAGGCTGGTGCTTGACATAAACGCGACCTGTTGTTGACGCAGTGCTGTGACAGTTTGTTTAAAGTAAGTCTGGTGCACGTGCTCATTACCCAAAATTTTGGCAAGCTTAATACCCGCAAGCGCTTCTTGAACATTATTATGTAGGCGCCGGTTGGCATGGCCCATACTTTGCCCTAAATGTTGAGCCGCACGCCTTTGCTTAGCGAGTAGCCTAAGCACTAATAAGCCACTAAACATCGCAAACAGGGTCATCTGCCAAGATAAAGCCAACGCAGCCAACAGGTATGTCAACATCGTCACAAGGGTTACAAGCAAACCCAAAGCAAAATTTAAACCGGTACCCACACGACTGGCATCTGTTAGCAACAGATTGGCTTGATCAGATTGACGGTTGTTTATCAACCATTGCCATTGCACTTGCATAAGGGCTGAAAAACAACCCAAGCGAAGGCGATCAACAATTTCGTGTTGCAACTTAGCACTCAGATGATCACGACTAAACTGCATGGCACTTCTAAGCGCAACAAGCCCAACGAAGGCTGTTAATACACCACCCGTACTTTGTGGAATACCTAATAAACCAAGTAAATGAAATAAAATCTGAGCAACGCCTTGCTGTGTAGAACCACCACTGAGCAAGTCTAACAATGGCACTAACAACATGATGCCAATACCTTCAGTCAAACCAACCAAAAGCATCAATATCAATAAAGTAAAAACTTGAAATCGATGACCATGTGCAATTAAGTCTGCATAGGCCTTTATTAAAATCACGATTCAATAGCACCATACAACGTCTTTGATGCAAAACAGCCTACAACCTTAAAGTCATTGAAACTGTAGCCACCGGTAACTCGAATGCTACCTGCACAAACCCATGCATGCGCTTTCATTTCGCCAGCTATGGGGTCACGCATTAGACCAAAATAAATCATGTAGGGAATGCCATATAGCCCAAGCAAAAAACGGGCTGCAATGGCTTGGGGGAAACAGTTTGAGTCCCAAGGGGTGCATTGAGCCGTTATACGAACAGCACGCCCAATATTGAGTGCACGAGCATGCTGAGCGCTAGTAACCAGAGGCACCCAGGGCGCAATGCCCACCGCATGACCTAGCCAAGGGCCAAATCGCTTAAACGACAGGGTAAAAATGACGGCCTTGGCTAGCCCCAAAATAAACCATAGGGGCACAGACCAAAGCTTTATAAATAGCGGTTGGCGCAAAAAGCCTGAGATTTTGTCACGCATCATCAGTCAAGCCTTCTACACTTTATGTACAAGGTTCATTGTCATCAGTTGGTCAATAAATACCTGAATATCTTTTTGACACGTATCTTTTTTAACATCGAATTTATTACAAACCGAACTAACGAGTGTTTCAAAAGATCTAGGTTCAGCCAACAGATCCCAACATAAGGTGCCTACACCACCTATGCCGTAATAATCGCCGAGTTCCATGTGCATCATTACCGTCTCACCGTCCATATCGGTTGCAACGAGATCCGGGTTACGGCATAGGTAAACTTCTTCGATTATTTTCATTTGAATAATTATTTAAAATATAAAGTACTTATAATAATATTTTTTATATTAAAAGATATTATTTCAACATGAATTATCAAATATATTTTTCAGGTCAAATACATAACACTAGTGAAATTGAAAATAGACTTGGCATTGATAATAAAAATAAAACTATTGAAATCAATCAAATACTTCTCACTGGCTGGCATCGTTGGGGTGAAAAACTTGCTGGGCACTTAGTAGGTGATTTCAGCTTAGTCATTGAAGATAAAACCCAAAATCTAACTTACCTCGCACGCGATGCGCTGGGTGTCAAGCCGCTTTATTACCGCATTGATCAGTCAAAACTCACTTGGGGCTTTAACATACCCGAGTTACAAAGCCGTTGCTCTCTAACCACAACAAAAGATATCGACTGGGCGGCCACCTACCTACTACATCTGTCTGCGAGTCAGACCGAAACCGCTTATAAAGAAATAAAAAAACTAGCCCCGGGTCATTGGCTTACCTGCAACACTGAGGGCAGAATCAAAATACAGCGCTATCACGTTTGGCGTGATGATTCGCCATTCGCCACCAAGCGTGATCAGCGATGGGTCGATGATTACCGGGCAGTTCTCGAAGAATCAATTCGGTGTCGAATGGATCACGACGCGCCAATCGGCACAGAAAATAGCGGTGGCATTGATTCTGCGACCATTACCGCATTTTTGGCACATTTTTTAGGTGATCCGGGTGACCGCTTACACAGCTTTGGGTTTGCCATGTGTGAGCTTGAGCCAGCGTATATTTTAGAAACTAGCCAAGCCAAAAACATTCGTCACAACTACATCATTACAGGCCATTCAGGCGCAGATAACCACCAAGCCCATATAGACAAATCACTTGCCATACTGGGTTACCCAGAAGAGCATGGCAACGCCTCAGGCCATGTGACTTTTTATGAAGAATGCCAAAAGCGTGGCATTCGCTCTTTGCACTCAGGTTTCGGTGGTGACGAAGTCGTCACAAACAACGGCATTCACCTTCGACGTGAATTAGTCGATGGGGGGCATTATGCTGCCTTGTGGAACATACTGCCTGGCGACCCCATTAGTCGAAGCCTTCGCTTACTTAAGGCTCTCACCTTAGGCAGACGAAAACAAAGTCACAACCCACTTTTTTTGCAGGCTTGGAACCAACGTTGGCCTCACCAACTGTTGCGCCCAGAAGTCGTGCAGCGACTAAATCTACATGAGCGATACATGGAAACGGCCATCTACGACGCACCTTACCGCCGTACCAACGACTTTATTTTGCAGCATCACTTGCAGCGTATGCAGCTCACCACCCGACTCGAAAATTGCACGGTTATGGCTGCTGCTTATGGGGTTGATTACCGATGGCCACTGTGGGACACCCGTTTAGTTCAGCAATACCTCTCAACACCGAGTATTGAAAAAGTAGGCCCAAAAGGTATGGGGCGTTATTTGCATCGCCGTGCAATCGACGGCATCGTACCTAAACGGGTTGCCTGGAAACCAAGTAAAGATATGGGTTATGGCCAGCTACTGGCTAAAATGAAAAGTACAGGCATTATTCGAGTGGCCAATTCGGCCAAAGAACTTGAAACAACATTACACCCTGCACTCAAAGAGCTGATTGACGTCAACAAATTTCGGCAACAAATTAGTCAAGCCAGTAAAGGGCAAGCCGATGACGGTTTTGTTTTTGATTTTACCCGCGCCACAGGCGCTTTGAGGCAACTTAACACATGGTTTAATTTACCGTAAACCTTATGACTGGCTTATACCTAGCCTGAATGATTGAACCGTTACACGATCCCCCGGCAGAGCTACCAACAAAAAGCTGCATAATGGTGGGAGGGCGGTATGGCAGCTTCGATCTATGCCTTTTGGGCCCACTGTTTCTATACTCGGTGTTGAGAGGTACTGCTGACTAATCGACTGCCCCACTGGGGCTAGTGGTAATCAACACCATAAGCCGCTACCATGACCGTGCAATTTTCAAGCTGAGTGGTGAGCTGCATGCGCGTTAAGTGATACTGCAAAATAAAATCGTTTGTGCGATGGTAGGGCTCATCGTAAATGGCGGACCCATATATTGCTCATATAAATTAAGTCGATCTACGACCTCTGTGCGCAACAATTGGTGAAGCCAACGCTGATTCCAAATTTGTAAAAAGAGCGGGTCGTGCTCCTTTTTTGTCTACCTAAAGTCAAGGCTTTGATCAAGCGCAATTAGATGCTGTGTATTACCCCCCTTTAGTTTTGGCTTCTGATCTTATATATGAGCCATGCCACTTGGGTATCGTTCTTACATTTTTTGCCCTTAACGCTAATCAGAGTCCATTTAAAAGATAGACCGCAACGCCAATCCACATCATCCAAACATAAAAACACCCCGTCGTTCGTCCAAAACACGATGTATTACAAGTAGGTACCATCAAATCAAATTGGGAGGTGAATCACTGCGTAAGCAGACAAAAGGCATGGCAACATGAGTAAATTTGTAGCCACAACAGAACCGAAACACCGATTTCAGATCATCGTGACCGATGATTTTAAAAAAGCGTGAC
>JBDNHM010000160.1:0-2990 GCA_041688825.1 Burkholderiaceae bacterium | reverse complement strand
GCGGCTTTGGCCCGGAACGTCATAGCTAACATAATGATCAAATGCGCCAGACTGCAACCCTTTGCAAGCGACCTCACCACCACCACCGCTGGTAGACACTAAAATCTTGCCTGTTTTTCCTGCATCTTTAACAGCTGATGCAGTGGCGAGTTCAGGAATGTCCCAAACGCCCATGATGGCGCAAAGGTCAGGGTGTTGCTTGATGGTAACTTCAGTAATAGATTTTGCCTTAGATGATTCGTAATTGCCTATAGATTGACGAGCAACGACTTTGATGTTGGGGTTTTTTTCTAAAACATTGTTGTAGCCATCTTGCATGTAAACCGTCCAAGGGGCGGTCGTGGGGCCATTCAAAATCAAGATTTTTTGTGAGGTGGTTGGACCGCATTGTTTAACAACCCACTCAGCCTGTGTTTCACCGATTTTGGTCGCATCAGCACCTGCAAAGCCTGTTGTCATGGTTAGACTTTTCATGTTGAGCTGAACAACATAAATGCCCGCATCTTCAAGTCTTTTCAAAATCTTAGCGTAAGACGTGACGTCAGGGTTTTGAACCACCACCACATTTGGTTTAGGTTCTTCATTTAACAATTGAGTCAAAATTTGCACACCGGCCGAAGTGTCAAAATTCGCATTTCTAACTTCGTATTTGTAACCTAAACGATTAGCCTGCTGATTCATCACTGAAGACCAACCTTCAGTCAGGTCAAGCCCCATGAATACAGGCACAAAGACCACTCTTTTGTCTTTAAACGTTTCGTAATACTTGGTGCGTGCTGGGTCTTTAATAGCGCCCGTGCTTTGCGCGTGAGCAATTTGAGGGCTCACAATAAAAGTCGTTGCTAACGCAAGGCCTAAGGCTAGATTGGCAAGAAACCGACCTAATTTTTTATGTTGTAACGATTGTAATGTTTTCAATTTTTTCTCCTAAATTGTCAAACAGGTTTTAATTTTTTTCTTGCAGTACGCGTGTCATGTTTTAAAGTAAAAATTTAATGGTTAGGTCTTTTAGTAAAAATATTTAAATATCACCTTGTTGCGCGGTCTCCTCGTTGCGAGGGTTTAAAAAGCTATCAAGTGCAATGGCAATCAACAACACCACGCCTTTGAGTAAGTTTTGTACATCAAGGGTTAGGTTCAAAATAGTCATGCCATTGATTAGGGTTCCAACAAGCAACGTGCCGACAATGACACTAAAGACGCCGCCTCGCCCCCCAGACAAACCAACCCCACCCAAAACCACAACTAAAATAACGTCGTAAATGAGAGAAAGGTTATAAATACGGGTGTCCATCAGGCTATTAGAAGACGCCATAACAAGACCTGCTAAAACCGCAATCAAAGCAGCCAGCGCGTATTGAAATACGATGATAGGTCTTACAGAAATGCCTGTTGTACGCGCGCCAGCTGGGTTATCGCCAATTGCGTATATAAACATGCCCAGTTTGGTAAAGTTTAAGAATAGCCAAGCCAAAAATACGACCGCTGCAACAATCAGTATGCTGCTAGGTATTCCAAGCACATCAATACCACCTAGCCACATTAACGCGTTCATCTGTTCAGGCCATGGCACCATATCTGACTTGAGAATGCCAATTTGACCCAAACCGGCCAGACCCAAACCCATTGCGAGCGTCACAAATAGAGCGGGCACTTCGGCGTAGGCAACTAAAATGCCGTTTAATAACCCAACCCCCAGAGCAAATAATAGGCCAATGAGTAATGCAAGCCACAGCGCCATACCCGAGTCAGCCAATGTCAAGATGAGCGCTGTGGGTACAGCCATGATTGCAACTATAGACAAATCGATGCCACGGCCAATCACCACGATTGCCATCGCAATGCCTAAAATACCCAGTACAGCAATTGAACGTAACGTAGCGACTAGGTTACCGACTGAGAAAAAGCCAGGTAACAAGATAGAAAATAAAGCAAAGATAACAATAAAAAGAAAAAAAACAATCGTTTGCTGATCAAATTTAATCAGCTTTGTAGAGGGTGAACGTATTCGTTTTAAATTAATAACAGGTGTCACATTTTGCCCATTCAGGAACACATTTAAAAAATTGAAAAACCTCAATATTTGAGAGCATTCAGTTAAAGTTTTGCTTTGTTTTTAAAAATAACTAGCTACAGCATACGCCCACAAGTACTGTTGCGTTTGTTGTCTGGCCGCTTAAAGGCTTTTAAATTTAAAAACACGGGCTTAAGCAGATCGCAATCACTGCAGAATATCTTGCTTTAAGTAAACATCAAAAAATAAAAAGGGCCCTAAGGCCCTTGTTTATTTACTTAAAAAGCTAAACGTTTTACACATCAAACCGATCAGCGTTCATCACTTTGACCCATACTGCAACAAAGTCTTGAACAAACTTTTCTTTATTGTCATCTTGTGCATAAACTTCTGCATAAGCACGCAATATCGAGTTTGAACCGAACACTAAATCAACCCGTGTGGCGGTCCATTTAACATCACCTGATTTGCGTTCAACGATGTCATATGAGTTTCTACCGGTTGGCTTCCAGGTGTAAGCCATGTCAGTCAAGTTCACAAAGAAATCGTTGGTCAGAGAACCGACATGGTCAGTGAATACGCCATGCTTGCTGTCACCGTAGTTAGTGCCCAGCACACGCATGCCGCCAACTAACACGGTCATTTCTGGCGCAGTTAAACCCATGAGCTGTGTGCGATCAAGCATGAGCTCTTCGGCAGTGATGTCGTAGTTTTGCTTGAGAAAATTACGGAAACCGTCATGGGTCGGCTCGAGCACCTCAAACGATTCAATATCGGTTTGTTCGGCAGTTGCATCGCCACGACCTGGCGTGAATGGAACAGTTACGGTATGACCTGCCGCTTTGGCAGCTTGCTCAATACCGACATTACCTGCCAACACAATGACGTCAGCAACACTTGCGCCATTTTCTTTAGCAATGGCTTCTAATACAGCCAACACTTTAGCTAACCGAACAGGCTCGTTACCTTGCCAATC
>JBDNHM010000159.1:0-2640 GCA_041688825.1 Burkholderiaceae bacterium | reverse complement strand
TGGGGTAGAAAATGCCGCATCCTCTCCTGGTTCTTGCCATAATAATGTTGGGCGTACACCCAAAAACGAAATAACATTCAAATCTAATTGGTGTTCAATAGCCCACGAACGCCAATCAGCGATATCTGCTTCAAGATCGATGTGCACAAACCTATTCGCTAAGGCGCTAGACATCCTAAACGTTACTGCACGATCTTGTTGACGATTACCTGCAGCTACAATCCACCAGCCTTTAGGCAATTCATATTCGCCAACGCGCCGGTCCATAACCAATTGATATAAGCTAGCTTGCACTAAAGGCGGAGCGGCATTTAGTTCGTCGAGAAACAATACACCAGCAGGTTGTCCTTCTTTTGGTAAGAAGGATGGAGGGCACCAAACAGCTAACCCATTTTGAATTGATGGAATACCTCGTAAATCAGTTGGATCTAACAATGAAGCACGAAGATCAATCACAGGCAGCTTATTTGCACGTGCAACCTCTTTAACGATTGCACTTTTACCGATTCCTGGTGGCCCCCATATGAAGGCAGGCCAACGGGTTTGTAAAAGAGATTCAAGAACCTTACTTAGACGTGTTGGTTTCATATTTTTTTTGAGGCTTGTGTTTAAAACATTAAATTAATTACAAAAAATACATAGTCGTTTTTATCAGTGTTGCTCAGCGACAGCAATTACCTTAAGCCACTGATCTATGGTGTTGCAACCAAACCAACGATGATGTCCAAACAACTTAGATGCCTTTTTCAAATCAACTGTTATAACTTGGTCTGATCCTGACGTCAGGCTTCGCATTAAACTAATTGGATAGATCCAACCAACTTTCACTTGTCGGTCTTCAGTAAAGTTCGGAAGCTCACAAACGAACTCAAATTCTTTGGTATGCATGAGTAACCAATACCCTTGCAAAGACGCAGCATGTAATTCAAGTAGCTTTTCAGCCAAGTTAATTTTGAGTGTAAATCCATATTGACTTTTTCTTATTGGGAATTTACCTAACTTTAAATTATTTAAATTAGTGTTGCTGTTGAGTTCATTTTGAAAATTAAAAATATACAGCGTCGCTTCTGCAGAGTTGTGTGCAAATGTTAGAGAACTTTTTAAATTAGTATGTACCTGAAGATCTGAATCATCATCTTCATACATCGTCAGTACGGGAGGCTGTGCATCGATTCCCTTTAAAACTTGAAGCGTATGAGCCACTTGATCGACACTAAAATATTCAAAAATTTTATTGAGCGGTTGCACAGAATCAATATAGGTTACTTCATTTTCTGATACTTTAAAGTACCCAGCCTCGACTTGGGTAGCGGCGTCAAAAAAAACAAAATCAGGTTTGCTATTTTTTTTTATATTAATCGCAGTTGCGTAAATATCAATAGGTTCTCGTGCAAAAGGTAAGATAGCTTCATTCATTCCACTTAGGGCATCCTGAATGAATTTTTGTGCAACAGCATTTGAGCTTTGCTCCTCAAACAATGCCTGCACTGCCTTAATAATTTGATGCTTTTTATTTTCTTGGGCAAACTTAGCAGCTGCCCAGTAAGCTAACGAAGATGAGGCTACCATAACAGTTTTTGTAGTTTCTTTCATAATACGGGGTCTTTACCTTCGTGAAAGCTTGAGCTATCTTTAATAACGCGTCGCGCTAGATCAAGTGCTTCGAAATCAATTTCATACCCAATTGCATGTCTCCCCAATTCGCGAGCAGCGATTAAGGTTGTACCCCCACCAGTAAAAAGGTCAAGAACTAAGTCAGAAGGTCGCGAATAGCATCGTATTAAATTTTTTATCACATTCGCTGGTGACGGGTAGCGGTGATGCAATTTGGATCGACTTGATGACGATCGCTTGAGAGACGTGAGCAGTAGTTCAGCATCTGCTGAACTAAACGTGTGCTTCATTACATCACCCGGTTTAATAAAAACCAAAAAAACTTCTGCATCATTCCCGATTGGACCATAACGTTTAACGAGGGATGAGTTCAAACGCCTTCGCGTAAGCGTTTGATGAATAGGCATCCAAAAATGCTTAGTGTAAAGACATAGTCCTGTTGCCTCAATTATCTGGCGATGAATACTCTCGACTGGTGAAAGAATGTGTCTTAGACGTACATCTCGCGTTTGCAATACCAAGCAACCTCCGGATCGCAAAACCCGTTGGGCTTCTTCGAATGCACCTCTTAAGCTCCAAGCAAAAATCTGTATTTCTTGATTAAGTTCATCTAGGTCATCTTTTTCACTAACACCACGGTCTAGTTTTTGTTCTGTTACAGGCGAATAATAGGGCGGGCTTGTAACAATCAAATCAACTGAACCGTCTAACAAATCTGACATCGCTGCGCTACTACCGTGAATTAATCTAACTTCAGCAACAGCTGTCATATTTTCAGTTACGTTACTCATCTGAATCCGTAACCTTTTTTTTCAAGGGTTTATTGGCAGCAACCTCAGTCAGTCGCTTCTTCAACGCCAAAGCCTCTTGTGGGTGCACCATTTGTAAGAATGATAGTCGCCCTTGTAAAGATGTTGATGTTTGATCTAAATCGTGCCACATTGAAATCTTGCCGTTCTGCACCCAATGAACTGCAGCACGTAAACGACGACGCAATCTTCTAGGGACACTCACCTGTGTGTTCAC
>JBDNHM010000158.1:0-2149 GCA_041688825.1 Burkholderiaceae bacterium | reverse complement strand
GTATGGGGCATGGCACGCAACCTGTGTACAGATGTGCCGCGCGTCACCATCATGGCGGTTGCGACCTGTGTTGCTCTCCTGGTGCCGTCAGCATGGGTGCAGATCGGCGTGATTGGTGCTGCTGCCATCACCGGGTTGTTGGTGTTCAAGCCCATTCAAGTCGGCGCCCACGAACCGCTGCCCATCAAGGTTACCCACCGTGCCGGCGTGATCTGGTTGACACTTTTTTTTGTTTTGCTGTTTGGCTTGCCTGTTTTGGCTCAACTGATGCCGAGTCAAAGTATGACCATGGTTGACGCTTTTTTTCGTGCCGGGTCACTTGTTTTTGGTGGTGGCCACGTTGTGCTGCCGCTGCTGCAAACAGAGGTTGTCCCCACCGGCTGGGTCAGTAATGACGTTTTTTTAGCTGGCTACGGCGCTGCGCAGGCCGTGCCCGGCCCCCTGTTTACGTTCGCTGCATTCCTGGGGGCATCGATGAGCACCTCGCCGTCTGGCTGGGTCGGCGGCCTCATCTGTCTGCTTGCGATCTTCGCGCCATCGTTTCTGCTGGTGGTTGGCGTACTCCCGTTTTGGGAGCGGTTGCGGCACAGCTTGCGTACACAAGCGGCGCTGGTCGGGGTCAACGCCGCCGTGGTTGGCCTCTTGTTGGCCGCGCTCTATCAGCCGGTCTGGACAAGTGCCATTTTCACACCCCAAGATTTTGCGCTGGCGCTCGTCGCTCTCGTCGCGTTGATGTTTTGGAAGCTTCCGCCTTGGTTGGTGGTCATCGGTAGTGGCTTGGTGGGGTGGTTGTTATCTTATGCTTTGTAGGCCTGCGGTTCGACGAGCCGATGGTCTTGTTACCAACCATAAAAACGTGGCCAAACCTGAATATTTTGCTGCGATGTTAATGCCTGGTACTCAGGAAATTGTGCCGCCGTTGCACAGGCATGATTAGGCAAAATACGTAATGGTGTACCGACTGGAAAGTGGTTTGCGATTGACAGATCAGGCTCACTGCGCTTAGAGATGATGCCGTGCTCTTGATTCGCACCCGTCATGAAATAGCCCGTTAAAGGCTTGCCAGCTAAATCACAGACCTGCCCATAACCGAAGTCTACTGTCTGCTTTTGTGTACCCCGATCGCGACTCATGGCCATCCAACCCGCGTCGACAATGACCCAGCCTTTCTCTTGTTGGTGGCCAATAACGGTTGTGAGAACACTTAAGGCCATATCATCGATTTCACAGACACCTATGTTGTACATGACTAAGTCAAAGAACACATACACACCCGCTCTCGCTTCGGTCACACCTTCTAAACTTTGTGCAGATAGCGCAGTGGGGGTAGAGCCCACACTCACAACAGGGCATGTAAAACCCGCGTCGCGAAGACGTTGCGCTGCAAGCACGCAACCTGAGCGTTCTTGCTCTGCCATTTGAATCAATGATTCAGGTGTATTGAGGTCGTAGCTTGAGCCCGCATGTGTCATGACGCCTACCAACTCAGTACCACCCGCCGCCAATGCTTGCGCGACCTCTAGTAGTTGAGGGCTGTCAGGTTTGATGCCTGATCGGTGGTCATCGGTGTCGATCTCAATCATGACTTTAAAGTGAATATCGTTAGCTACAGCAAATGCTGAGATGGCTGCGGCCGATTGCACGCTATCGGTTAACACTTTAAGATCACAACCCTTTTGAAGTAATACCCGTGCTTGTGTAAATTTATTAGCCGTGATGCCTACGGCATACAAAATATCTGTGATGCCCGCTAAAAAAAATTGCTCGGCCTCTTTAATCGTCGACACCGTAATGCCATGCGCCCCAGCCCTAATTTGAGCTTGCGCAACTTCTATGCATTTTGAAGTTTTGACATGCGGGCGAAAACGTACACCCAAATTGGTCATACGCGACTGCATGCGCGTGATGTTGTGTTGCATGCGGTCAATATCAAGCAAGGCCGCGGGTGTCGAAATGTCTGAAAGTTTCATGATTTTTCTATATGTTCTATATGTTCTATATGTTCTATATGTTCTATATGTTCTATATTTTATGAGCTGTAAATTATTGTTATCATTTTATCTGCTGTTGTTGCTCATCAAGCGACAATGTAATTAACGAATTAACGAATTAACTCATTAACTAAATAAATTCATTCAGCTTCTGCATG
>JBDNHM010000157.1:0-61637 GCA_041688825.1 Burkholderiaceae bacterium | reverse complement strand
CCCCCCAAGTTGGCTGATTTAAAGGCTAAAGTACTTGCTGTGAATGCTGACGAGTTGTTTCGACCTGGCCCTCGTTTCATTGAGGCAGCTGAACGCATTTGCAATCAATTACAACAGGCCACACAATAGGCACAGAATAAATCTTTATAAGTCTTACTAAGTCTTTATTGAGTCAATGCCAACACAGAACAATAAATTTGACATTGCAACATTTTAATACCGTAGCAACAAGCAGTTCAGCAACAAGCAGTTCAGCAATAATCAGTTCATATACTTTCATCAAAAACAACAGAGTGCTTTATGTCCGACCCCAAACCCCTCGTCATTGCCAATAAAACCTATCAATCGCGTCTTTTAATCGGAACCGGTAAGTACCGCGACTTTGAAGAAACGCGTCGAGCAATCGATATGAGTGGCGCTGAAATTGTGACAGTTGCTATTCGCCGTACCAATATTGGTCAAAACAAGGGCGAGCAAAGCTTGCTTGATTTTGTACCCCCCAATCAATTCACATTGCTGCCCAACACGGCCGGTTGCTACACCGCTGACGATGCGGTTCGCACTTTGCGTCTAGCGCGCGAGCTTTTAGACGACCATCGTTTGGTCAAGCTTGAAGTGCTGGGCGATTCGCACACCTTATTTCCCAACATGCCAGAAACCTTGATTGCCGCTAAAACTCTTGTTGATGAGGGTTTCGAGGTCATGGTTTACTGCACTGACGACCCGATTCAGTGCCGCATGCTTGAAGATATCGGTTGCATTGCGGTTATGCCGTTGGCCTCGCTAATTGGTTCAGGCATGGGTATTTTGAACCCTTGGAATTTAAAACTGATTATTGACCAATCACGTGTGCCGGTTTTAGTTGATGCCGGTGTCGGTACTGCCTCAGACGCAGCCATCGCGATGGAACTGGGTTGTGACGCAATTTTAATGAACACAGCCATTGCCGGTGCAACCGACCCCATTTTAATGGCCAGCGCCATGCGTAAGGCAGTTGAAGCGGGCCGTGAAGCATTCTTAGCGGGCCGCGTTCCCCGTAAAACGTATTCTGGCATGCCAACCTCACCGAGTGCCGGTTTAATGCCTTCAATTAGCTCGAAAGCTAACGCTTCATGACTCAGTCCATTCCTAACATCTTAACTATTGCTGGCATTGACCCCTCGGGTGGTGCTGGCGTGTTGGCTGATGTTAAAGCGATCAGTGCGTTGGGGGGTTATGCCTGCGCAGTGGTGGCGGCATTAACGGCTCAAAACACCCAAACGGTGACAGAAATTGAACCCGTTTCGCCCCGCTTCGTAGGACATCAAATTGATACGCTGTTTGACGATGTCGTCATCAACGCTTTGAAGATTGGCATGTTGGGGCAGGCCCCCGTGATCGAAACCGTTGCAGAACGCTTGGCACTCAAAGCGCCACCCCATATTGTGCTTGACCCCGTTATGGTTTCAAAAAGTGGCGCCATGTTGCTTGAGACAAAAGCTGTGCATGCTCTGCGTGAAGCACTTTTACCCTTAGCCACCCTCATAACCCCAAACTTACCAGAAGCTTCAGTGTTGCTTGAACGCGGTGCCATAGAATCAAAACGCGATATGCGCCGAGTTGCTGAGCAATTACGTGAAATGATGAATCATAAAGGCCACCGTTGGGTGTTCTTAAAAGGCGGTCATTTGCCTGGCGAAGACACCACCGATTTTTTGCATGACGGAGACGTCATGATTGAGTTACCGGGTTACCGTATTGCCACCCAAAACACCCATGGTACGGGCTGCACCCTGTCTGCTGCTCTGGCTACGTTGCTCGGTCATGGTCAAACCACAGAAGACGCTGCACGCCATGCCAAACAGTACTTGGTAAACGCTATTGCTCAATCGCATCAGCTAACAGTCGGCCAGGGTCACGGCCCGGTGCACCACTTTCACCAACTGTGGCAGAAAACCCCCTTACAATAAGTGTTGTGAGTTTTGTCACATCGTTTTTTTGAGTTATAGCAAATGAATGCTACAAATTTGTCAGAGATGGAAACCGCACGCTTCAACATGGTTGAGCAGCAAATCAAACCGTGGGACGTCTATGACGATAAAGTCATAGCGGCTTTGTTTGCAGTGCGTCGCGAAAAGTTTACGCCCCCTTCTATGCGCGCTTTAGCATTTTCTGATCTAGAAATACCGCTGGTTTTACCGTCTGGCGACACGCATCAAACCATGCTCAGCCCTAAAATAGAGGCGCGTTTAGCGCAAGCACTTGATTTGTCTCAAGACGATTGTGTACTTGAAATTGGTACCGGTTCAGGCTATCAAGCGGCCATGTTGGCACATATTGCACGCCAAATTACGACAGTTGAAATCGACCCCAAATTGGTTGCCTTCGCACAAGAAAATTTACGTCAAAATCTGATTAATCAAGTCACGGTTGAAACTGGTGACGGCTGCAAAGGTTGGGGTAGCAACGAATACGACGCCATTTTAATGACGGGTTCTTTACCCAGCGTACCCGACTCTTTAAAATATCAATTACGTATTGGTGGGCGTTTAGTGGTGGTAGTGGGTCAAACCCCTGTCATGACTGCCATCAAAATTACCCGTACGACTGCTGCCAGCTTTGAAACCCAATCACTTTTTGAGACAGTCATCAAGCCACTTGTTGGCCCACATGTTTCTCAATTTAAGTTCTAAAACATCATTTTTATGACTGCACTTTTACGTCGTGCTCTGTTGTTTTGTTCGCTGCTAACCCTTAGTGCGTTTGCGCCGAACGTGTGGGCACTTGACTTGAGCCAAGCTTGGCAACTCGCCCTCACTAACGACCCTACGTATTCAGCTGCCCGCGCAAACTATCGGGCCCAGTTACAAAAGTTACCACAAGCACAGGCAGGTCTTTTGCCCAATATGTCAGGTTCACTGACGGGTGCTTATCTTGATAGTCGAGCGACGGGCGCATTGAGTCAAGTCTATAACGGCGCGCGGTCTGCCTGGACTTTGGCACTAAACCAGCCTGTCTTTAATTGGTCAGCTCTAAATACCTTTCAGCAATCTAAAATGGTGGTCGCAGGTGCTGAAATAGCGCTTCAACTTGCCTACCAAGACCTTATGCTGCGTTTGTCTCAGTCTTATTTTGACATTCTCACTGCACAAGACAGTTTGGCTGCTTTACGGGCTGAAAAACAATCTATAGGTGAACAACTCGCTTCCGCTAAAAGGCGTTTTGAGTTGGGAAATGCCACAATTACCGATGCGCTCGAAGCGCAAGCTCGGTTTGATCTGATTTCAGCCAACATTATCAGTTCTGAAAATGAAGTGACCAATACTGAAGACGCACTCACACGCATGATTGGTATTCAACCGACTGACTTGGCAGCGTTACCTTACACCGTCAACTTGCCAGCGCCTGCCCCGAATAATTTAGCAGCATGGTCTGACCAAGCTTCTTCTGCCAATCTTGATGTCGTACGTGGGCGCATTCAAATTCGTATCACTGAGTACGATGTCGAAATTGCTAAAGCTGGCCATTACCCTTCACTCAATCTCTCAGCGTCGTCAACCAGCAATACCGTAGGCAATAGCCAAATTCGCCCCTTTTATGACGGTCGCACAATTGATAACTCAGTTGGTCTTACCCTTAGCGTACCGATTTACAGCGGTGGTGGCGTCAATGCCACTGTGCTTGAAAAGACTGAGCTTCAACAAAAATCAGTTTATGATCTTGAAGCTATACGTCGTCGTTCAATTCAGCTTTCAAAACAATACTTCAATGGTGTTACGGCAGGTTTAGCTCGCGTCAAAGGTTTGCAAGCAAGTGAGAAATCAAGCTTGGCCTCATTGCAGGCCAACTTAACCGGTTATGACGTAGGCGTTCGAATTAATCTTGACGTTTTAAATGCTCAACAACAACTGTTTGTAACTAAACGCGACTTGGCTCGAGCCCGTTACGAAACCTTGATGGCCGGTTTACGATTGCGCGCTAACAGCGGGTCGTTATCTGAAGATGATTTACTTGCCGTCGCACAAATGTTGCGCCCACCGGGTTCAGCCGGTACTGGCATCATGTACGATTTGCCTCAGGGTTTGAACCTTAATCGTCAAACCCCTAATAGTACTAAAGTAAAGTAATTTAAGGCTTTGTTGGTGGATTAGGCTTTGCTGATGCAGTGAATGTTCAGCTTCATACCTAGCCATCATTTATGTTTGACGTATTTTTTTTACCATTGCTGTGGTTGATCGCTCAAACTCAAACGGTATTGCTAAGGCTTTACCGCCCCACGATTGCACAATTGTGGTTTCAGGTAGCGCTGCCATATCGTAATCGCCCCCTTTAACAATGATGTCGGGCCTGAGTGCCTCGATCACTTCGCAAGGTGTGTCTTCATCAAATATTGTCACCACATCGACACACGCTAAAGCTGCCAGTAATGCTGCGCGGTCGTGTTCATTATTTAAGGGACGATCAAGCGCTTTACCTAAACGCCTCACTGACGCGTCGGTGTTGACGCCCACAATCAACGTACCGCCTAACTGCGCAGCCTCATCAAGGTATGTGACATGACCCCGATGCAAGATATCAAAAACACCATTTGTAAAAATGATGGGTCGGGCTAATTTTCCCATCGCAATGACGTTTTGAAGCGCTTGGCGAGTCTGCACCTTACGTTCAAAACGCGCTGTCATGCAGGGGTTGGTGCTAAAACGCCAAGTGATTTACGGTAACGGTTCAAGTCTTGTACAGACTCGAAAGTAGAACCCATCAATAAAGATAAATTATGCAAAATACGTTGGCTAACTTTTGTTTCCCATGCGTTATCAAAACGTATTTGATGATCAAGCCAGCGCTCTAACCAACCCGGCTCAGGCAGTTTTGATTGAACCGTATCGTTGGGGAACATCTCTTTATTAACGTGCAAATTAGTCGGATGTAATGCCTGCGGTGTTCGATGGGCTGACGCCATCAACACGCCGATTTTTGAAAACGCACGGCGTGCCTGTAATGCTAAATCTTGACTATGAACGGTCAATGCACGCTTCATATAACGTAAGTAAGCGCCCGCATGGCGCGCTTCATCTTGCGCAACAGTTTTATAGATCGCTTTGATAACAGGTTCAGTATGCCAGTCTGCCGCACAACGATACCAGTGGTTTAACCGCACCTCGCCACAAAAATGCAACATCAAGGTCTCAAGCGGAGGCGCTGCATCAAACTCAAAACGCACATTGTGCAACTCTTCTTCAGTGGGCATGAAGTCTGGGCAAAATCGACGCAGATACTCAATCAGTACCAAAGAATGTTTTTGCTCTTCGAAAAACCAAATTGACATAAATGCTGAAAAGTCACTGTCACCGCGGTTATCGCGCAGAAACATTTCCGTAGCAGGTAAGGCAGCCCATTCAGTAATGGCGTTCATTTTGATGGTTTGTGCTTGCTCATCGGTGAGCTTGCTGGCATCAAATTCAGCCCAAGGAATGTCAGTGTCCATATTCCAACGAACCGATTCTAGCGATTTAAATAATTCAGGATAAAGCATAAAAATTACCTTTTTTTGATCTTAGCTTTAGGTGTAACAGAAATAATCTTACAAAATAATGACAAATAACAACAAAAGAGTACAAAAGAAAGTAAATAGTAATATATTTCGATTGAGTTGCCTTGACACAACAATTTAATCATCACTCAAACCAAATTTCAATTACCAAAAGCGATACAACCCAACGGCAAGACTCAATGCAATCACAACAATTAAAACCGTCATCAATCGGTTTGACTGCTGTCGCTCTTTTCTAAGAGAACGTAATTCTTGCCAAACCACAGGTGTTAAATCAGGCCGACTAAGCGACTCGTGCATTAACCTCGGAAACTCTGGCAACCACTGGGCCCACTGCACCGCCTCAGATTTGATTTTGTTTTGCAAAGCCTTCAAGCCCACACGCTCATGCATCCATTTTTCTAGATACGGTTTAGCGGTGTCCCATAAGTCTAACTGTGGGTTGAGCTCTCGACCTAAACCTTCTACATTTAATAGGGTTTTTTGTAGCAAAACCAGCTGCGGCTGAATTTCCACATGAAAACGACGTGACGTCTGAAATAAGCGTAATAAAACCTGACCTAACGAGATTTCAGCTAGGGGTCGATCGAAATAAGGCTCGCACACAGCCCTAATGGCACCTTCAAGCTCTTCTTCTCGGGTGTTGGCAGGGACCCAGCCAGACTCAATGTGCAGTCGCGCTACGCGCCGGTAATCTCGCAAAAAGAACGCTAAGAAATTTTGCGCTAAGTAATTTTTATCAAATTCTGAAAGCGACCCGACAATACCAAAATCTAATGCAATATATCGGCCCAACGTTTCGGGTTGGTTCGATACATAAATATTGCCGGGGTGCATATCGGCATGAAAGAAACCATCGGTGAACACTTGGGTAAAAAAAATTTCAACTCCTTTTTTTGCCAAATCTTTAATATCAATACCGGCCTCTTGCATGCGCGCCATTTGACTCACGGGGAAGCCGTACATACGTTCCATTGTAAAGACGTTGACAGCGCAGAAATCCCAAACGACTTCGGGCACCATAAGCAAGTCGCCACGCGGTGTACCCGGCGAGAAATTGCGTCGTAATTGGCTACAGTTTGAAGCCTCGCGCAAAAGGTCAAGTTCATCGTGCAGGTGTTTATCGAACTCTGCCACCACTTCATAGGGCTTCAAGCGCGGCCCATCAGGCAACAATCGTTGCACCAACCCTGCCACCACACGCATCAGTGACAAATCTTTTTCAATGACCTCAAGCATGCCAGGGCGCAAAACTTTAACGGCAACCTCACGGCCATCATGTAATGTTGCAAAGTGCACTTGCGCGATCGACGCTGAAGCAACCGGGTCGAACTCAAAATGTGCAAACAACTCGTTGGGCGGTGCACCCAATGCCAATTCAATTGCACGACTGGCTTGAATTGAGGGAAAGGGTGCCACATGGTCTTGCAACAACGCTAACTCGTCAGCTAAATCAGGGGGAATCAGATCACGACGGGTTGATAGCACTTGACCAAATTTAACAAACACAGGGCCCAATGATTCGAGGGCCAAACGCAAACGCATACCGCGCGGCATTTTAGGCGCTTTGCCAAATGTAATGACACGCACAATGAAAACCGCGACAGGGTGATCAAAACTTGAAAGCACCAGCTCGTCAAGCCGGTACTTTAAGCCGACCCATATGATACGAATCAAGCGTAAAAAAGTCATCATGGTGAAGGCCCTTGGTTAGATTTTTTTTGAGCCACGATCTGTTTAATTCTTTGATCAAGTTGCTGTTGTTGAGATTGAAGTTGTTGCAAACGCAATACAAGTTTTTGTAAAGAAGCAGAAAATTCTTTTAATACAACATGCGGGGTCAGTACAGCAGTTTCATGCGATAAATATTCAGCAACATTTTCAGCGGCACGTTGCCCTGATTGCATCACGCCTTGCTGCAGACTTTTGACTGCCTGAACGAGGTTGCGAGCGGGTATGTCACCCACTCTTTCAGCCAGTAAATCTTCAATGTCGGGGCGCAACGTTTGCAATAGACCCGACAAGGTTTGCGCTAAACCCGCATCACCTGTTACGCGTGTGACTGAAACCAAATCAAAACGGCTTTCAGATGTTGCCCATTGCACCCAATCAACCCGCCTGAGATCAACTTCGATCGTGACATTGGGCACAATCGCGTCGTCTGCAAAGACCAGTTGACCATCGTGTTCTATTGTAAATAAGCCTTTTAACGGCTCGGCTAAGATTGCAAAAGTTTTGCCCGCATGTTGAGCAAGCAGCGCTTGGGCGCTAGGGTAACGCTGCAACAACCGAGTTAAAGCCGCCTGAATAAGCGCTCGGGGCGACATATCAGGCAAAGCGGGCCTCGATTTAAGAATAAGTGACACGGTTAGTTAATCGCTTTATAGGTCGAAAATAGCCAAAATTAAGATACGTACTTAGTGTAACGAATTGGAACGCGTAAATAACAAAACGCCCAGTCAATGGGCGTTTTGTGTAAACATTTTCAACAACCCGGTTTGCTTTTTATTATCAAACCTAGGCGGTTAATATCTTTTAGTTGCTGTCTTTTGTCAGCACCGCAAGATGCATTCTTGACTATTTGACATTCGCTTTGAAGCTTAACCTACTTTATTTTGCTGAATACCGGCCAACAACCAACCACCCGATTGGCCTTTATACAAGTTCCAAACCTCTTCAAAGCCTTTAGCTTCAGGGTTATCATCTTCACGAATCATGCCTGAAAACTGTACGCTCGCCAAATAGCCATCGGCTATTTTTTCAATACCTAATAAATCAGCATTCAAAATAACAACTTCAGTCGTATTGGCACTTTCACGGTGTGACAACTGTTCAGAAAACTCAGCCAACATGTCTTCAGTTAAAACATTGCTTAGTGAGGCTGTATCGCCTTGATCCCAAATTTTTTGAATGGCAACAAACTGCTTTTTTGATTCGCTTAAAAAAGTGGCTTGATCAAAATTTGCAGGAATGAACCAACTACCAATCGCAGTATCAAGCGTAGTGGGTTGCTCACCACCACCAATTTGCTCATTAGACTGCCGTGCCGTGACTTGCTGCTGATAAGATTCACGATTCATGTTGTTGGGCGCATTACCTGCCGCCTGAGTCGCCAATTTGTTTTGACCTGAAAGGCGACCCATAATGAATCGAATCGCAAAAAATGCCAAACCAGCAATTAAAGCAATGGTTAATATGTCGGCCAATGCACCGCCTAGACCAAAATGTGAAAGCAAGGCGGCTATACCTAAACCGGCTGCAATACCCGCAATGGGGCCCAGCCAGCGTGAACCCGCTGCTTTAGCACCTGTAGTCGCAGCCGCCGCACCCGCCGTAGCCGCAGCAGCTGGGGGGGTAACCGCTTGACGTTGCTGCATGACATTTGATGACTGACGCCCAGCACTTGAACCGCCACCAAAGCGTTTAGCTTCAGCATCAAAACTTACGGCTGTCATGGCAAAACCACTACCAAATAAAATCGTCACGGCTAACAGTCGAGACAAGAAATAAGACATTTTTATCACCTTAAAAGGGTCAATCAAATAATTAACAAATAAACAAATAAACAACGAGATTTAAAAACGCTAAAAAAAAGCAAGAATTATTAATATCTTATAGATTTAAAGATCAGATATATCAAAGACCATAGAAAAAGTAGGAAGTTCCGTTGATTTTGCTATATTTTTTCGTTTTTTACCTGGGTTTTCCCTCGTTTTTTAGGCCTTTTACGCCCTCATGCAACGAAGCAATACCACCCGTTAAGTTAAAAAACTGCGCACGCATCAACCCTGCTGTTTCAAGCATCGATTTAAGGGTTTCTTGGTCTGGATGCATACGTATTGACTCTGCCAAATAGCGGTAACTATCGGCATCACCCGCGACCTTTTGCCCCAACCACGGCAAAATATTGAACGAATACCAGTCATAAAGCGGGGCAAGTGGCTTAGCAATTTTTGAAAACTCAAGCACCAAAAGCTTACCGCCAGGCTTTAAAACCCGAGCCATTTCAGCCAATGCTAAGTCTTTATGGGTCATATTTCGCAATCCAAACGCAACCGTCACGCGATCAAAATAACGATCAGGAAAAGGCAGTTTTTCAGCGTCGCAAACCGCTGTGGGCAACACTTGGCCGGCATCAAGCAATCGATCGCGCCCTACCCGCAGCATTGATTCATTGATGTCAGTCAGCCAGACCTCGCCTGTTGGCCCAGCTTGTTTTGCCATGATTTGGGCTAAATCGCCCGTGCCACCTGCAATATCAAGCACACGCATACCCGGGCGCACCGCCGCACGACTCATTGCAAAAGCTTTCCATATACGATGCAAACCGCCTGACATCAGGTCATTCATGATGTCGTAGCGAGTTGCCACCGAATCAAAAACTTCAGCGACTTTACGTGCTTTTTCAGATGGGTCTACCGTTTTAAAACCAAAATGTGTTTTTTGTTCAGACATATATTTTTAAGCGTTCTTTTCTTAAGGTTTATTTTCTTTTCTCGACCAGCAAGCAAACCACTGGATGGTGTTATTTGCAGCGCTAAATACCAAAAAAATATGATGCTTTATCTTAGCGCATGCTGGGTGACAAAACACACTGTCACATACTTGACATATTAAAGTCATATGATGAAGCTTACTTTTTACAACATGACCCACCTAAAAAAAGCGTAAAAACGATGTCAAGCACCATTTTAGTTGTTGAAGACGAGCCCGCCATTCAAGAACTGATTGCCGTCAACCTTTCTTTTGCCGGTCATAAGGTGTTACGCGCCTTTGATGCCGCCCAAGCTGACACAATCATACGAGCTGAGTTACCCGACTTGATTTTGCTCGACTGGATGCTGCCTGGCACTTCAGGCTTAGCCTTTGCACGACGCCTAAGCGCTGATGCCCGCACAAAATCAGTGCCCGTCATCATGTTGACCGCAAAGGGGGCTGAACAAGACAAACTTGACGGCCTCGAGGCGGGCGCAGACGACTACATCACTAAACCGTTTTCACCCAAAGAGCTGATGGCACGCATCAAAGCCGTGTTACGACGTCGTGCACCGCAATTAACTGACGATATGACTGAAGCAGGGGGGTTAATACTTGACCCCGTCTCGCACCGATTAACGGGCAACGGACAGCCCTTAAATATTGGTCCAACTGAGTTTCGCTTACTACACTTTTTTATGACGCACGCTGAAAGGGTTTTTTCAAGAACACAACTGCTTGATCTAGTCTGGGGCGATCACGTGTTTGTCGAAGAACGAACCGTTGACGTTCACATTCGTCGCTTGCGCAAAGCGCTTGAGACCACAAGGCACGACCGTCATATTGAAACCGTTCGTGGCAGCGGTTACCGCTTTACTCGTCAGGTCATTTATTAATAAACGACACATCGTGCGAAAATCACACTTATGCAATGGCATCATACTTTCTTATGGTTCGTTTTTTGGGCGCTGATCGCAAGCGTTTGGACGCTTTTTTTAAAAAATGTTTGGGGTTGGGCTTTACTCGCATTAAGCACCGGCCTCATAATGACATGGCGGCGCTATCAGGGCGCCAAAATCGCTAAATGGGCTAAGTCGCCAACGACCAATATTGCACCGAAGTATATTGGCCCATGGGCAGATGTCGTCGCACAACTGCAACGCTTTACAAAAATGCAAACCGACTCTGCCGCTGTTGCGCAAGAAACGGCTCGCGCTATTGTGTCAGCCGCGCAAGCGTTGCCTGTAGGGGTGGTTGCGCTTGACCAAAAATTTAAAATTGCATGGTTTAACCGCGCTGCAAAGCAACACCTCAATCTTGATCAAACACTTGATGTGGGGCAATCTCTTTTAAACTTACTGCGTCAACCTGATTTTATTCGATACGCAAGGCAACCCGAGTGGCCAGAGCCCATTTTACAAAACCTGACACAGGCCGGACAAGACAAACGACTGGTGATGCAGTTGGTTAATTATGCCGGCAATCAACGCTTACTGATCACGCGCGACATGACTCAAATTGACCGTCTTGAAACCACAAGGCGTGATTTTGTTGCCAACGTGTCACATGAACTTCGCACCCCCTTAACGGTTTTAGCTGGTTTCTTAGAAACGTTAAAAGACGCGCCGCCTGACGCCTTGTCTGCAGAACAAAAGCAGCATTACATTGAGTTAATGCACGATCAAGCCCATCGAATGCAGGGTCTTGTCGCTGAGCTATTAACACTTTCAGACTTAGAATCAACCGCACAAGCAGAACAATTAACGATTGATCTACCCGTTCTTTTTGACACCCTTCGCCTAGAAGCTGAAGCGCTATCGGGCGGTAAGCATCATTTTGAATGGCACATAACGCCTCATTTGTATCTTAAAGGTAGCCAATCAGAGCTAGCCTCTGCTTTTTCAAATTTACTAAACAATGCCATTCGATACACCCCAGCGGGTGGGAACATTCAGGTTCAATGGGCAATTGATGATGCGGGGTGCCCTCGGTTCAGCGTAACTGACACGGGTATTGGCATTGCGCCAGAACATATTCCACGGTTAAGTGAGCGGTTTTATCGGGTCGATCGCGGGCGTTCACGCGCTTTGGGTGGAACGGGCTTAGGTTTGGCTATTACCAAGCATATTGCAATGCGCCATAACGCTAAACTTGAGATCGACAGCTGGCCTAACGAAGGCAGTTGTTTTAGCTTAGTGTTCGAGACCCCGCCAGTGTCTTAAACTGAGTAATTTAAAGCTCAGTAATCTAAAGCTCAGTAATTTTAAACTCAGCGATCTTAAGTCCAGTACTAATGTTATGTTAAATAAGCCACGATGTGAGCTGATGGGTTTTTATTAAATAGGCCATGATGTGATCTGATGGTTTCTTGTCTAATAGACAAGATGTAACTCGTTTTCTTTGTTGTTCAAATGCATTGTTACTTTTTGAGGTTTTTATATGAATACCGCCACACAAACCATGCCCCCTTTTCATTTAGCTTTTCCTGTTCACAACCTTGATATTGCACGGCATTTTTATGGTGAAGTATTAGGCTGCCCTGAAGGCCGTAGTTCACCCGATTGGATCGACTTTAATTTTTATGGTCACCAAATCGTGGCTCATTTATCACCTGAAGCGTGTACTGCGGCCGCCACCAGCGCGGTTGACGCACATAACGTACCCGTGCGTCACTTTGGTGTTGTGCTCTCTATGACAGCTTGGGAATCATTGGCTGAAAAACTTAAAGCTGCGGGTACTCAATTTATTATCGAGCCGTACATTCGCTTTAAGGGCGAAGCGGGTGAACAAGCCACTATGTTTTTTAAAGACCCTTCTGGCAACGCCATTGAGTTCAAAGCCTTTCAAAATATGACATCGTTGTTTGCAAAGTGATTCGCACACAGGGCGATCGTTGCATCATTTTTGATCTCGGTGACCGCATTGATGCTGACACCGGGCTCAAATGTTTGAGCCTGGCGCAACGATTTAGGCTTGCAACACTCAGCGGGGTGACCGATGTCATACCCTCATTCATTACCGTTGCGATTCAGTTTGAGCCACACCCCGATCATCAAAATGACCCCATCGGTTACTTTGAAAGGGCTGCGCAAAGGTTTTTAGATCAACCGCTTGATCAATCGTTAGTTGAGTCTCGCATCATAGAAATACCCGTTTGTTACGACATCGAATACGGTATTGATCTTGAGTTCGTTGCACAAACAGCACAATGTTCAATACACGACGTTATTCGGCAACACACTGAATCATTAAGCCGCGTATACATGGTTGGGTTTGCGCCCGGTCAACCTTATATTGGCATTCACAATGAATGCTTTGATATACCTAGACGTCATACGCCAAGAACTGCTGTGCCGGCCGGTTCAGTTGCTATTGCCAACCGACAGACAAGCATTTACCCAAATGTTTTACCTGGCGGGTGGCATGTGATTGGCATGACCCCCGTCACACTTTTTGATATGAACCGAGCACAGCCCAGCTTGCTTGAACCTGGCGACCAAGTTCGCTTTGTTGCCGTTTCATCTGAGCGTTTTCAATCAATAAAAAATAACGAAGCGTAGCGCATGGGCATACTTATTCACAAAGCGGGTCTGTTCTCAAATTTTCAAGACCTAGGGCGTTTTGGGTTTCAATACCTTGGTGTGTCAGTGACCGGCGCGATGGACGCTCTCGCGCATCAAATGGCTAATCGAATTGTAGGTAATGGTAGCGATGTTGCCACCCTCGAAATGACATTAATTGGGCCTCAGCTGACTTTCACCGCACCCTGTTGCATTGCTCTGAGCGGGGCTGACATGCAAGCCACGCTGGGTGATGAGCCCATTACGCTGAACCGCCCTTACATCGTCAGGCGTGGTCAAAAACTGAAATTACTCTCATTCGTTACAGGGGCTCGTACTTACCTTGCTGTTCATGGTGGCTTTGCAATTGAACCCGTCATGAACAGTCAAAGCACTTATTTGCGAAGTGGTTTTGGGGGCTGGCATGGGCGCTCGTTAAAAAAAGATGACGAGATTCCCTTTCAAGTATTACTGCCCGAAGACGAACTTTTTTTAAAACAAATTGAAAAAAAGCTCTGGCAAACGCAACTGTATCTGCCCTTAACGCTGCAGCGGCCCAACCCAAATCGAGATTATGTTCGAGTGATCGCGAGCGATCAGTGGCTGGCCTTTACGCCCGAGAGTCTAGAACACTTTTTATCAAACCCATGGCGTATTTCACGCGACTCTGAACGCATGGGTTACCGACTTGAAGGCCCTCAATTGGCGCTAAGCCAACCCAAACAAATGCTGTCTGAAGCCACAGATTTTGGCACCATACAAGTACCCGTAGATGGCCAGCCCATTATTTTAATGGCTGACCGTCAAAGCACAGGGGGTTACCCCAAAATTGCAACCGTGGCACAAGTTGATTTACCTGCGTTGGCACAGCGCAAACCAGGCGATATACTACGATTTAAACTGATTAGCGTGACCGAGGCGCAACAACTTGATCGTTCTCGGCAAGCTGCAATTGACTCGTTTGCTCAACCACTTGAGCCTATTTTTAAAACGTTACGGTAATTTTAAAGCACACATAATATGACACTGCACATTGACTTGAATTGCGACATGGGTGAAAGTTTTGGGGCCTGGAAAATGGGTCAAGATGAACTAATTTTGCCTTATGTATCATCAGCCAATATTGCCTGTGGGTACCATGCGGGTGACGCATCAGTCATGCGTCATACCGTTGCGCAAGCGATTAAACAGGGTGTCAAATTGGGGGCTCACCCAGGCCTACCTGACTTAGTGGGTTTTGGTCGTCGCAATATGGCCATTTCCCCTGAAAATGCTTATGACATCATGGTGGTTCAAATCGGTGCCTTAGCTGCTGTGGCGGCATCTCAAGGTGCGCGCCTTCATCACGTTAAAGCGCATGGCGCGTTATACAACATGGCTGTTAAAGATGTGGCTTTAGCTAAAGCCCTTGCACAAGCTATCTACGATGTTGATCGTTCATTGGTCGCGTTTGTGCTGGCTGGCAGCTGCATGGTGCAAGCGGCTCAGCAATGTGGTTTAACGGTCAAGCAAGAAGTCTTCAGCGACCGAACGTACCAAACTGATGGCTCACTTACGCCTAGACGTGAACACAACGCCATGATTACTGATGTAAACCAATCGATTGCTCAAGTCTTACAAATGGTTCAAAAAGGTTTTGTGACCGCCGTTGACGGCAGCCACGTTGAACTTAAAGCCGAAACACTTTGTATTCACGGTGACCAACCTAACGCAATGCTCTTTGCTAAGTCGATTAGGACTGCACTAGAGAGCGCTGGCATTACAATCGTTTAGGCTTACCAACACCCGACCATCTTGTCATAGCGCTATGAAGTCATTAAACCAAAACGCGTTCTATGCCGCCGGCATTGGCTTGAGCTACATATTTTGGCATCCAGTCTTCACCTAAAATCAGGCGCGCCATTTCAACCACAATGTAATCGGCTTTTGCCGACGTATCTTGCTCAAACCTTGACAAGCCCTGCAAACACGATGGGCATGACGTCAATATTTTGACCTCACCTTCAAAACCATCACCCCGAATTTGAGCTGAATTTTTGGCCAACTCTTCTTCTTTACGAAACCGCACTTGTGTTGAAATATCAGGCCGCGTAACAGCCAATGTGCCAGACTCACCGCAACATCGATCGGTTTTAATGGTTTCTTCACCCACCAAAGCACGCACGGTTTTCATGGGCTCTTGAAGCTTCATAGGGGTGTGGCAAGGGTCGTGGTACATGTATCGCGTGCCGTTTACACCTTCAAGTTTGACGCCTTTTTCTAGTAAATACTCGTGAATATCAATCAAACGACACCCAGGAAATATTTTTTCGAACTCATAGTTTGCCAATTGGTCATAGCACGTACCGCAACTGACCACTACGGTTTTAATATCAAGGTAATTTAAAGTGTTAGCCACACGGTGAAAGAGCACCCGATTATCAGTAATAATTTCTTGTGCTTTGTCTGTCTGGCCATTGGCGCGCTGAGGGTAGCCACAGCACAAATACCCAGGTGGCAAAACAGTCTGAACACCCACATGCCACAACATGGCCTGTGTCGCCAAACCGACCTGAGAAAACAAACGTTCAGAACCACAACCTGGAAAATAAAAAACCGCCTCAGTTTCAGCCGTGGTGCGAGCCGAGTCACGAATGATTGGCACGTAGTTTGCGTCTTCAATGTCTAACAGTTTGCGAGCTGTTTTTTTAGGTAAACCACCTGGCATTTTTTTGTTGATGAAGTGTATAACCTGCTCGCGCATCGGCGCTTTACCAACTGTAGCGGGTGGGTGCGCGGTTTGTTTACGTGCAAACTTTGCAAACAAGTCGTGCGCAAAACGTTGTGCCTTGTATGCCACACCCACCATAACCTGCCGAGTCGCATTAATGGTGGCGGGGTCTTTGGCATTCAAAAAGAACATTGCTGCAGAGGTACCTGGGTTAATCGATTTTTTACCCATGCGTTTCAATAGCGCGCGCATATTCATCGACACTTCACCAAAGTCAATATCAACAGGGCAAGGTGTATAGCACTTATGACAGATCGTACAGTGATCAGCCACGTCTTCAAACTCTTCCCAGTGCCTTAGACTTATACCCCGACGTGTTTGCTCTTCATACAAAAAGGCTTCTATCAATAAAGACGTGGCTAAAATTTTGTCGCGTGGTGAGTACAGCAAATTTGCACGTGGCACATGGGTTGCACAAACAGGCTTACATTTACCGCAACGCAAACAATCTTTAATTGACGTACTGATGGCCCCAATATCACTTTGTTGCATGATGAGTGATTCGTGCCCCATCAGACCAAAGCTTGGCGTCCAAGCATGACGTAAATCAGCCCCAGGCATCAGTTTGCCTGCGTTAAAGCGATTGTGCGGGTCGACTTCGCGTTTATATTGCTGAAACGGTGCGAGCTCGGCTTCAGTTAAAAACTCATATTTTGTTAAACCAATACCGTGCTCACCTGAAATGACGCCATCAAGCGAACGGGCTATTTGCATGATACGTGCAACGGCTTCATGGGCTTCTTGTAACATGCCATAGTCGTCAGAGTTAACGGGTAGGTTGGTGTGCACATTGCCATCACCCGCATGCATATGCAAAGCAATAAAAACTCGGCTTTTTAAAATACGGCCATGTACAGCCTGCAACTCAACCATAATGGGTGCAAAATCTGCGCCACCAAATATGTCTTCTAGTTTTGCGCGAACTTCAGCCTTCCAAGAAATGCGAATTGTGCGGTCTTGCAACACGTCAAACAAACAAGCGCCAGGCTGATCGATTAAACGTTTATCAATCTCAGGCAACAGAGCTTCTAGACCATATTCTGAAAAATGTTCTCGTGCTTGCTTTAAAGACATGTCAAGGTTGTCAAGCAGCCATTGCCAACGCGCTTTAACGTCAAGCAGTAACTGGGTTGCATCACGGCTGCGATCACTTAATAACTCTTCACGAGAAATGCCTTCAGCTGAACCACCCTCGAGTTTCGCAATCGGTAAAGGCTCGAGCAAACGCGCCTCAAGCGCATCAATTAATCGAAGTTTGTTGCGTGTCGACAGCTCTACGTTGATACGCTCAATGGCATCGGTATACTCGCCCATGCGTTTAAGGGGAATCACGACGTCTTCATTAATTTTGAAGGCGTTGGTATGACGCGCAATCGCTGCTGTGCGGGCACGATCAAGCCAAAACTTCTTGCGTGCTTCAGCGCTAACCGCAACAAAGCCTTCGCCGTGGCGTGTGTTGGCCATACGAATGACTTCACTGGTAGCCAAAGCAACCGCGTTGTCATCGTCGCCTACGATATCGCCAATCAAAACCATTTTGGGCAAACCGCCACGCTTGCTTTTGGTGGCATAACCCACTGCACGCAAATACCGTTCGTCTAGGTGCTCTAAGCCTGCCAAAATAGCACCGCTCTTTAAGCCGGTGCCATCGAGATAATCTTTAATATCAACGATTGAGGGTATTGCGTCGCGTGCTTGCCCAAAAAACTCAAGACAAACGGTGCGAGTATGCTTTGGCATACGGTGCAGAACCCAACGTGCAGCGATGATTAAACCGTCACAACCTTCTTTTTGTATGCCCGGCAAACCAGATAAAAATTTATCGGTTACATCTTTACCCAAACCCACTTTACGAAATGAGGGGCCTGCAATTTCAAGTGTTTTATTTCGCAGTGGGCGCTCGCCCGGCGCGAATCGGCCGTCAGACCAAGTGAGTTCAAAAGTGGCTTTTTCAGCATCATGAATTTTGCCCATATTATGGCCAATACGCTCAACATCAAGCCAATTGCCATCAGGGTCAACCATGCGCCACCAAGCCAGATTATCAAGCGCAGTGCCCCACAAGACCGCTTTTTTACCACCCGCATTCATTGCAACATTGCCGCCTACGCATGAGGCGTCTGCCGAGGTTGGGTCAACAGCGAAGACAAAGCCAGCCAATTCTGCTGCGTCAGATACCCGGCGAGTAACCACGCCTGCGCCAGACCGAATGGTGGCTACTGGTTCAGTTAAACCCGGCAACAGCGTTTGTTCGACTAAACCTAAATCAACTAATTTTTCAGTATTAATGACAGCAGATTTCCAGGTCAGCGGAATGGCGCCGCCGGTATAACCTGTTCCACCGCCTCGAGGCACAATCGTTAAGCCCAATTCAAAACAGCCGCGAACCATTGCAGCCAATTCTGTTTCAGTGTCGGGGGCAAGCACTACAAATGGGTATTCAACGCGCCAATCGGTTGCATCGGTTACGTGCGAAACGCGAGACAAACCATCAAATTTAATATTGTCACGATGCGTCAGTTTGCCCAATATTTTATAGGTCTGCTTACGCATCACAGCGGTTTGCACAAATTCGTTTTGAAACGCCGCAAGTGCACCCCGTGCACTTTCAAGCAACGAGGCCACTTTGTCGTCCCGCACTAAATCATCGGTTGCTCGACGCTTATCAACTTCATTCAAGCGATGCTCAAGTGCTTCAATCAACAAACGCTGACGCTTGGGGTTGTCGAGCAAATCGTCATGCAAATAGGGGTTGCGACGCACCACCCAAATGTCGCCCAACACTTCGTAAAGCATACGCGCAGAACGGCCCGTACGACGCTCGCCCCTTAATTCACTGAGTAATGCCCAAGCAGGTTCGCCTAACAAACGACACACCACTTCTCGGTCAGAAAAAGACGTGTAGTTATAGGGGATTTCGCGCAGTCGCGAATCTTTTGAAACCGGAGGCAAACTGGCTAAAAACTGGCTGGCGATAGGGGCGTTCATATCTAGGTGCTTATACAATTAGGCTCTTAAAAAGCGATTTTAGGTCAAAGCACCCTTGCTATGGGAATACCCCTATTAGGGTATCTTGGTCGATGCAAGCACGAGTAATAGCTTGAGGGCGTGAGTTTGCTGTGGAAATACCACCCAATTGAAGCAACTTGGTCGTCATCGGGGCAAGCTTTAAGGCTGAAACAGGGGTCATAACAAAAAATTAAGCGCTAGACCAAACCACAAACGCCCCGGCTAGGGTGGCATATCGACCGAATTTACCTACTGCCATGAAAAACAAACATGGTATGAACTTCAACCGTAACGAACCTGCAGCGAGGCAAAGCGGATCACCCACAATCGGCACCCAAGATAACAACAAAACAGCTGGGCCAAAACGATTAAGCCAGTTCAGCGTTCGGCCTGAGGAGGCTTGGGGCGCTTTAGTGGCTGCGGTGGCTGCGGTGGCTGTGGTGAGGTCACCGGCTTGCTGACCCCGCACTCTTTGGCGCCAACGTTGCCACGCCTCGCGCAAACCTCGCCCCATGGCATAGGTAACCATTCCCCCTAAAGTATTACCCACACCAGCCACCGCAACAGAGAGCCAAATATTAGGGTTCAATTGTGTTGCCCAATAAGCGAGCAACGTCGGTTCAGAACCAATGGGCAATATCGTTGCAGCCAAGAAGGCCGATAAAAAAATCAACACCATACCGCTGATCATGCTTTCACCTTAAGGTACGCTTCCCATTTTTAATGGTCAAAAACAACACAAATAGAAAGAAACAGTGCTTCAAATAGCTTGATTTGTGCACAAAACCCACTATTTTTCATGGCATGAAATAATAAAGGTTAATTTTGTAACGCCTAAAGAGCATTATTTTTATGTCAATAGACTACCTCAAACGCATTCTTTCTGCGAAAGTGTATGACGTGGCCGTTAAAACGCCGCTAGAAAAAGCCGAGCTATTATCTGAACGTATTGGCAATACAGTGCTCATTAAACGCGAAGACACCCAACCCGTTTACAGTTTTAAGCTGCGGGGTGCCTACAACAAAATGGCAAATCTTACCCCTGCGGCGCTTGCAAAAGGGGTGATCGCCGCGTCGGCAGGCAACCATGCGCAGGGTGTAGCATTGTCAGCGCAGCGTTTGGGCTGTCGTGCCGTAATTGTAATGCCCACCACCACGCCCCCCGTTAAGATTGATGCGGTGCGTCGACTGGGTGCTGAAGTTGTATTGCATGGCGAAAGCTATTCTGATTCTTTTGAAAAAGCACAAGACATTCAAGCAAAACGACATTTAACATTTGTGCACCCTTTTGATGACCCCGATGTAATTGCTGGGCAAGGCACTATTGCGATGGAGATTTTGCAACAACACACCGGACCCATCGATGCCGTGTTCGTGGCGATTGGTGGCGGTGGGCTTATCGCCGGGGTTGCAAGTTATATCAAAGCATTACGCCCTGAAATCAAAGTGATTGGGGTTCAAACGGTTGATTCAGACGCCATGGTGCGTAGCATTCAAGCGGGTAAACGCGTTAGGTTAAACGAGGTCGGTTTATTTTCTGATGGCACGGCAGTCAAGCAAGTGGGCGTTGAAACGTTCAGGCTTGCCAAAGAATATGTCGATGATTATGTTGTTGTAAATACCGACGAAATTTGTGCAGCGATTAAAGATGTGTTTCAAGATTCACGACGGGTTTTAGAACCCGCTGGGGCATTGTCGATTGCGGGCGCAAAAAAGTACGTCGCGCAACATCATCTTAAAAAACAAACGTTGGTCGCGATTGCATGCGGGGCCAATATGAACTTCAATCGTTTAGGTTTTGTGTCTGAACGCGCCGAGGTGGGCGAAGCACGCGAAGCTTTATTTGCCGTTACGTTGCCTGAAGAGCGCGGTAGTTTCAGAGCCTTATGCAAGCAACTGGGGGCTCGCCACATTACTGAATTCAACTACCGGGTGTCTGACACGCATACTGCACATGTCTTTGTGGGGGTGCAAGTTCAAGGCGCCCCCGAAATCACAAAATTAGCGGCCAATTTAAGAAAAAACAATTTTCCAACGGTTGACCTGAGTCAAGACGAATTCGCCAAAACACATTTACGCCACATGGTGGGTGGTCGATCAGTTTTAGCTAAAGACGAGTTGCTGTACCGTTTTGAATTTCCCGAAAGGCCTGGTGCGTTATCGCGTTTTTTAGATGCCATGCAACCCGAATGGAATATCAGTTTGTTTCACTACCGCAACCACGGTGCCGATTATGGTCACATCTTGATAGGCATTCAAATACCATCAGGCCATAAAAAAGGCTTTAAAGCGTTTCTAGATGAATTGGGTTACCCCTACTGGAATGAAACCCAAAACCCGGCTTATCAACTGTTTCTTTAAGCGCTGTTTAACCCTGCCCTGCAGAAACTTTAATACAAGCCACCGATCTTTTAGCCTTTGCGCGTGCCGTTTGAACGCTTAGATCGGCTGCTACACACACGCCAAGCCTTCTTTTAACGAATGACTCTGGTTTACCAAATAACCGTATATCGGTACCTGGCTCTTGCAAGGCCTGTGTAACCCCCTCAAACACCACATCTTGAGCATCTATACCGCCATAAATAACGGCACTGGCTGAGGGTGTACGTAACGCCACATTGACCGGTAGGCCCAAAAGCGCGCGTGCATGCAACTCAAACTCACTTTGCTCTTGTGAAATCAATGTCACCAAACCGGTGTCGTGGGGCCGCGGGCTCACTTCTGAGAACCAGACCGCGTCACCTTTGACAAACAATTCAACCCCAAAAAGGCCCAACCCGCCTAAGTTTTGAGTGACCTCGCGAGCAATGTGCTGTGCCCGCTCAAGTGCTAAATTTTGCATGGCTTGGGGTTGCCAACTTTCAACATAATCACCGTCGACTTGAAGGTGGCCAATCGGTTCACAAATGTGCGTTTGTATGGCCCCGTCTGCGCCCAAAGCACGAACAGTTAGTAAGGTAATTTCATACTCAAAATCAATAAAACCCTCGACAATGACGCGCCCTGCCCCCACTCGACCGCCGGCTTGCGCATAAGCCCAACACTTGGCAACATCTGCCGCTGAGCGGGCAACCGATTGCCCTTTACCCGATGAAGACATGACAGGCTTAATGACACAAGGGAAGCCGACTTCAGCTGCCCCTTGAGCTAATGCCGCTTCGGTATCTGCGAATCGATACGGTGAAGTTGGCAACCCGAGTGTTTCAGCAGCCAAGCGGCGAATGCCTTCGCGGTTCATTGTGAGTTGTGCTGCACGAGCCGTTGGTGTAACTCGCAAGCCATTACGGCCTTCAATTTCCACTAATAGATCGGTGGCAATGGCTTCAATTTCTGGCACGATGACGTGGGGTTGGAACTGATCAATGACACCAAGCAATGCTTGTCTATCTGTCATATTGACCACGACAGCATGATGCGCCACTTGCTGCCCAGGGGCGTCAGCATAACGGTCAACTGCAATCACCTCAACACCCAATCTTTGCAACGCAATAATGACTTCTTTACCTAATTCGCCCGACCCCAACAACATGACCCTAAACCCACTGGGCGACAAAGGTGTGCCAAATTTAACGGGAAAGCTTGTAGTCTGCGTCATGGCGAATTCCATATTATAGGTAGAGGGTTTTTTTAATTATCTCTCAAAAGTGTCGCATTCCACATTAAAGTGGCTACACAAAGACCCGTCAAACAAACTCACAAATCAATGCCCAGACACGATTACAATCAAAAGATGGCAATTAAACCTATTATCCCTCAATCGATTTTAGCCAGCGGTCAACAAACCCTTGATATCGAGGCGCAAGCGCTCACAGCGCTTAAATCTAGGCTGGGTCAAGACTTTATTCAGGCGGTACAACGCATACTGGCATGCCCTGGGCGTGTGGTTGTATGCGGTCTAGGCAAGACAGGTCACGTCGGCCGTAAAATAGCCGCTACCTTTGCCTCAACCGGTACGCCTGCTTTTTTTATGCATGCCGCTGAGGCATTACACGGTGATATTGGCATGTTAAGCCCAGGCGACTTGCTGTTAGCGCTGTCACATTCTGGTTCAGGTGAGGAAATTCTTACCGTGTTGCAAAGCGCGCACCGTTTGGGTAATCAAGTGATTGCCCTAACCGGGCACCCTGAATCAGAGTTGGCTAAATTGGCTGATATTCACCTTGATGTCAGCGTTAGTCTGGAAGCCTGCCCACACAATCTTGCCCCTACATCAAGCACCACCGCAGCAATGGCGATGGGTGATGCGCTGGCTGTCGCCTGTTTACAGGCGCGAGGGTTTGGTGCCGAAGATTTCGCGCGCTCTCACCCTGGCGGCCGACTGGGTCGACGCCTGTTGACCCGTGTGGCTGATGTCATGCGTCAAGGTATTGCATTGCCCGTTGTGAAAGCGAGTGCCAGTATGGCTCAAACACTTGAAGAAATGTCACGCAAAGGTATGGGCATGACCGTTATTGTCGACGACCATGGCGCCCCCATTGGCATTTTTACAGACGGCGATTTACGGCGCTTACTTGAGCAGCGCGGCGATATTCGCCACCTATGTGCCCGCGACGGTATGAGCCCGTCACCAAAATTCATAGATGCCAACATGCTAGCAGTCGATGCCGCCACCACAATGGATCATCGCAAAATCACACAAATGCTGGTCTGCTCAACTGATGGGCAATTGGTCGGTGCACTGCACATGCACGACCTCATGGCTGCCAAAGTGATCTAACGTTTCAAAATAATATGAAAAAATTAACCCATCCTGCTGAAGCACTTGTTTTAACGCGCACATCTGAAGCCTTAATTGAAAGGTTAGTGCGCATCAAACTTATGGTTTTTGATATTGACGGGGTGCTGACAGACGGTAGCCTTTGGTATGGCGACGAAGGTGAGGTTTTTAAACGGTTTCATGCACACGATGGTCATGGTTTAAAAATGATGTTGAGTAGCGGCATATGCGTGGCACTTATTACCGGCCGCACCAGCAAAATTGTGAGCTTGCGCGCGGCTGAATTGGGTATTGCTGACGTCATGCAAGATGTTCGCGATAAGGGGCAGGCACTCAGTGAGCTAGTCAGTCGACAGTTTTTAAGTTTTGAAGAAGTCGGCTTTATGGGCGACGATTTAATCGACATACCCGCAATGCAAAAAGTGGGTTTTGCAGCCAGTGTGCCCGATGCCCCGCCTTACATTGCCCAAGCAGCCCACTGGGTATCAAGCAAAGCTGGGGGGCACGGCGCTGTGCGTGAATGTTGCGACCTCATTTTGGCATCACAAGGCAAACTTGGCCCATTTTTTCAACCCGGCTTACTTGGGTCGGGGGTGATACAGTGAAGCAACTATTGATAATTATGATGATTAAAGTGCGCTTGATGTTCAAAAAATCGGCTCAGGTATTATTTTGAAAGATCGCTTCTCGACGGGTGTGACTGTACTTATTTTGACGGTACTGGTCGCGGGTACTTGGTGGGCGTCTGATTACGCACAACGAGCGGTTCAACTAGACCCCCCCGCAAAAAATACCCACGAACCCGACACGTGGGCCAAAAATATTGTGTTGTTACGTAGCAATGAATTGGGTGTCACAGTGAGCCGATTAGAAGGCGACTATATTGAGCACTTTCCTGACAATGAATCATATGAAATACAAGTACCTAGGGCTTTTAACGTCAAAGCTGATAGCCCGATGACGCTTGCCACCTCTAAAACGGCCGTACTGCTCGACGACGGTAACCGCATTATCATGCAAGGCAATGCCGTACTCACTCGACTGGGTGACGCAGACAACGCGCCCTTAACCTTCTCAAGTGAAATGCTCACCATGTTGGTTGACCAAGACCTTGCATTCACTGATCTACCTGCTGTGGCAATTAACGGCCGTTCTAGACTGTCTGGTGTAGGTATGACCTATAACAACAAAACACGGCTGCTTAATGTGTTGCGATCTTCAGATGTAGATATTGCCCCACGTGAAAAAGATAACCAAAATATACCCAATCAGGCGGGTTCAACTACGCCACAAACACTAAAGACGTCACCATGAAACACATCATCATGCCTTTATTTTGTATGGTCATAACCAGTATTGCTTTAATGCCCAATGCTTATGCCCAATCAACGGGGCTGAAAAGCATGATGACAAACGAAACACCCGAAGAAGCCCCTTTTACACAAATCTTGTCTAACTCATTGAGTTACGACGACCTAGACAAGCAAAGCACCTTTACCGGCCAAGTCATTATGACCCGAGGTCTGCTGAATATGCATGCCGACATTTTAAAATTACGCGAAGATAGTGAAGGCTTTCAACACGGTACAGCGCTTGCCGACGAGGGCAAACGCGTTTATATTCGCCAAGAAAAACCTGAAACCTTTGAAATCATGCAAGGCTTGGGCGAACGCGCTGAATACAACGGTAAAGCACAAACCTTTGAACTCATTGGCCGGGCTATTTTGACCCGATACATCTGTGGCCAACCATTTGATAATGTCAGCGGCGACCGAGTCAAATATAGTGAAAAAACTGAAACCTACCAAGCTTTCGGTGGTTCTAAATCTGAAAACCCAGGCGGTCAAGTGAGGTCAATTGCGCAGCCTCGTGCTAAGGTTGATGCGGCCATTGAAGCGTGCCAAAAACTTAAAACCTCAGGCGGCACCATACCGAATGTGCCTATTCCTGTTAGATAATTTAAATTCATGATCAAGCCAGCTGAAGCCTCTGCATTAACTGCAGTTGAACCCTACATGTCCACCACCAAAGGGGGCCGCTTAGTTGCGACCGGCTTGCGCAAATCTTACGGCGGCCGTATGGTCGTGCAAGATGTCTCTTTATCAGTTGATAGTGGCGAAATTGTTGGCTTGCTGGGCCCAAATGGCGCAGGCAAAACCACCAGTTTTTACATGATAGTGGGTTTGGTGCCAGCCGATGCAGGCCGCATTGAAATTGACAATACAAACATTTCTAGCATGCCGATTCATTTGCGGGCAAGGCGCGGTTTATCTTACTTACCGCAAGATGCCTCAGTCTTTAGACGCTTAAATGTTGCTCAGAATATACGGGCGGTTCTCGAGCTTCAATTCGATACGAACGGTAAGCGTATTGCTGAAACTGAGATCAAACAACGCCTTGAAACGTTGCTCGATGAATTGCAAATTGGTCATTTACGAAACAACGGCGCATTGTCGTTATCGGGTGGCGAGCGTCGCCGTGTTGAAATTGCCCGCGCGCTAGCTACCAACCCCCGTTTTATTTTATTAGACGAACCGTTTGCTGGTGTTGACCCGATTGCTGTCATTGAAATTCAACGCATTATTCGGTTTTTAAAAAGCCGCGGTATTGGTGTGCTCATTACTGACCACAATGTGCGCGAAACCCTCGGTATTTGTGATCGCGCCTATATCATCAGTGAAGGTAAAGTCTTAACAACAGGCATACCTCATGACATCATTAACGACCCCGCGGTCAGGCGCGTTTATTTGGGCGAACATTTCAAAATGTAAACGCTGATAATAACGATTGCATTCTTCGTAAAAGTCGATACACTGGAATCTAGTAAGAGAGATATCGATGTGTCCAACCCCAAGAAGGAGCTTTGGTTATGAACTTACAGATTACGGGTCATCACGTTACGGTCACCCCAGCTATTAAAGAGTATGTCGAATCTAAAATGCAACGCATTACCCGACATTTTGATCATGTCATTGATTCTCAAGTTGTGCTTTCTATTGAGCCCCTCAAACATCGCGCTGAAGTCACTTTACATATTCCAGGTAAAGATATTCACTGCGAATCTACCCAAGAAAACCTTTATGCTGCCATCGATATGTTGTTAGATAAAGTTGACCGCAAAGTCATTCAACACAAAGATCGTACGCAAAGTCGCGCTCATATGTCGCCAAAAAGAGCGATCTTGGCTGAAATTTAAAACTTTAAATTAATCTTACCCAACCTTACGCACAATGAAAGCTAAACAATTTTTTGTTTTCTTCATTGTGCGTAGATGTTTTTTGCAGTGCATCATATAATTTGCATATGAAACTCTTGTCGCAAATTTTGCACCCTGAAAATATTTTGCTCGATATTACCGCTTCAAGCAAAAAACGGGCGCTAGAACAAATCGCATTACTCTTTGAAAACCAACATGGCTTAGAGCGTGCTGCCGTATTCGACAGCCTTTTTGCCAGAGAAAGGTTGGGGTCAACCGGCTTAGGTGGTGGTGTCGCCGTGCCGCATGGCCGCATTAAAAACATGACTGAACCTTTTGCCGCTTTTGCTCGTCTTGCACAGCCCGTGCCTTTTGACGCACCTGACAGTCAGCCCGTTGATTTACTGTTGATACTTGTTGTACCCGAGGCAGCTACCCAACAACACCTTGACATATTGGCTGAAGTGGCACAATGTCTTTCTGACACTAAAATTGTCGAAGCTTTACGATCAGAAACCGACGCCATGCAGATACATCACATACTGACGGGCGGCCCGAGCGACACCTAACAGGAGCCCTGAATGCTTACCGTGAAAGACCTAGTCGAAGACAACACCGACGATGTGCCTTTTTCATGGCTGGCAGGCAAGTCTAACGACATGCGCCGCATTCCTGATAATGGCATGGCGGCAGCAGACTTAATAGGTCACCTCAACCTCATACACCCGGCGCGTATTCAAGTATTTGGTACCGCAGAAATGGACTACTACCTGCGTTTTGACCTGAAGCGTCGAACGCATCACATAGAAGAGCTATTGGCAGGCGGTGTGCCTGCCATTTTGCTTAGCGAAGGTTTGTCTTCGCCAAGCGAGCTCATCGAAATCTGCGAAAGAGAACAAGTACCCCTGTTAGGTACCACGGTAACTTCAGCACAAGTCATCGACATGTTGCGCATTTATTTGACTCGGCGATTGGCCCCCACCACCACTGTTCACGGCGTGTTTATGGACGTGCTGGGTTTGGGCGTATTAATCACAGGCGAGTCGGGTTTAGGTAAAAGCGAATTAGCGCTAGAGTTGATTTCGCGCGGTCATGGCTTAGTGGCAGATGATGCGGTTGATTTTTCTCGTAAAGCGCCGCACGCGATTGATGGCACCTGCCCCTCGTTATTACAAAATATGCTTGAAGTTCGTGGTTTAGGCTTACTTGATATTCAAACCATTTTTGGTGAAACATCAGTACGTCGAAAAATGCGCCTTAAGCTTATCGTGCATTTGGTCAGGGCTTCAGCACAAGATAAATTTGAACGGTTGCCTGTTCAAGATATTACCCAAGACATTTTGGGTGAACCCATACGAAAAGTCATGCTGCAAGTCGCCGCTGGTCGCAACTTAGCCGTATTAGTTGAAGCGGCTGTTCGCAACACCATACTTAAACTACGTGGCATTGACTCACTGAACGACTTCATGAAGCGTCAATCTGAAGCAATCAAACAAGGCACAACGCCATGACAGATACCTCGCCGATGAGCGTTGTTATCATTACAGGCATTTCAGGCTCGGGTAAATCAGTTGCGCTGAAATGGTTAGAAGATGTCGGTTACGCCTGTGTCGACAACCTACCCGTGATGATGCTGAGCGATTTCGTCATTCGCATGATTGTTCAACATTCACCTCGCATTGCTATTGCAATTGATGCTCGCTCAGTTGATGACTTAACCCATCTACCCCAAGTAATTAAAAAATTACGGGCTGAGGGTTTAAGTATTCGTGTCGTTTTTTTAGAAGCTGACGACATTACATTGGTGCAACGATACTCAGAATCACGTCGCCGTCACCCCCTTGCAGAACGGTTGTCTCGCGAAGGTTTATCACCCTCTCTCAAAGCCTGTATAGGTCGTGAAAGAGAAATGCTTGACCCTATTCGCGATCAAGAGCATGTGATTGACACTTCAGGGCTTACACCCGGTCAACTTAGGGGCTGGATGCGCGACTTAATAGAGGCTGACCGGCAACCCCTTATTTTGACGTTTGAATCGTTTGCTTTTAAACACGGCGCCCCACGCGACGCAGACCTCGTGTTTGATGTGCGCTGTTTACCTAACCCACATTATGATGCGCAACTTAAAGCATTAACCGGAAAAGATGCGGCCGTTGCGCAGTGGCTAGACGGCTTCGAAGATGTTCGACTCATGACTGATCATATTGAAAATTTTGTACGCACCTGGTTACCGCGTTATACCGAAGACACACGTAACTACCTAACTGTTGCAGTCGGTTGCACAGGTGGCAAGCATCGATCGGTTTATGTTGTTGAAACGTTAGGCAAACGTTTTGCTGCTTTTCCTAACGTACAAATCAGGCATCGCAATCAACCTGAGTGGGCGTAATGAATATACCGACAAGTCTTCGTTTGGGTTCATTTTTGCTACTTTTAGCAAGCCTGCTTCTGCTGTCAGCCTGCTCTTCGAGTGGCTCGCGTAGTGGCTCGGGTGGCTACTACAGTACCGATGGGCCACCAAGCAATGTACCAAAAAACCTTGACGCCATACCCGATGCGGTGCCACGAAACGAAGCCCTTGCAAGAGGCCCCAATAAGCCTTACACCGTCATGGGGCAAAATTTTGTGCCCGACACCAGCGGCCAACCTTACAAAAAACAAGGTCGCGCGTCGTGGTACGGCAAAAAATTTCATGGCAATAAAACCTCTAACGGCGAATCGTACGATATGTTTGCCATGACGGCTGCGCACCCCACTTTACCTATTCCCAGCTACGTTAGAGTTACCCGGGTTTCTAACGGCAAAAGTGTTGTGTTGAGGGTGAATGACCGAGGCCCCTTTTTACATGGTCGTGTTATTGATTTGTCATATGTTGCGGCTTATAAATTAGGTATGCTGGGGCCTGGCAGTACCGAAGTGATTGTCGAACGGGTGACCCCAGACGATATGAAACAAGCCCCTATTAGGCCCATGGTGGCAGACATACCTGCCCCTGTCACGGCACCTCAAGTGCTACTACCACCGGTTGCTGCGACGTCTGTTGCAACTTCGTCTGCTAGAAGCCCAGCGCCACAAAGCCCAACCACACCTGAGGCGGTCTACCTACAAATCGGTGCATTTACCCAGCCCAGCAATGCGCAGCAATTACTCGAGCAAGCCAGCCAACGAATACCTTCGCCGCTTAATCAGTCATTGCATATTGATGAGCAAGCTGGCCCGATTTATCGGGTGCGTATTGGGCCGTTCGCGAACCGTCAAATCGCGCTTGATTCGGTTGAACCCATTCAACAGTCGACTGGGCTCGCACCCAGCATATCTGTACGCTAAAAAACGCTTTTATTTTTCAAATACAACAACACGCACTTTCATTATCAGCGCCCTACCTTATTCTCGTAAGCGAGCAAGCTGTCAGTTACGAAGAGCTTTGCGTGCCAACATCATCGCATAGCAATTGTCTTTAGCAAGCCCCGTCGCCTGCGCCATGACTTTTGATGCATCTCGCACCGTCAATACCGCAAGCAGGGCGTCAGCCCAAGCCTGATGAGCCGCCTGCTCTGATGCATCAGAAAGTAGGTCATCGCTGACTTGATCGGTTTCAGCTAATCGGCCGATGGGGTGAATCAACACCACATATTCACCTTGCTCACGATGTGGCGCAGCCTTAAACCAATCAAGCAATAACGCCGCAGGTTGTGAAACCGTTTCTTCAAATTTTTTAGTCAGTTCTCTTGCTAGAGAGACCATGCGTTGGGGGCCAAAGACCTCAACCACGTCGATCATGGCGGCTTGAATACGATGCGGAGCCTCATAAAAAACCAGCGTGCCATCAAATAATGAGGCTCGACGCAACCATGACAATCTAGCGTTATGTTTGTTGGGTGCGAACCCTAAAAACGCAAATGCCGGTTTTTCATCTGAAGTTACCCCTAAGCTCATCAGTGCCGTAATCACAGCACTAGGGCCCGGCAGCGCCACAACCACAAACCCCGCCTGGCGTACGGCGGCCACCACTAAACCACCGGGGTCGCTCACAGCCGGTGCGCCCGCATCAGACACCAATGCCACACGATGACCCTGGGCTAGACGGGCAATAATCTGTTGCGCAGCCTGAGCCTCATTGTGCCGATGAGCCGGCATCAGCGGGGTATCAAGCCCCCAGGCTGCCAGCAAAACGCGTGTTGCACGGGTGTCTTCAGCCGCAATTAAATCAACAAGACCCAACGCATACCAAGCACGCAAGCTTAAATCACCCAAGTTACCAATTGGTGTCGCCACAACATAAAGTGCAGCCGTCGGCCAATCTTGATTGGCCACACGAACAGACATCTGCTGCAATGGGTGCGCCTGCAATTCTGATAACTGGTGCTTGTCAGGCATAGACTTTTTTAACCATATAGGGTTTTACACAATCGAGTAATGAAAACGATAATACAAACAAACTTTATACCTTAACGCAACGCTTTGCACACTGTGAGCCACCGCATTATTTATGTTTGTAAACAATACCAGTACGCAAGATGCCTTTTTGCTGGCATCGCAGTCACAAGCGCTTAAAGCAACACCCCTTACAAAGCCTCAGCGGCCACCCTCTCAAAGGTTAATTAACAATCAACATGCTCAAAAAAAAGGCCTGCAGGCTGAACAACTCGCTCAGCAGTTGCTTGAAAAAGAGGGCTTTGAGTGCATTGGTAAGCGTTTGCGCAGTCGTTTCGGTGAAATTGACTTGGCGATGGCTAAAGGCCGGTTACTGATTTTGGTTGAAGTGCGTTACCGCCAAAACAACCAGTTCGGTGGGGCGGCTGCCAGCTTAGATGATAGCAAATGGCAGCGCATTTTTTTAACTGCACAATACTGGTTGAAACGGCTGACACATCAACATTTTGGTGGCATTACCCCTTTTTGTCGCTTCGATGTGGTGACCCAAAGCCCTCAGGGGCTAAATTGGTTACAAGACGTACGCCAACTGACATGAGATAATGAACAATCTGTATTTTTTAGCAAGTTAAATATTATGAGCGCAACAAATCGTATCGCAGCCCATTTTGAAGATCATATCGAAGTGGCTCGTCGCACACATCACGCTCTAGCCTCAGAAATCGAACGGGCCATAGAAACCTGCGTCAACACTTTTAACCATCACGGCAAAATTTTGGCATGTGGCAATGGCGGTTCGGCCGCCGATGCCCAACATCTTGTGGCTGAGCTAGTGGGTCGCTTTGAACGTGACCGTTCACCCTTAGCCGGTGTGGCGCTTACGACAGACACGTCAATTTTGACTGCTGTGGGTAATGATTATGGCTTTGACCACATATTTTCTCGTCAAGTCACCGCTTTGGGTCAACCCGGCGACACACTTTTTGCCATCTCTACCAGCGGCCATTCCCCAAATGTGCGGTTAGCCATTGAAGCAGCTCACGCTAAGGGTATGCTTGTCATTGCCTTAACGGGCAAAGGTGGGGGTGCCATAACGGGCATGTTAAAGACAAATGATGTGAATCTATGTATTCCACATGACCGAACCATGCGCATTCAAGAAATGCATTTAATGATGCTGCACTTAATTTGCGATGGTATTGATGCCCACATTCTCGGAGACTAAGCAACATGACAGCTTTTAAAAACGGGTTGCGTCACAGCATTCAACGCACAGTTTTTTTACTCGCACTTTTCGGCAGTGTTGTTGTACTGCCTGGTTGTGCTTTTTTTCTTGTTGGTTCAGCGATCAGCACCACAGCGGTTGTGGCAACTGACCGTCGCACTGTTGGCGAGCAGGTCACCGACAAAGAAATCGAATTAAAAGTTGCTAACGATATGCGTGTTAACTTTGGTGAAACTGCCAACATCACAACAACCAGCTATTTAGGGGTCGTACTTTTAACAGGCGAAGTTTTTAGTGAAGACATTTCTAAAAAGGCCACAGCCCTCGCAACTTCGGTTCCACAAGTCACAAAAGTAATTAACCAACTTTACGTGGGGCCCCTGTCTTCATTTGGTCAATTAGCATCTGACACGTGGTTGGCGTCAAAAATTCGTTCAACACTCATTGCTACGACTAACATTCCATCTGGTGCCATTATCGATGTAGTTGAGCGTGATAATGTTTATGTCATGGGCTTAGTTACGCAAACTGAAGCAGATCTAGTAAACCGTACCATTTCTAAAGTTGGTGGCGTAAAAGAAGTCTTTCCGTTTTACCAAATCATGACACCAGAGCAAGCCAAGGCACTTGCAGATCGAAACAAAATCAATAACAACTTACCAGAAAGCAACCCTGCACCCTCTGGTCTGGGTAGCGCCTACGCTGACCCTAAGGCCAGCAACCCACCGGGCACAACAGGCTCTAATGCAGCAACTGGCACGTCTGCATCGCCCATTGCACCGGCGAGCGGGGCAATGCCTATGCCCATCAACCCTAATTAATGACATAGTGAGCGCGCGATCATGAAAAAAATTGTATCAATCGTTTTTGTAGGTTGCTTGGTAGCGATTGGGGCTTGGTTCGCATTTAAGCCCTACCCGCCGGCACCTCTTGTCACCATCGAAACCTTGCAGGGCACATCAATTGATTTAGCATCACTTAAAAATAATGTTGTATTAGTCGAGTTTTGGGCAACCAGCTGCGTCACGTGTGTTAAACAGATGCCAAGCACGATCGAGCTTTACAAAGAACTTTCACCAAAAGGTTTTGAAGTTGTTGCCGTAGCGATGTCATACGACCCTGTTGAGTTTGTACGCCGTTTTGCTGAGTCGCGACAAGTACCTTTCATCATAGGCCTTGATACCAATGGGGCTGTCGCAAAGGCCTTTGGTGATGTCAAACTCACGCCCACCTTATTCTTAATCGATAAAAAAGGGCGCATTATTAAACAGTATTTAGGTAATTATGACAAAGCCGACATGCGTCAAACCATTGAAAAAGCACTGGCTCAGTCTTAAAACCCTTTACGCACATCAGCCTGCTTGGCTAACCCTTACCCACACCTATCACACCTACACTTGATGACTCATCCATGACCACTTCTCCTGTTTCATCGCGGCTTGACTCTCGCATTGTTTCACAAGTGCTGTCTGAGTCATTGCCCTATATACGTCGCTTTCATGGCAAAACGATTGTCATAAAATATGGCGGTAATGCCATGACCGAAGCTATTTTGCAACGTAGTTTTGCCCATGATGTCGTCTTACTTAAGCTCATAGGCTTAAACCCCGTTGTGGTGCATGGCGGCGGCCCACAAATTGATGAAGCACTTAAACGTTTGGGTAAACAGGGCACCTTTGTTCAGGGTATGCGCGTCACCGATGCAGAAACAATGGAAGTGGTTGAGTGGGTGCTCGGCGGGCAAGTGCAACAAGATATCGTCATGATGATAAATGAGGCTGGCGGCAAGGCAGTAGGGTTAACCGGTAAAGATGGTGGTCTTATTCGTGCCAAAAAAAGACTTATGGTGAATGATAAAGATGCCAATGCGCCCTACGATATTGGCATGGTGGGCGACATCACTCAAGTTGACCCAGCGGTTGTGAAGGCATTACAAGACGATCAATTTATACCTGTGATTTCACCGATTGGTTTTGGTGAAGACGGGCTTGCGTACAACATTAACGCTGATGTGGTGGCCGGCAAAATGGCTGAGGTACTTGCGGCAGAAAAATTGCTCATGTTAACCAACACACCAGGCGTACTCGATAAAGACGGTAACCTTTTGCGCGAGCTTTCTGCTAAAACAATTGATGCTTTATTTGCAGATGGCACCATTTCTGGTGGCATGTTGCCTAAAATTAGTTCGGCACTTGATGCGGCCAGAAATGGCGTAAAGTCTGTGCACATTGTTGATGGTCGTGTACCCCATTGCTTATTGCTTGAAGTGCTCACTGACCAAGGCGTTGGCACCATGATCTCATCGCGATGAGGCCAAAAAATGCACGCCTCAAGCGTGCCCGTATTCATCAGCACAAGACTCACAAACCAAATGAACCCGTTTGGTTGTTTGATCTTGATAATACGCTTCACAATACCTCCCACCGCATTTTCGAGCACATCAGTGCGGGCATGACTGCCGCCGTAAGAGAATCGCTTAACGTTGATGATGACCAGGCGCAACAGCTTAGACGTACCTACTGGAAGCGATACGGTGCAACAGTAATCGGCATGGTAAAACATCATGGGGTTGACCCACATGTTTTTTTACGACGTAGCCATGATTTTGATGTTGTGCCTCTGGTTCAAGCAGAGCGCGGTATTCACCGCAAACTGGCGCAATTGAAAGGGCGTAAAGTGATGGTCACTAACGCCCCACTGCATTACGCGGTTGCCGTGCTCAAGCATCTGCGCATGCATCATTTATTTGATGCCATTTGGGCTATAGAGCATTTGAAATTGCATGGTCAATATCGACCTAAACCCTCTGTTGCCATCATGCGCCACATTGTGGCTTGCGAAGGTGTCGCAGCGTATCGCACCGTTTTAATTGAAGACACGTTAGAAAACCTAAAGGGGGCTCGTGCTGCGGGCTTAAGAACCGTTCACGTTTTTCACCCCGGCACACCTTTCGCAAAATGTGCGCGCGGTCGTTCACCCTACGTTGATATGCGTATAAAAAAAGTCAGTGATTTGTTACTGAGCAAACGGTCATTACAACGGTAAATTCATTTTTTGCTATTTTTACAGTTGCTGCTAAAACCCAAACGGTCAATGACCGCATACACTGCAGCCAGGGTCGCGGGGCACTCGAACTTCGTGCCAACGCATGTGACGAACATCAAACATCACCAGTCGCCCCAACAACGCATCACCAACGCCCGTGAGCACCTTAATTGCCTCAGCCGCCTGAATGCTACCCACAATGCCCACTAGAGGCGCAAACACCCCCGTGGTGGCACAATTTAACTCTGCTGCGCCCGGCATTTCGGGGAATAGGCAGTGGTAGCAAGGGCTGGTTGAAGTGCGCGGGTCGTAAACACAAACTTGGCCCTCGTAGCCAATTGCTGCACCCGATACCAATGGTTTTTGTGTGGCAACACAAGCACGATTAATAGCATGGCGGGTGGCGAAGTTATCGCAGCAATCAATCACCAAATCAACCGACTGCATCGCTTGAATCAATGCTTTTTCGTCTAGACGATGGGGTATCGTTTCAACGACAACCTGCGGGTTGATTTGCTGCATTGCCTGTCGTGCTGACTCAACTTTAAGTTGGCCAACTCGATCGTCGGTATGCATGATTTGACGCTGCAAATTACTGAGGTCAACCGTATCGGCATCAGCCAGCGTAATATGGCCTACACCGGCAGAGGCCAAATACAAACAAACGGGTGAACCTAAGCCACCCGCCCCCACAACCAGCACTTTGCTGGCAAGTAAGCGATCTTGGCCTTCAATACCCAGATCATCAAGCAATATATGTCGAGCGTAGCGCAACAGTTGTTCGTCTTGCATTTAGGGCTTAGCAGGCTTTTCTTTTGTTGAAGGCTGTGTCGATTGAGCCGGTTTTACAGCCATGTCGGCAGGTGTTGCTGAAGCCGTTTTACGCGGTTTTAATGGGCCACGGTTAACTGTTTTACCGAGCAAGAAATTCATAGCTTGATCAAGTTGGAAATCATCAGCCTCACCAAACCTGAAAGGTTTAGGTGCATCATCACCCTTTGCAGGAACTTCTTCAATTACCGTAATTTCTGCAGGTTTTGAATCAGCTGATTTGTCTTGACCGTTCGTCAAGTGCTTTTGCAGATCGGCTTCACGTACTACTGTAAATAAGTCACCCTTGGCTGTATCAGTCACCATCAAATCGGGGGTTACGCCCAACGCCTGAATAGAGCGGCCGCTTGGTGTGTAATACCGTGACGTGGTGATCTTTATTGCCGTGTCTTGAGAAATGGGCAAAATCACTTGTACAGAACCCTTACCAAACGTTTGATTGCCCATAATGGTTGCGCGTTTGTGATCTTGCAAAGCACCCGCCACAATTTCAGAAGCTGACGCTGAACCTGCATTTACCAGGACAACCATAGGTACCGTTTTGGCCCAAGCAGGTAATTGAGCTAAGTAGTCACTTTCACCACGCGCATAATCGACTGGGTTTGCTAAGTATTTGTGACGGGCTTCAGGCACCCGACCGTCGGTTGAGACAACCAATACATCTGGCTTTAAGAAGGCAGCTGACACGCCGATTGCACCGGTTAACAAACCGCCTGGGTCGTTTCGTAGATCAAGAATTAACCCTCGAGGTGATTTTGTTGCGCTCAGTTCACGTAAGTGTTTAACTAAATCAGCGCCGGTGCGTTCTTGAAATTGAGCAATACGAACGTATGCAATATCATTGGGCAACATTTTGCTGCGCACGCTGCGCACTTTAATCACATCGCGAACCAAGTTAACAACAATAGGTTGTGGTGAACCTTGGCGCATCACCGTGATCTTAATCGGTGTTTTGACGGGGCCGCGCATAAGCTTAACCGCATCGGTTAATGACATGCCCTTGGTTGACGAGTCGTTGATTTTAATAATCAAATCACCCGCCTGCATACCCGCACGCGTGGCGGGGGTGTCTTCAATTGGCGAAATCACTTTAACAAAACCGTCTTGAGTGCCAATCTCTATGCCCAAACCACCGAACTCACCCTGCGTGGCAGTTTGCATTTCTTTAAACGCTTCAGCGTCTAAATAAGCAGAATGTGGGTCAAGGTCTGCCAACATGCCTGCGATGGCACCGTTTATCAGTTTGGAATCGGGCACATCTTCGACGTAGTTATTTTTAATAGCCGCAAAGACATTTGAAAACTGTCTGAGCTCGTCTAATGGAAGCGGCGAAGTGCTGCGCTGAGCAACGGCTGCAATACCAATGCTCAAAAGCACCCCGGCTACGAGGCCTGAACAGATTAAACCAACATTACGAAGACGTGTGACGCGCATGCAATTTCCATTTCGGAAGGGTTAAAACCCATGTGTTGAGGCCAAACGCCTCATTCTAATGATTAATATATAACAAAGGGTCAATCGGTGTACCTTTATGCCTTATTTCGAAGTATAGGGCTGAATCAAGCTGACCGCCCGTATTCCCCGCTAGCGCTATGGTTTCACCCTTTTTAACAACATCACCCACTTGTTTAAGCAGGCTTTGATTGAAGGCATAAATTGTTAAAAATTCATCGCCGTGATCAATAATAATGAGATTACCAAAGCCGCGCAGCCAGGTCGAGTAAACGACTGTGCCGGGGGCAACAGCATGAACGGGGGCGCCCTCGTCAGCAGTCAGTAAAAGACCCCGCCAAGCCCCGCCATCGGGGCGATTCGAACCAAATCGTGCCATGACTTTACCTGGTACTGGGGGTGCCATGCCGCGTTTAATGCCACCGCCATTTGGCAGTGTCGACAAAACGACCTGTTGCCGAGCCAAAGCCTGGCTCTCTTGTTCCTCACGTGCTTGTGCGCGTTGCACCTTAACTTTTTGACTTTCTCTTTCTTGATCAATTGTTTTATCTTGGGCCAAAAGTTGATCGTCTGAAGCATTTTTTTCTGGTTTTGGCTCTAATGATTCAGATTTTGTGGCTTGTGCAGACAATGCCTGTGGCGATGTGGGCCGCTCTTTAACCGTCAAGTCAGCTTGCTCTTGGGCGATTTTTTGATTGCGTTGGTTGATCTCTGCTTGTTGACGCGCCTGCAATGCTTGCGCCGCAGCCGCTTTGCGTGCAGCTTCTTTGGCAACTAGTGCAGCCTGTTTCTCGGCTTCTCGTTGTGCCTGCAACTGAACTTCAAGCCCCTGAACCAAGTCAGTGAGCCTTTTTTCGTTTTGTCCTAATCGGCTCATTTCTGCTTTTTGCAAACGAATGTCGTCTTCGATTCGAGCCAATACAGCCGACCTTTCTTTGCGCTGCTTAACCAGTGCTTGTTGTTGACTATCGATTTCGTTAATGTTTTTTTCGATATGGTCGCGGCGTTTTTTTTCAGCTTGCTCTAATTCGTTTAAGCGTGCCACGTCGTTCGTTAATGTTTGAATAGCCTCTGTACGGGCTCTGGCAACATAATCAAGGTACCCCAGTTCACGGCCAAGTGCTTGTGGGTTTTCACCTGCCAAAAGCGCGCTCCACGGCGACAACCCACTGCTGTACTGCGCTCTTAGCTGGGCAGCCAAACGGTCTCGGCTTTGCAACATCACTTTACGTTGCACCTGAACGTCAGTTGTGAGGGTTTTAAGTTGGGTCTGGGACTGCTTAAGGTCGATCTCAAGTGCTTTAATTTGCCGAATTAACTTTGAAATGGCCGCTTCTGACATTTTAAGTTGATCAGCCGCCTGCAGACGCACAACATCTCGGGTTTCAAGCTGCGTTTGCATTGACTGAATGCGTGATTTCAGCAACTCGCGATCGTGGTCTAACGCTTTTTGGCGAGCATCTAGGGTTTGTGAGGCAGATCGGTCTTGGGCAAACACGGGGTTTACCAGCAAACAACAGATCAACCCCAGCGCACCAAGCTTATGCATCGATTAAACCTTTGCCTTACCCTGAGCAGCCACAGCAGCTTGAGCCGATGCAATGGTATCAGGGTCTGCCAAATAGGCTCGACTTATTGGTTTAAGGTTTTCATCTAAGGTGTATACCAAAGGCTGCCCCGTTGGAATATTCAGTTCAACAATGTCGTCGTCTGAGACGTGGTCTAAATGCTTAATTAAAGCGCGCAAGCTGTTACCGTGAGCGACAACCAAAACCCGACGACCCGCACGAATTGAGGGTGCAATGGTGTCGTTCCAAAAGGGCAAAACGCGTGCAACCGTGTCTTGCAAGCATTCTGTAGCGGGCAATTGCTCGGCTGTTAAGCGGCTGTAACGCGCATCAAATCTTGGGTGACGGGGGTCATCAAGCGTAATGGGTTCAGGTGCAACGGCGTACGCACGACGCCACACCAAAACCTGCTCATCGCCATATTTTGCCGCCGTTTCAGCCTTATTTAGGCCTTGCAAATTACCATAATGGCGTTCGTTAAGGCGCCAATTGTTATGTGTGGGAATATACATTTGGTCAAGCGCGTCAAGCGTTGTCCAGAGCGTTCGAATAGCCCGCTTGAGCACGGAAGAAAAAGCGATATCAAAGTGGTACCCTTTCTCTTTAAGTAATATGCCGGCTTGTAGGGCTTGCTGGCGACCCACCTCAGTTAGGTCAACATCAGTCCAGCCTGTGAAGCGATTTTCAAGATTCCATTGGCTTTCGCCATGACGCATTAACACGAGTTTGTACATAATTTTTCAGTATTTAAGGGCCAATATGAACAAGCATTTTATAATTGTTATGAATGTCCTGTCCGGACAACTAAAAATAGGTCAAAAACCGTGAATTTTTTTCTTGAAACAAACAATCTACTTTTAATCGCTATCGCCGTCAGTTCAGGCTTATTGTTACTCTGGCCTTTTATTCAACAAACCCGGGGCGGCAAGGCTTTGAGCACCGCTCAAGTGATTCAAATGATTAATCATCAAAACGGTTTGGTGGTTGATATTCGCCCTTTAGCGACTTACCAAAACGGCCATGTTGTAGATTCTCGTAACCTGCCCCCCGCCGACTTGGCTACCAAGGGCCCTGCGCTGCCCAAAGGTCGCCCTATTATTTTGGCTTGCGACAGAGGTCAAACGGCTTTTGGTGCAGCAGCCAAATTGCGTAAAATGGGTTTTGAACAGGTTTATGTCATGCAAGGTGGTATTAACGCCTGGGCACAAGCCGGCCTTCCTCTTTCAACTAAACGGTGAGATCACTATGCAGCCTGTTTTAATGTATTGCACCGCTGTTTGCCCCTACTGCGTGCGGGCTGAACAATTGCTCAAACAACGTGGGGTCAGCCAGATTGAAAAGATTCGCATCGACCTTGACGCCTCGCAGCGCGATGCCATGATGAGTCGTACGCAGCGTCGCACGGTGCCACAAATCTTCATCGGAGATACCCATGTCGGCGGTTATGATGACATGGCTGCACTTGATAAAGCGGGTGGTTTAATGCCTCTTTTAAATCAATCTTAAACTCAATATATTTCTTTATATTTAAGCCTCTTTCTGGAAATTTTATGTCTGAACAACAAGATCAAGCCGCGCAAACTGCACCAACACCCGCCTTTAACTTGCAGCGTGTTTATTTAAAAGACCTGTCAGTTGAAATGCCCAACGCACCCCAAACGTTCCTTGAACAAGAAGCGCCCACAGTGAGCATCAATGTAGGGGTGGGCGGTCAACGGTTAGCCGAAAGTGTTTTTGAAGTAACCATTACCGTAACCGTTACAACCAAAATTGAAGAAAAAGTGGTTTACCTGGTTGAAGCAACACAAGGTGGCATATTTGAACTGGCCAACATGCCACCAGAGCAAATTGATCCGATTCTAGGTATTGTGTGTCCAACTATGCTCTACCCTTATCTGCGTTCAAACGTGGCTGATGCGATCACACGCACTTCGCTTCCCCCTTTGCATTTAGCAGACATCAACTTCCAAGGGCTTTACGAACAACGGTTGGCTGAGCAAGGTCAACCAGAAGCAGCTGCACCCAACGGCCAATCAAACGAATCTGGGTTGATTTTGCCACCCAGCATGACACGTCAGTAAAACCGGTTTGATCATGCGTTCGTCGCAGCCCCGTGTACGTGTTTCAGTGCTCGGTGCTGGCGCTTGGGGCACAGCGTTGGCTGCGGCGGCGGCAACCCACCATGATGTGTGCTTATGGGCACGAGACGATGATTTAATTCAATCGATGTCTAACCATCGGTGTAACAAACGCTATTTGCCAGGCCTTGATTTGCCTGCATCAATTCAATTTACAGCCGATATCGCGCAAGCGATTCGTCATGGTTCGCCGACACACCCCACTCAAACGCGTGCAATCATTATTCTGGGTACACCCGTTGTCGGGTTACGTGATATGTGTGGCCTTTTGGTTCAACATCTAGTGGCTGTAAACACCGCACCTACTCAATTTAAAACTTCAATCGTCTGGACATGTAAAGGCCTTGACCCACTTACCAGTCAATTACCCCATGAAATTGTTTTACAAGCGCTAGGCGGGGCATCAAATCATTATGCTTTAGGCGTGCTGTCTGGCCCTTCTTTTGCAAAAGAAGTGGCGCAAGGTTTACCGGTTGCGCTCACAATCGCCAGTCTTGATGAGTCGTTGCGTGAAATGGTGAGCGAAGTTTTTCATCATGGCCCAATACGCATTTATGGCACAAACGATATCATTGGCGTTGAGGTGGGTGGTGCGCTTAAAAATATTATGGCGATTGCGTGTGGTATTGCCGATGGTTTGGCGTTAGGTAACAATGCACGGGCCGCTTTAATAACACGCGGCTTGGCTGAAATGACGCGTTTTGGTGTCAAAATAGGCGCTGATGCCGCCACGTTTTCAGGGCTGACAGGTCTAGGTGATTTGGTACTAACTGCAACGGGTGAATTGTCTCGCAATCGTCAAGTGGGCTTAGCGCTTGGGCATGGTCAAAGTTTGGCAGATGTATTGGCCAGTGGGCTAACTGCTGAGGGTGTTCGGTGTGCGCAAGCTGTTTCAAGCCGTGCAAAAGCACTGGGGGTTGACATGCCTATTACTGACGCGGTTTGTCAGGTTTTATTTCATCAGGTACCTGTCAAACAAGCCGTTTCGCAATTGCTCGCCCGCGAAGCAAAATCTGAATAATCTTATTTGTTGCTGCTGATGCGTGTTTTCCTCAAGTATTTAAGTTTTAAACAGGTTGCGTGCGTTGTTGCTGGCCTCATGCTCTGGTTGCCACCTGCTCAAGCGGCATGGCCTAGCGAACAGCCCATCAAACTGATTGTGCCTTCTGCTATAGGCTCTATAACAGACAGCATGGCGCGTATCGTTGCGCCACCGCTCAGTCAGCTTTTAGGCCAACAAATCATTATTGAAAACATGCCCGGCGAGTCTGGGCATGTCGGTACGGCATATGCTATTGCTCAAAAAGGTGATGGCTATAGCCTGCTATACACTTCAAACGGCCCATTGGTGATTGAACCCAATTTACATAAAGGTCGTGGGCGTAATTTTCCGTGGCGCGACCTTTCACCCATTAGTTTGATCGCTTACACACCACAAATTTTAGTGATTAATCGAGAATGGGGTGTCGATAGCTTAGCCGGTTTAATCAAAAAATTACAAGATTCACCCGGCAAGTTCTATGTTGGCTCTGATGGTGTGGGCAGCAAGTCTGCAGTAGCCGCAAGCTTGTTTATGCAGGCTGCAAAAACTGATCTGATGCAAGTGCCGTATTCAAGCTCAAAACAAATGATGTCAGCATTACTTGACAACCAAATTCAACTTGCCTTTCTAGAGCCTGGTGCTGTTGAGGGGCAACTTAAGCAAAATAAATTTATGGTGCTTGCCGCCACATCAACCATTAAAGCTGACCCATATGCTTTACCGACGCTTGATGTCACGCCCACTTTTACAGCCCTGGGTTACCCCACCCTCGATACACAGGTGTGGCATGCCATACTTGCGCCAGCTGGTACGCCTACACGTATCGTGAACAAAATAAATGAGGCCATTCAAAAGCTATTGTCTGAACCATTTATTCAACAAAAATTTCAAGCCCTTTATTTTTCGCCTGAAGGTTCAACACCCTACGTGATTTCGAACCGCATTGAATTAGAAACAGTGCAATGGCGTCAACGACTAAAAAGCCTGCCGCAAGCGAATTAAGCGACTAAGTGCGACGAATTGGCGGTTTGTCGGCCGCCCCGCTATAACCGATTTGCCGCCACGCTTCAAAAACAGTGATGGCCACCGCGTTTGAAAGATTCAGGCTTCGTTGGCCAGGCAGCATTGGCAAGCGAAACCGTTGTTGTGGCCCAAATAAAGCAAGTTGTTCGACAGATAATCCTGCAGTTTCGCGACCAAATACAAACACATCACCCGCTTGAAAGTGAGCTTCTGAAACTAAATTGTCTGCGCGGGTAGTCAAGGTAAAGGCACGGCCTGCTTGGGCGCCTGTTGCCGCCAAGGCGGCCTCTAACGAAGGGTGGCGTTTCACGGGCTGCCACTCGTGATAGTCAAGCCCAGCACGCAACAACCGTTTGTCATCAAGCACAAAACCAAGCGGTTCAACCAAATGCAACCTCGCCCCAGCATTTGCGCAGAGACGAATGACGTTGCCCGTATTGGGTGGAATTTCAGGTTCTACTAAGATGACATCAAACATAATCAGAATTGTGCCAGAATTCTAGGGGTTCGGGCCAAGACGACGGCAACGACCCCTGCAGCACCATTTTCAAGTAAGACCTGCGCACATGCGCTGAGGGTGCTGCCTGTGGTCATCACGTCATCAACCAACCCCACCCATTGGCCATTTAATGGCTGACCCGCCTCATAACGGTTACGAGCCTGTTGCCAACGACGATCACGAGACGCTTTTTTTTGTATGGCTGGCTCAAGTGTTTCATTGATTTTTAATGCGGTTCGAATGTAAGGCAAGTGACTAAAAGTTGCTAATTTTCTAGCAATTTCACCAGCTGGGTTAAACCCTCGCCGTTTCAAGGCGCTACAACTGCTTGGCACAGCCACCCAAGCCTGAAGACTTGGGCCTTTGCGGTACTGTGTTTGTAGGGCTTCCCACATTAAATCAGCACACACAGCCGATAGATGAATATGACATGCCTTTTTATAATGATGCATCAACAGCGGTATGGGAAAATAATAATCAACTGCTGCCACCGTTACGCTAAACGGGGGTGGGTTAATTAGGCATTCGGCACAATGATTTTCTTGCGCACTCACTTTAATCGCGCAGGTGTGACAAAATGTTCCAACCTGTCTTGATGTCAGGCAATCATGGCGGCAGGGGGGGCATAGCAACCCACCCAATGCAGGCAACCGACAAAGCGGGCATTGGCTTGGCCAGGTTTGTTTAAAGGCACACCACTTTTTGTGGAAATTAGCAATAATTGGCACACGCGTTCCTCAAGTCATAAAATAGGTTTTTAATCGTTGACTATTGTGTCGCGAGCATTTGGCTATGATGTGGGTCTATGACAAATTCAGCGCAGCACCCTACCCTTAATATTGAAATGTGTGACGTCATACGTCAGTTTGATCGACGGCAAAATAGTTTGTCGGCTGAGTTTTTACAGGGTGAAATTGCACAACGCATGTTTGATCGATTAAAACTGATCAAACTTGACCCCAAAACGTTGCTTGACGCAGGCTGTGGCTCGGGTCGACGTATTGCGGCGTTAATGCTGAGATACCCAAACGCCACGCGAATAATAGGTCAAGATCTCAGCACAAAAGCGTGCGACCTGGCTGCAAAACAGTTCGTTACCCAAGGGTGGCGCAAAATTCTGGGTGGGTTTAAACAAAATAAACCGCAGATTGAGTTTTTAATACATGATTTAGCTCGTTCAACTATTGCCCCTGAATCTATTGATTTAGTCTGGTCAAACTTAGCGCTGCATTGGCACCCTGAACCCCATCGGGTTTTAAATGAATGGGGCCGTATCTTAAAAGCAGGTGGTCTTGTTTTTTTTTCAAGTTATGGGCCAGGCACTTTAATTGAAGTTCGAGAAGCGATCAAAACGGCAGGGTTGCACACAGAGTCAATGCCGTTTGTTGATATGCATGACTTTGGCGACTTGCTGATTGAAAGTGGTTTTGCAGACCCCGTAATGGATCAAGAAACCCTTACCTTGACCTATAAAAATGGGCATGACCTACTGAAAGATGTCGCAGCGCTTGGCGGTAACGCGGCGAAAAACCGACACGCGGGCTTAGTGACCCCACGCTGGCGACAACGACTCATTCAAGCGCTCGAGGCGCAACGCCAAGACAGCGGGCTCATTCACTTAACGATTGAAGTGGCGTATGGTCATGCATGGCGCAGCCACACACTGAAACGTGGCAACGAAACGCGTATTAGCCTTGATGCGATTAAGCGTTCGAAGTGATGGCACGCTAGAGGCAAAAATTAGCCCGCATGAATATTTTGGCGTTAAAAGAATATTGTTTTGTTTGCTAGGTGTGACTAACCAACCATTTATGCATTTGGCTTAAATCAGTAAACTCGTCTGTTGAGCGAGCAACTGAACCGTGAATACTGCTTTGAAATTGTCGTGACAAATCATTACCTGGCCCCAGTTCTATCGCCACATCTACTGCCATCGAAGCAAGCGTCTCAACACACCAATTCCAGCGTATAGGCTCAGCCAGTTGGCGCGACAAACTGATCGCGGCATCTGAACGTTGGCGTTGCAAACTGCCATCAGTGCCTGAAATAATTGGCACTAATGGATCAATTCGATTAACAGCACTAACAATATTAAAAAATGGTTCTACAGCGCCTTTAAGCCATCGTGTATGAGAAGGCACTTCTACAGGCAATCGTTTTATTTCTGTAAAACTAGCCTTTGCATCACCCATTAAGTTATTCAGCAGTCGTGCAGGAGCACCCAATACAAAGTCGCCATCAGGGCGATATATCGCAACAGGGACAGCATATTCTTCAAGTGCGCTGTCTCGTGCAGCACGTTGGGTTGGCGATATGCGGCCACGACATAAAGCCATGCAACTTTCACCTAACTGATGATTCTCAAAGTGGTCGTTCATAAGTTGCGCGCGCGCCCTAACTAAGCAAAGCGTGTCTTTCACATCTATTGCACCCGCCACGTGCCAACCAATCAACTCACCGAGCGAGTAACCTGCCACGACAATAGGCGTAACAGGTAACATTGGTGAAAGTCTCTGCCACTTTGCAATTTGATACAGCGCGATAGAAAACTGTGCGTTGGTGTTTTCAAAAAGGGTTACTGCGTTAAGTTCATGCCACCATGTTGCAACATCTTGTTTGAGTATGTCAGAAGCAATCTCACGAAGCTCTAAACAATCGGGCGCTAACAGCATGTCATTCAGCATGGTGCTATGCTGACCTGCTTGCCCAGAACAAAGAATAGCTAACCTCATGGCGAATCGAGTTGATACACAAGCCAAGTGGCTGCTAGCAAATCTGCGCTACCGCCAGGGCTCAGATTTCGATAGACCATCCAGTTATTCATGTTCAAAAGTCGCACACACCAATGGGGGTGCTTTACGCCACCACTATGATTAAATTCTCGCGCTGCACGTTGCACATCAAGAAGCCCGACTTCGCCGCCGCGCCAGAGCAAGTTGGTATCGATTAATTCTGCCATCAGCGCCATGAGTGTTCCGATCAACGCACGCTCTTGATCAACCCCTTCTGCCAAGAGCCGACGTAAGACAGGTAATGCAACATCGTACACTGCCGGAAACCCAGCAGCAGCCTGCTCACGGGCGCCACCCACTGCAAAGTGTTGACACACAAATTGCCCGTGAGAAGCAGGTGCTTGTGTTCTAGCAGCGAGTATTGATGGCCCCCAGAGTTTGGCAACTATATTTCCGCACGATTGATCTTGGCTGCTTGGCCAAGCCATTCGATAACCGGCAGCGGCCGAAAGTAACCCCAGATTAAAAATTGCACCACGATGGGTATTCGCACCCTGCGTGGCGGCAAGCATGCGCATCTCTGCTGCAACAGCAATTTTTTGAAGCACTGGGTAGGTTGCAGACGCGACGCCAGCCTGAGCAATTTGCGAAAAATAACCCCGCAACGCGGCGATACTATCTATAAAGCTCGCGTAGTTCATATCGCGGTGACTGCCCGAATCAACCGGTGTGACTAGGCCAGGTTTTGGCCAAGCGTTAGCCTCGTAGTTGAGTGCATCACAACAAGCCACATCAAGTTTGGCTGGCGTAACGCGGCCCAGCAGACTAGGCTGCAAGAGCTTTGTTAAGATTTGGGTTGGCATCATGATTTTCAGTACTCGAGTTTCCGTCTAAAAACTCATTTGCTGATAGCAGTTGAACCGTCTGGTTTGATTTAACAAGAACCTGGTTACCCATGCAAGGCACTTGAGCCAACTCACGCCAAGACACAGCCCAATTTTGGCGCATGCGAAGTTCGCCATCTATTTTGGGAATACAAACACTATTTTCTTTTAGTATGGCTAAAGCTAGTTCTGCGCTTGATCGATTTTCACAATCAATCAAAACATCAAGATCACTATTATCATTCAAGCAGTTTTCACCACTAAAAAACTGGTTAACCAGCGAACCAAAACCACGCGGTTCAATTCCGATTTGAGCGAAAGACTTAATTAGGCGCTTGATAAGTGGGTGCCACTTATGAGGTGAGGCGGTCAACAGTTCAGATATAAGCGGCGGCGAACAAGAACGTAATACGCTTTCTGGGTTCGCCATCACACTAACGCGACATCTTGGGCCTGTACCCGGAATAGTAATGCCTAACCGCAACTGGCTGTCGCCGTCAATTTGTCGACCCACCACTAAAGGCCGGCCTTTCGCTAACCAACCTTCAAGAAAGGAGCCATACTCTGCTATGACATTCAGTTTGTGAACGCTTGTTAGATCAAGATAAACCAGATCGTGTCGTTTTAACATAGCGTTACTTTTCTGAAACTTCGAAACCGATTTTGGCTGCCAGGGTTCGACCGCCTCGCTGTTCACCTAATTGGTTTCGTCTATCAGTTTTATCATCGTTGATTGCGTCAATAAGAACGGTAGCCAATCGTTGGCGCCAGTCTTGATCGCCCTCTTCCCAGACCTCTGTTATGGCACCCATGCGCCAATAGTTATCTGCACCCGGGGCAAAAACAGGCGACTCGGTTGCCAGTGTTTGTAGTCGCTCAAAGTCAATTTTTGTTACACGCGACATGGCTCGAAGATCCATCACGCGCACTTGTGCGCCAGGCATGGCACAGGCTTTATCGGCCAGCATCCCATAAGCCAAGAAGCCGCCTGAAACCGCTTCGCCATGAATAAGCGTCACCATGGCATGGCCCGAACGACGCGCGAGATCAACGCAACGCGCTACATGTGCGAAATAACCATTCAGCCCTAATACTTCTTCGTGGCGCGACAAAGCTTGACCTTGTGTGTCAGCAATAAAAATGATGGGGCGAGGCTTCTTATCAGCGTCCGCTTCAACCACTCGTAAAATTTCAGCAGCAATCGCCAAGGCAAGGTCGCCATCCATCGGGGCGGCGTTCCACGTACCCATGACGGCAACGGGTTGCCCCCCCACCTGAGCATTTCCACTTAAGAAAAAACCATCTATACGAACCGTGTGTTGGTTTGCACCGAACAGTTGATCAAAAACTTTCACATCACTCATGATTTCACCTCGGCAACCGATGCACTGAGTTGCGTATTGAGTTCCTCATTGAACTCGGCGGCTGACAGCATGGCAACACCTTCTGGGTGCGTGAAACCGGCTTGTCGCCAAACCTCAAGACCGTCAACCGTTTGGGCATGTTTTTCTCGACGTTGCACCAAGGCTGCGTGCTGCTGTTTTAGTGTGGCCAAGTCGCTGGCGCTGCGCTGGCCACGGCTCAACGCTGCAATGACGCCTTCACGAAAGGCTGCGACGTCATCGTCAACCAATTGGGTCGCCTCGCCGAGCGCGCGTCGTACTTTGCCACCTGTGACGCGCCAGACGAGTGAACGGTCGCGCGAATCAAACTCGCCAACCCCTTTAACCGTTTCAATCACTTCAGGCCCAGATAACCCTAAACGGCCTTCTTCAGACATGATGACCTCGTCGCACAAACGGGTGACAATGCCCATGCCACCAAAGGCGCCACATGAGCCACCAACCAATGCAAAAACTGGCACGCCAGCCGCTTGAGTGGCCATTAGAGCTCGCATGATCTCTGAAATGGCGATCAAACCTGCATTGGCCTCATGTAAGCGCACGCCACCTGAATCGACCAACAATAAAACAGCTGCTGGCTTTTCAATTACAGCACGATCGAGCAGGCCACGAATTTTGGCACCATGCACTTCGCCCACAGCGCCACCGTTGAACTTACCTTCTTGGGCAGCAACGAGAATGTGGCGGCCGTCAAATGTGGCTGAGCCAACCACTACCCCGTCATCAAATGCAACGGGTGCGTCTAGCCTTGCAAGATGGGGGCTCGTGTAACGATTAGAAGGCGGGCAAAATTCTGTAAAACTACCTTTATCAACTAAGGCTGCAACACGAACACGGGCAGTAGCCTCAAAGAAACTAACATGTTTTTTATTCATCGAAGCCCTCTTGACTTTCTTCGTATGCTTGGGTCAGTCGCAAACTCACCACGGCTGGGGTAGCACCCGCGTCGTTAATGGAAATGCGTAAGCCACCCGCTTTATAACGCTCAGAAAAATCAGTCAAAACAGCTTTCCAAATATCATTAAAACCACGTGCAGTCGTATTAACCTCAAAATGACAGACATCTGTGGCACTGTTTGCTTCAATCATGACTTCTAGGTTGCCAGACGACACCACACCGCACAAAGCGCTTTGTTGTCGGGCGCTGACCTGCATAGAAGGCAGGGTTATTTCAAATCGTTCCATTTCACAGACTCCTACCAGTTACGGAACTTCTTTGGTGGGTCATACAAACCGCCAGAAGCATGCACCAGATCTTTAATACTGCGTGCGGCCAACAGGTCACGGTTCGCTTGACGGGTATCAATACCGAGGTCTTCAGGTCGTTGAATGATGCCACGATCACGTAGGTTTTCTACCGCCCGCTTATCGCGCCCCATACCGACGGGCGTGTAGCCTGCGACGCCTCGTATCGCTTGCTCACGATCTTCAGGTGTGTGGCACCGCAATAGATGGCAAATGCCTTCTTCGGTGATGATGTGGGTGAGGTCATCACTGTAAATCATGACTGGGGGCAAAATCATTTTGGCGGCTTTGGCAAGCTCCCACGCGTCAAGATGTTCGACAAAGGCGGGTTCCATGTGCTCGCGAAAGGTTTCAACCACTTGGGCAACGAGCTTTTGGCCACGAGGCATGTAGGTATCGCCACGGGCTTCTTGGCCAGCTTTTATCCACGCGGGTGAAGCGTGACGTCTGCCGCGTGCATCGGCACCCATGTTGGGTGCCCCGCCAAAGCCTGCAATACGATCTTTGGTAGCAGTAGAACTGTTGCCATGTAAATCGATTTGTAACGTGGAACCAATAAACAAGTCGCATGCATAATGACCCGCGGCTTGGCTAAAGGCACGGTTAGAACGCATCGAACCATCAGCCCCGATGAAAAATATGTCGGGGCGTGCCGCCACATACTTTTCCATACCCACTTCAGAGCCGAACGAGTGCACCGATTTGACAAAGCCCGCTTCAATGGCAGGGATCAATGTGGGGTGCGGGTTAAGTGCCCAGTGGGTACAAATTTTGCCTTTCAAACCCAAATCAGTGGCGTAGGTTGGCAACAGTAATTCTATGGCTGCCGTATCGAAACCAATACCGTGATTGAGTCGCGTGATGCCGTATTTTGCGTATAGCCCTTTGATGGCAATCATGGCGGTGAGCACTTGAGTTTCAGTGATCAACGACGGGTCGCGTGTAAACAAAGGTTCAACGTAGTGAGGCGTAGGGGCCTCGACTACAAAATTTACCCAATCTGCTGGAATATCAACCCGCGGCAAGGTGTCAACAATTTGGTTGACCTGCGCAATCACGATGCCCCCTTTGAAGGCCGTAGCCTCAACGATAGCGGGGGTGTCTTCGGTGTTGGCGCCCGTATAAAGGTTGCCTTGTCTATCCGCCATTTGTGCCGCGACCAAGGCCACCTGTGGGGTGAGGTCTATGAAGTAACGGCCAAATAGTTCTAGGTAAGTATGAATGGCACCAATCGTGATGCGGTTACTTTCTACTAATCTCGCTAACCGCCCAGCTTGGGGGCCTGCAAAAGAGAAATCAATGCGACTGACTTGCCCACGTTCGATTAAATCGACATGCTCGGGTAAAGCCAGTACCGACTGCACCAAATGTAAATCTCGCACCTGCCGGGTATCAGTTTGCACCATCGCGCGGGCCAAAAAATCAGCCTGCTTTTGGTTATTGCCTTCAACGCAGAGCCGGTCGCCTGGTTCCAGCACGGCTTCGAGCAGTTGCACAATATGGTCGGGGTGAACGTTTTTGCCTTGGGCAAATTTCGATGCTCGCTCGAGTCGTCGGGTGCGGCTCTGACCGAGCGTATTCCACTCTTGCTGGTTGCTCATTTTAGAAGCCACCGTAGAAATGATTGGGTAGCCAAGTCACAATTTCGGGAAACACACATAAGATGATTATGCCAAAAAACATAAGCCCAATAAAAGGGAGTGTTCCCATAATAATATTTTTTAGTTTTATTTCTGGTGCAATACCATTGATAACGAATAGGTTTAAACCAACGGGTGGGGTAATTAAGCCAATTTCCATCAAAATGGTCATGACAATACCAAACCAAATCAGGTCAATACCCATTGCAATGAGGGTTGGCAAAATGATGGGGGTCACCATAAGAATGATGGCTACTGGCGGCAAGAAAAAACCCAATACCAATAGAAATATATTCACCCAGAAAAAGAAAACCCATTTCGACAGGCCAAGCCCGACCAACCAGTTGGCTGAGGCTTGGGTGATGCCGAGGTAGCTCATGACGTAAGTAAATAAAAATGACGTCGCGATAATCATCATGATCATCGTGCTCTCGCGAATGGTGCCAGAGAGAATTTTTTGAATGTCGTCTAGGCGGTAGCACTTGTAGAGCACAATCACCATCAAGGTGGCGCCCGTGGCACCAATGCCCGCGACTTCTGAAGGCGTCGCCCAACCGCCATACATGGCAATCATGATCACGGCAATTAATATCAGAAAGGGTAGTAAACGCGGTAAGGACGCTAAACGGTCAGACCAAGAGTAGTAATCAACTTCCATTGCAGCCAAACTTTCAATTTCTGCTTGTGATTTATTGAGCTTGGCTTGGGTAGCTTGTATGAAGCGTCTTTCAAGGTTGTACTTAAACATGACCCAAATTGAAAATAGCAAAATGAGTAACAGACCCGGGCCAATACCCGCCATAAAAAGTCGGCCAATAGACTGTTCAGAGGCTAAGCCATAAAGAATCAAGGTCAGTGAGGGCGGTATCAAAATACCTAAGGTGCCCCCAGCGGCAATGATGCCTGTAGCCAACCCTTCTGAATAACCGCGTTTCACCAATTGTGGAATGCCTGAAGACCCAATAGCTGAGCAGGTGGCTGGGCTTGAACCACACATGGCTGCAAAAACCGCACAGGCAAACACGTTGGCAAGGCCCAAACCACCCGGCACCTTATACAGCCAAGCGTTCAATGACGAATACACATCGGCACCTGCTCGAGTTTTACCAATTGCCGCCCCCATCAATACAAACAAAGGAATGGTGAGCAAGGTAAAGTTGTCAAGTTCAGCAAAAACCGTTTCTGCGATGACGCTTAAATTGGCAGGTGGCATAAAGCCAGCCATGAAAGCCAGTGCAGAAAGACCTAATGCAAAGGCTATCGGCATACCTGAAAAAAGCAATAACGTCGTGACGCCAGCGTAAAGTAGACCAATTGTTGCGGTGTCCATTATTCTTTCCACTCAGGTGCAGTTGAATGCTGCTTATGCTTTAAACCAAAGGCAGATTCAATAATTTGAATCACTAGCTGTGCACTTAAAGTTGTGCAGCCCCAAGCCATGAAAAGATAGGGAATCCATAACTTTGGCCCCCACATACTGTTGGTCACGCGCCCATCTTCAAAAGCTTCTAAAAAGAAATGCCAAGAATTCCAAGCCAGAAACCCACAAAAAACCAGTGACAGCAAATCGCCGATCATGACTCGCCAGCGTATCGCAGGTGGTTTCATCATTTGATCGAGCACTTCAATGGCAACGTGACCACGCTCTAATTGCGTATAGGCCGCGCTCATAAAGGTGGAAGTAATGAGCAGATAGATCGATAACTCAAGCCCCCAGTCTAAGGGGGTATTAAACACGTATCGCATCACAACGCCATAACAAACAATGAGCGCTGTGATGACCACGATGACTGCAGACAGGTAGCCTGTCAAAATATTGAAGCGTTTAATCGCTTGAATCAATAACAGGCCTGAGGCTTGAAGATATCGGGTTGCCATAATCGATTTACTTAACCGCTAATGCCATGTCGATTAATGCTTGACCGTTTTGAACTTTTTCACCAAATTGTTTGTATGAGGTTTGTTTTGCAATGGCTACCCATTGGTCAAAGGCAGCTTGGTCCATATCGACCACTTTAACGCCTGCATCTTCGTAAACTTTGGCAAGACGCCCGTCATCTCTTTTGGCACCCGCCACAGCGAAAGGCTCAAGCGAGGCACCCACTTCCATGACAACCTTTTGTTGTTCAGGTGTTAAGCGTTTCCAAGCGTCCATCGAAATCAAAATCGGCTCAAACATGTACCAAAAAGACTTGTTACGGGCTGTCGTGACAGCTTTAGCAGTTTCGTTTAAGCGAAAACTAATAAGCGATGTGCTTGAAGTGAGCGCCCCATCGAGCACACCAGTTGACATAGCGCTGTAAATTTCACTTGATGGCAAGTTGGTAGGTGAACCGCCAGCACCTTGAATCATAAGATCCATATTTTTATCGCCGCCCCGCAACTTTAAACCCTTGGCATCACTAGGCACAACGATGGGCTTATCACGGCTAACAATGCCACCCGCCTGCCATACCCAAGTCACAATTTTCATGCCTTTAGACTCAAGCAAAGTATCAAGTGCTTTACCAATGGGCGCTGTTTTCCAACGTAAGCCTTGTTCGTAGCTTTGCACCAAAGCAGGCATCAACGTTATAGAAACTTGTGGCACCTCCCCGCTACCGTATGCCAACGGCAACAATGACATATCAAGCGTTCCCTTGCGCAATGCACCAAACTGACTGTTCGTTTTCATGAGAGAACTGCCTGGGTAGACTTCAATTTTGAGGCTACCGTTGGTCTTTTTTTCAACTTCCGCTGCAAAGTTTTTGGCTAACTGGTCACGAAAATCGCCATCAGGGCCGGTTGAGGCAGGGAACTGGTGTGAAAGTTTCAATACGGTGGGTTGTTGGGCATAGCTGCCCGCTGAGAGGCCTAAAGCAAGCACGCCCGCAAAGGCAGTCATTAAGGCACGGCGTCTAATTGTTTTCATTCGTTTTGTCTCCGGAATGGGTAAAATTTTTTATATTAACGACGATGATTTGCAAAATCTTGCATGCAATACATTTATTCTTGTATACAAGATAAATTGTAGAATATGCCATTTCAAGCAGGTTGTACAATATTTTTTATTTGATCCATCCGTTTTTGGAAGCGATTTAGAATCAATATATAGTCAACAAAGACACAATTTAGAAGCAACTATGCATGAAGAAAATCCTCCAACTGTGCGTCGTTCTGATCAATTAGTTGATGAGATTGAAAACCGCATTGCCACAGGGTTTTATGCCCTAGGTGAACGGCTCGATGAGCAACAACTCGCTGATGAATTTGGGGTGTCACGCACCCCTATTCGTGAAGCGCTAAACCAGTTATCTGCAACCGGTTTGGTGGTTATTCGCCCAAGGCGTGGGGCTGTTGTGGCAGATGTCACCCCCGCTCGCCTTTTCGAAATGTTTGAAGTCATGGCTGAGCTTGAAGCCATGTGTGGTCGGTTGGCGGCCCGCAGAATGACCCCCGAAGAAGAGCAAGCGCTTAGACAAGCACACCTTGATTGTGAACTCGCACGAGATTCGGGTGATTCAGACGGGTACTACCGGCGCAACGAATTGTTTCATCACTTAATTTACGAAGGCAGTCATAACGCTTTTCTGACCGAGCAAGCCATGGCATTGCACAGCCGTCTGAAGCCTTATCGCCGCTTGCAACTGCGGGTCAAGAACCGTATGCAAACGTCTTATTCAGAGCACCAATTAATCGTTGATGCCATTTCTTCAGGCGACAGCAATTTAGCTGCTGAGACACTGCGTTCACATGTCGTTGTTCAAGGTGAACGCTTTACAGACTTAATATCATCTCTTGCTGAAATGGCAAATAAAACAAATTAAAGCAGTCTAGAAACTTGGGCGTATAAGCTGAACACATTAGGCCCAGTTAACTTATTAAATTTAATCAATTTAATAAGTCTTAAAAAACCCGAATAAGATCGTGCCGCCATCAACCTTTTGAGCAACGGCTTTAAATAAACCAGGAAATAGCTTTGTATAGCATATACAAAGCTAAAAAAAACAACACGTATGAAAATGCGCGTTTCAGTGACTTAACAGGTAGTTTATGAGCCAATTTGGCACCAATTGGCGCCATCGGAATGCTAAACGCCACAATCACTAACAGGGCTGGCCAGTAAACGAAGCCGAGCATGCCAGGTGGCAAGTCAGTCTGTTGCATACCTGACCACAAATAACCTACCACGCTCGCCAATGCAATAGGAAACCCGAGCGCGGCCGATGTACCAACCGCTTGGTATAAAGACACATTGCACCAAGTCATAAAGGGTATTGACATAAACCCACCGCCGGCACCCACTAAACCTGAAACAAAACCAATTCCAGCGCCGGCGGCGCCCGTACCTAACGGGCCAGGCATTTGGCGCGATGGCTTAGGTTGTCGATTTGATCGCATCTGAATCGACATGTAACCCACAAAAATAGCAAAAAACAGTGCGATATAGCCTGATTTGAGCGCTGCGAATACGGCACCACCTGAAACTAAACCACCAATAATGATGCCCGGTGCAAAGGCGATGACAAGATCCCAGCGAACCGCTTTTTTACGCTGGTGGGCAGCAACGCTTGAAAGAGAAGTGAATAAAATCGTTGCCATTGACGTTGCAATAGCAGCGTGAACCACAAGCTCATGGGGCAAACCGCGCCATGTTAGTAACGCCGTCATGAAGGGCACCAACACCATGCCACCACCAATGCCGAGCAGACCCGCCAAAAACCCAGCCAGCAAACCTAACATTGCCAGAATGGTAAAAAAGAGAGGGTCCATCATGATTGCTTAACCTTAAACTTGACATGCAAGTATAGCGCCACAGCAAAGTAGCCAAAATTTGTTCAATGGTTTTTGTTTATCGACAATGATTTGTTTGCAATGATTCATCAGCATTTATACCTTGATACTTACTAGCAAAAGCCAATCAACATAAACACATTTATTTGCGCCAAAACCCAGGTGAAAATAATACCAAAACAGTAAAGAGCTCAAGACGGCCAATCATCATGGCAAATGAACATAGCCAGAGCTGAAAATCACTTAAAGTGCTGTAGTTTGAAGTGGGGCCAATCATGCCCAAACCGGGGCCAATATTATTTAAACTTGCCAGCACTGCGGTAAAGGCTGTTGTCGGGTCAAGGCCGCTGAGCAACATCAAAGCGGTTAACACCGCAATTGAAAACCCATAGAGCAACATAAATGCTAGCACCGACAATAAGACACGGTGATTGATCAAACGATTTGAGAGCATCACGGGTCTCACGGCGTGGGGGTGCAAAATACCCACCATTTCTTGCTTTGTTTGCTTCACTAGCATCATGGCGCGAATCATTTTAATACCGCCGCCGGTCGAGCCTGAGCTGGTACTAAACATACCTAAAGCAATCATCGTCAGAGGTGCCATAAGGGGCCATACTGCAAAATCAGTATTAGCAAAACCTGCCGTCGTAGCCATTGAAACCGTATTGAACATCGCAAAACGTAACGCAGTTAAGGGATGGTCATAGATGCCCATAAACCAAAGGTAACCGGCAATGAGTACACCCGCGCCCAATACAATACCGACGAAAGGTACCGCCTCAGGGCAGCGCCAATAAGCCCTGGCATTACCTTGTCGCAACACATTAAAGTGGGTGGCATAGTTAATGCCAGACATCAACATAAAAAAGATAGCAATCGCTTCAATGACTGGTGAATTAAAATGGCCGAAACTATCGTCATGGGTAGAAAAACCACCGAGCGCCATCGTTGACGCCATATGGCACCAGGCATCAAACCATGTCATACCGCCCAAACGATAAGCAAAAAAACATAGAATCGACAAGCCAAAATAAATGGCATAGAGCGCTTTTGCGGTGCTAGCAATGCGTGGCGTGAGTTTGTCTTCTTTCATGGGCCCTGGTGTTTCAGCACGAAACATTTGATGCCCACCCACACCTAGCAACGGCAAAATGGCGACTGCCAACACAATAATGCCCATGCCCCCCACCCAGTGCAAAGTGACACGCCATAAATTAATAGAGGGGGCAAGTGTATGCAGGTCGCTTAGAACCGTACCCCCGGTGGCGGTGAGGCCAGACATGGCTTCATAGTAAGCATGGGTAAAAGAAAGCACTCGGCCTACATCATGAAAGTACAGTAAGAGTGGAATGGTGCCGATCAAGGGCAGGGTTGTCCAGACCATTGAAACCAATAAAAACCCATCACGCGGCCGCAGCTCGGCACGGTAACGAAAAGTGCCCATCCATAAAGCGCTGCCAATTAAAATAGCGAGCGCAAAAGCCTGAATGAAAACGACAATTTGCCCGTCTTGCATCAACAGTGAACCCATCATGGGCACAACCATCGTGCCAGCAAACAACAAGATGGTGAAGCCTAGAACGTGTGCAACGGCAAGTAGGCGATGCATAAAAAGTTAGAAGAAAGAAGCAGAAACTTGAAATAGTTTCTCTACTTTAGCAATTTGTGTATGCGATGAGACAAACACAATGACATGATCATCTGCTTCGATCACGGCCTTTGAAAAAGAAATTAAAATTTCATCTTTACGCACAATAGCACCCACTGAAACACCTTTGGGCAAACCAATTTCTGCGACCCGGCGACCCACTACTTTTGACGACTTTTTATCACCATGTGCCACCATCTCAAGCACTTCAGCTAAGCCGCCACGCAAACGGTGTGCTGCGACAATATCGCCGCGCCTGACATAGCGTAACAATTCACTCATGGTGGCCTGTGCCGGCGACACAGCAATATCAATATGACTACCCTGCATCAACTCACCATATGCTTGACGATTGATCAGCGCAATAACGCGTCTAGCACCCATTCGTTTTGCAAGCAACGACGACATAATATTGTCTTCATCTTCGCTGGTCAGTGCAAGCCAGGTGTCCATATCTTCGATGCCCTCGCTTTGCAAGAGCGATTCGTCTGTGCCATTACCTTGCAAAACCAACACATTGTCAGGCAAAGTGGTGGCCAACTGTTCGCAGCGCGATGGGTTTTGTTCAATAATTCGAACGTTATAGTCGTCTTCAGCCAAATAACCTGCCAAACGGGCGCCGATATTTCCACCCCCTGCAATCATGATGCGGCGCACCGAGGCATGCCCCTCTTGCATTTGATGAATAGCAGTATGTGCATCGGCCGTATCGGTGATGAGCAACAATTCATCTTGTGGGCGCAATATCGTTTCAGGCGTGACATCAACAGAAAAGCCTGCACGCCAAATGCCCACAACACGTGCGTTAACGTCAGGGCTTAGCACGCGTAAATCTTTCAAGGCATGATTGGCCATTGAGCCCTTTGCACTAAGCCGAACCGTGATGACGCTAACGCGCCCTTCAGCTAAATCAACGACTTGAAGTGCTTCCGGAAATTTAATAAGCTTGAGCAGGTAATCAGTTACGCTGTTTTCTGGGCTAATGACCGCATCAACACAGAACCCGTTTTCATCAAGCAGTTCAGGAATTGCGGGTAACTCAGCTGAACGAATGCGCGCAACGCGGCGCGGTACATTAAACATCTTGCGAGCAATTTTACAAGCCACTAAATTAATGGAATCACTTGCGGCACACGCAATTAACATATCAATATCGTCTGCGCCTGCAGCCTGTAGCGTTGATACTTGCGTACCATCGCCCACCACGCCGCGCAAGTCAAAGCGCTCTTGCAAGCTCGATAAACGGGCTGCGTCTAAGTCAATGACTGTGATGTCATTATGTTCAGAAACTAAATTTTCAGCGACACTGGCACCAACTCTACCGGCACCTAAAATCAAGATTTTCATGAAGAACGCTTACGAGACTCAATACCCAGCTGTTTCAATTTGCGATACAAGTGCGTTCGCTCAAGCCCGGTGCGCTCTGATACGCGCGTCATGCTGTGATTTTCACGTACCAAATGAAATTCAAAATAAACACGTTCAAACGCATCGCGTGCATCTCGCAAGGGTTGATCAAGCGCGATGTCACCTAATAAATTAGACAGTGCTGCAACCACCGGCTTATTTGCACTGCCGTCAACCTGATCTGCTTGCACGCGAGCGTCGTCTAAATCTGACACACCCAGCGCACCTAAAGTTGACAATAACGGAGCCGCTTTTGTTGCGCCCATCGCTAGAGGCAAACGCGTACGCGCCAGCCCTGATGCTACCGTTTTAAGCAACCGTTGAAGGGTGATCGGTTTTTCGAGGAAGTCGATTGCACCGATACGGGTGGCCTCAACCGCGGTATCAATCGTGGCGTGACCACTCATCATAATGACCGGCATATCTAACAAGCCTTGCGACCCCCATTCACGTAATAGCGTGACGCCGTCTGTATCAGGCATCCAGATATCGAGCAACACGAGATCGGGTCTAACGCGAAGACGCGATGCACGCGCTTGAGCAGCATTTTCTGCTAAGTCAATTGTGTGCCCTTCATCATAAAGAATTTCAGAAAGAAGTTCTCGAATACCAATTTCATCATCAACCACCAAAATTCTGGCCATTTTTTAATCTACCTATTACCTTTTTATGTATTATCTTGTGTTTGCGCTTTGGCGTCTACCTGACCCACAAATTGCGTTAATAAAACAGTTACTCGGGCACCCCCGCCATGTTGGTTAGAAATATCGACATGGCCCGCGTGTTCTTCAATAATTTTTCTCACAATTGCTAGGCCTAACCCTGTACCTTGAGCTTTGGTGGTTGTGTAAGGCTCAAACGCACGTTGCAGTATTTGCGTCGAGAACCCAGGTCCACTATCGGCTAAAGTTAATCGAATCGCACGCTGCTCGGCAGACACGCCCACTTGCGTACGAATCACTTCAGTCCTTAATTTAATGTGCTTTGAACCCGATTGGTCAATCATTGCCTCTCGAGCATTGCCCATTAAATTATGTATGACTTGACGAAGTTGGGTCGGATCGCCGAGCACTTTAGGTAAATCACTGGCCAACGATACATCAAACTTAATCTCATTTGTGTCGACAGATACTGGGTTTACTGCGCTAGACGGTTCCCAACCATAAAGTGCCAAAACATCATCAACAATTTTATTTAAATCGACTTCAACATATTTTTGTGCGGGTTTGCGCGCATATTCGCGAAAATCATCAACCATGTGCTTAAGTGACGAAACCTGATTCACAATCGTTGTGGTGGCGCGGTCAAGCAGTTTTGCATCTTCCGCTGAAAGTTTTCCTGCTAATTTCATGGCTAATCGTTCAGCAGACAGCTGTATGGGGGTTAGCGGGTTTTTAATTTCGTGCGCCATACGTCTAGCGACTTCAGCCCAAGCGACACTACGATT
>JBDNHM010000156.1:0-10541 GCA_041688825.1 Burkholderiaceae bacterium | reverse complement strand
GTTCGTGCTAGTGCCAGCCATTCCCCGTGCACACGTCAGCGGTGTCGCTCGCTGGTTAAACCCGGTACGACCCTTGATTCAGCTGTCGCTGTACGGAAAGACTAACGACAAATTTTGGTTCAGCTTCTTTCATGAAGCAGCCCATATCCTGCTACACGCCAACAACAAAGAAGAAAAAAAGTCTATTTTTCTTGATGACCCTAATGCTACGCATACCGACGAGCCGCGTGAGCATGAAGCCAATTCGTGGGCTGGTAATTGGCTGATTCCTGCTCAATATACAAATGACTTAGCAAGCATCAGAACCAAGGTTGCAGTCATCGATTTTGCCCAGAAAATCGGGTTGCATCCCGCTATAGTGGTAGGGCGGTTACAGCATGATGGGTTGATCAAGCCATCATGGATGAATGATCTGAAGCAAAGCTTCAAGCTCCAAGATTAAGAATTCAGTCTTGAAGATCACGGCGCTGTTGTATTGCCTGTCAGCAACATGAGCGAAATGCCACGGGTTCGCACTACTTGAATCTGACCTAAAATTTGTTATACAATTGAAAAACGACTCACCCTTCGACCGTCTGGTTAGGCCAGATGCTCTTAGGGAGACAGGCCGCTTTTGGGCGGCTTTGTCATTTTTGGAAATAAATTTTTGCGAACGATTGTTTACGTTGATGGCACCTGAGACTTGGTGATGCAACGAAGCATGGCTCGCATCGCCACTGGTTTTCGCGCCACACCTATTCAGTTCGCGCCACAGTTTTAAGCCTTGCTGTTTATTTTTAAAATTCTGCACACTAAATCGGTTTATTTCCGTTTTTGTATGTAAAATTATTAAATGCGACTCGAATCTCAGCTTAAACAATTTGGCACGGTGCCTTTTAGTCACGGGGCAATCAAATCTTTGTTAACTGAGTATCGCCGGCCAAACGACAAAATTTCTACACTGTTAGCTGATGGCTCATTGGTGTCGCTCAAGCGCGGGCTTTATGCGTTGGGGCCAACTTTATTGGCATTTCCTATTTCTTTACCCCTTGTTGCCAACCAAATATATGGCCCATCGTATGTTTCATCTGATTACGCCCTGAGCCATTATGGTTTGATACCCGAAGGGGTTCGAGTGGTCACATCATCCACTACACAGCGGGCTAAACAGTTTGTCACACCCCTCGGGCGCTTTGATTACGAACGATTAAGCATCGCTGTTTACCCAATCGGCATCACCAGTATTGAAGACGATCAAGGCCATCACTATTTAATTGCCTCGCCAGAAAAAGCGCTGTGCGACAAGCTCATGTTGACCGCTAATTTAGGCATAACCCACGTTGCATCACTTGCAACCTACCTAGAAGAAGACTTGCGTTTTGATATGAATGCCTTAATCGATTTTGACCCTCAATTACTTCGTCAAATCGCTCAGGTGGGCATCAAGCAACCCTTACTAAACGCACTTTGTCGTTTACAGGAAAAAACGAAATGAATGTTGTTGAGCAAATGCTTGCCAAGTACCCACGCAACACTGATGCTGAGTTGACGCATGCAATAAGAGAGGTCATGCAAGAAATTGCATTGGCAGGGCTTTATCGGGGTGGTTTTTTTGAAAAAACAGCTTTTTATGGCGGCACTTGCTTGCGTATTCTTTATGGCTTGCCTAGATATTCTGAAGACCTTGATTTTTCTTTATTGCAGCCAGACCCGTCATTTTCATTTGAGCCTTATTTACAAAAATTACAGATAGAATTCGCTTCCCTTGGTTTTGAAGTTGAGGTTTCAGAAAAAATAAAAACTACCGAGTCAGACATTGCTTCTGCCTTTCTAAAAAAAACAGCGAGTCAATACGACCTTCAAATTAAAGGTCAGAAAGTACTTAAAATTAAGGTAGAAGTCGATACTGACCCGCCTTTAGGTTTTGCAACCGAACAAAAGTTACTGCTGCAACCGTTTTCGTTTTACGTAAACTGCTTTACCTTGCCAGATTTATTTGCCGGTAAAGTGCATGCCTTACTTTTTCGGAAATGGAAAAATCGCGTCAAAGGTAGAGACTGGTACGATTTTGAATGGTATGTCAGAAGATCAACGCCACTTAATCTTAAACACTTAGCCATTAGGGCCAGGCAGAGCGGGCACCTCAAAACCGACTCACTCAGCAAAGATGAAATGCTAACCCGGCTTAACGAACGCATCAACACGTTAGACATTGATTCTGCGCGCAGCGATGTTGAGCGTTTTTTACACAACCCAGCTGAAATAGAAATTTGGTCTAAAGACTATTTTAGACAACTAGCCGAAAAGGTTGTGACGTAAAGCCTGTTAATTGGAAGGGGCCATCAACCCAACGGAGATTCATCTATGACGACGATAAAAATATCTACCTGTTTTGACGAACCAGTCACACCGGGGTCGCTGCTACTTACGCAAAAAACTCGGTGACACTTTCCATAACTGGTTGTCATCGGTACGCAGGCTAACGGTCTTTTTGTTTAAGCGAATAATCACACCACTTTTGACAGAACCGTCGCTGGCTGTAAAACTGACGCGATCATGTTCAGCAAACTGAGCCAACTGCACCGTGCTTTTGGCTTGGGCCAGTAAATTAAGCCTCTCTATGACCATGCGATTGAGGTAAAGCAAGTCTTCTTCGCCCATGTGACGCAAAGCTTGTAAGAATAATTCGCGATCTAAAATAGTATTTTGAGTGCTCATATTTCATCGATTAGGGTGTGAAAGGTTAATAGAACCTAGCATCGCTTTGCTCAACTCATCTTGAAATGCTGGCAAGCCCGAGATTGAATCTCTTATGTTCGATGCAAAAAGAGACCAACCGTCACGGTCATTTAAAACATTCAAAAGTAAACCGTAAATATCATGCACGACCCGAGATTGTTGCGCATAGGTTTTACGCGTTGATTTCTCAACTTTACCCAGCGCACGCATGTAATAATCAAGAATAAGTTTAGGGTAAAGATTTTCAAGTTGTTTTGCAAAACGACGCTTGTAGCTGGTTTCCCAGCCAATATGATGTGGTTTCATCGCTAGCAAAAGGCCTAACGCATCGTCGTATTCTCGTCGATGCAAGTGAATGTCAATTTGTTGTTTGATCCATGCCTTGGGTAACGCAGCCATCAGTTTCATTTCATAAATAGCCCACTCAGAAGCGGTACATTCTTCTTGAAACGCTAAATAACTGGCTAGACTTAACTGATCAATTGCTTGATCAAACTGTAAGGCCATGTAACGCTCACGATGACCGGCGTTTTTTGCATGATCGGCTACAAATTGACGCAACGTTTTTAGGTCGCCTTCACCGACAATCAGCCCACGCTCTGCTACCACAAGGCCTTTTTGCTTATCCCCTCTTTCGTCATAGAAAGTCGCCAAATCAAGATAATCTGCCCCATAACAAAGTGAACTTTGGCGCAAGCGAAGGTAATTTTCAACGTATTCGAGCTCACGATAAATACTCAAGGCCCGCGAAATGTACGAAGACCTTGGTAAGCTTTCAAAAAATTTAGCTAATGAAATTTTTTCTTCTACTGAAATAGAACACGCTAAAACAATGTCATAAAGCTCTTTAGAAACCCCTGCGTTATCAGATTCAATATAGCTCAACGCTTCAGTCACAATATATTGCCGAAGACCTGATTCAACATCGTTGTTATTAACTGTTTCAACGAGTTGTTGAGTCAGTTCCCAGACGCTTTCATATATTGAATCTTCACCACCCCCATACTCGTCAAGCTCATGAATATGAACGTTTAACTCGTTCCAAATTGAAGCAACCCGCTCACTCGCCAAATCACTTCTTTGTTTGGCAGATAAGTCTGCATGCTCAAGCAAAAACTCACAACACTCGGCAACCAGGCCAACATGTGTAATTGTTAGTCTTTTAACCAACGCCGAAAGCGTTGAAACCGACGCCTGTTCAAGCATCTCTTCCAGTGCATCTTTTTGAGGTCTCGTTCCCATTAGTTAAAGTTTGGCTTGGTTATATTGTAGGTGTGGTGTGACCATCAAGACCATATCGTACCTCAGCTCCTACACGTTGCAATGCGTTTAGATGAGTCGTTTAAAATGACAAAGGCTTAGGCCAAGGTTGTTAAACATTGAATGTTTTCCAAATACCATGCGCCAGAATATTGTTAAGACTTACAAATATGCAAATGTCTATGTTTTCAATTAATGTTTTACACGAGATAGATTCTTCGACATTAGGGTTTGATGGCGCTGATTTAAAACGCATTGCACATTGTGATGATGGTCATGATTACGCCATGAAAAGGGTTGAAGATGATCCTAGGCTACCACTATCTGAATGGGTCTCTTATCACTTGTTCAAAGCCTGCGGAGTTCTTGTCCCTGATTTTGCGATACTTAAAAGAGATCAATTACCACCTGCGTTTGGTTCTCGCATTGTGCCTAATTCAAATCAGATTCAAAAGAACCCAGATGCGTATGCCGTAACTGCATACTTTAGTAATCATCATTCTGAGCTTAGCTTGATATACCCGATGGATGCGTTTTTGCCGAATCCAGACAGGCATGGAAGAAATATCTTGAAAAGACAGGCGGCATTGGGCGAATCGTTACTTGCGATTGACTTTTCTAGGGCTTGGCTAATGAACGGAACCCCTTTTGGCGATGAGTCTTGTTTGGCAGGTAGTAACAGCGAAACATGGTGGAAATATTTACATGGCCGGCTTAATATCAAGGCTAACTATTTGGCTTTAGATAAAATAGTGAATCAGCTCAACGATGATTGGTTGAGCTCTGTTGTAAACTTAGCACCTGACGAATGGAAGATAAGCATAAATGTCAATGAAGTTAATGAATTTTGGATGAAGCAAAGATTTAATCGAGTTTCATTTGCAAAGAGTTGGACAAAATAATGCCAAAGAGTATTGTTAGATTGATACAGTACCAACCATATGAGCACCGCAACGAGTGTTGCGCTGTTGGTTTATTTGTTTTTAATTCAGATAAAAAAGTCACACTTTACACCGCGCCCAACCTTAAGAAAGTCAAAAGCATGGATCCTGCATGTGATCTAGAAGCTCTTAGGGAAGGTCTGCAAAGGGTTGCATTAGAGCTACAAGAATCGCCAGAGGCAATTGCGATTTATGAACAAGGTTTTGGTGGAATTAAGCTGGCAAAGTCTGATGGGTTTATTTCACATCGCAATCAAGAAGAATTTGATAGGGCTATTCAATGGGCCTTAAAAGTTAGCGTTGAGCCAAGAGTTGCGTATACAAAAAAAGGAAGGCAACCTGTTTCTCGTCTCTATTTAGAAGTTAAAAATATTTTTAGTGATTTAGGGTGGTTAGCAAAACCAAGTCAGAGCATTGCTGATCACAAAATAATTCCAAGATTTTCTCTATCTGTCGATGAAGGCTTGACTGTAGACTTTGCGCTTAAAAATGGTGCCATGAACTGTTTACAGACAATAGATTATCGCCACAATACTTCAGCGAAACAGACTGAGGCTCAGGCAAAGCTATTAACACTTGGATACTCGCATCAGTTATTTGCGGGGGCAAAAGCATATGCTGTTATAGCTGGTTCGTCAGAGCCGGAAGCTAAGAGTGGTTTGAAGTTAGCTGAACGCACTGCAGACGATATTTTTATACATGAGTCATCTGAGGATATGGGTAGATTGATGAACCGTATTTCTACCGCAATGGGTCAAGACCTTTTGCCTTCATTAGCTACTGATTAACACGTACTATCTATCGTAATATCTGGTGGCATGGGGCTTTTGCGCTGGCACAAATCAATCGCTTATTGGGCATGCTTTTGACCAAGCTCTTATAGCCACGCGGTTGACTAAACTCTTTGCAAATACTCGAAGCATACCGTTAGAAAGCCATATCATCTTCTATCGTTTGAGTGAAAATTTAATTGAGATTATTGGGGTGTTGCATTTACGCCAAGACCCTGGAAGACATATTTAGCCGATCAGCTTTTATACTGTGCTTTAATACAAAAAAATATTGGACTGATACCTTGCAAGCGGCCCACAAACCCCAGTATTGATACTCGCAGCTTCTACGATATGGGTTCGTCGTTTGCAAAAGAGCCAACGCTCTACCACCCGAATCACCACGAGTTCTGTTGTCAACCGGCAAGATGGTTGGTGAGGGCTTCGACCACCCACCTCTAGACACGCTAGTGCTCGCCATAGCGGTTACTTGGAAGGGAACGTTACAACAATATACCGGTCGACTTCATCGCATTCATGCTGCATGAAAACTAATAAAATTCTAGCAAGATATGCTTAAGGGGAACAATATGGGCGCAGCCGTTTTAGATTACCAAGTAGTCAAGTCTATTGGTGCCAGCGGGCAAATCTCGCTGGGCAAAGAGCATGCGGGGCGTAAAATATTAATTGAAACGCCAGAGCCTGGTGTATGGGTGATTCGCACAGCAACAATTATTCCCGACAATGAACGTTGGTTGCATGAGCCCATTGCAAAGCAAAACATTGGCAAAGCACTAGCTTGGGCAGCCAACAACACACTTCAAGAAACAAATCTTGCAGAACTAAAAATAACGAAGGCTAATGGTGCGAAGCGTAAAGAACATACAGCCTGATCATGATGCAACGTACGGCAAGAAGTAATGGAAGGGGCCAGCGTGTTGACGCCGATCCAAAATTGACCAGTCGACAACTGTACCATTAAATTTTTTTGCAATCGCTTTAACAAATTTGCATATAGGAATAGTCACCTCACTAAATATCGAGGCGCAAGTTTTCTTGTATTTCATCTAACAGTGTTTTTGGTACTTCCCATTTCTGAGCAAGTTGACGCCAAGTCGAAACGTGTTCAATCGTTTTATCAATAATATCGTCGATCTTTCTTTTGTTAAAAATAGGGCTTAGTTTTTCTAAGCTATAGAAATCACTTCGTGTAAAGTTATCCCTTTTACCATTCAAACTCATCCAGTGGCTATTCACCCATTTACTGCCTGGTTTGTAGCTATAGGCTAAATCATAAGCTGGTGCGAGAGACCATTTATCTTTTTCCAGAATAAAGGCAAAGTTCTTTGAATGGTCGTCATGATTTCGCGCAACGATATTAAAAGTCATGCGTTTGAAAAGTTGCTCAGCTTCAAGAGCCGAAAGTTTTAACTGTCTCGCTATGCCAAATAATTCGGCGTAAGAAAATGACCCCGGCTTTTTATAGTCAACGTGTGCAAGACCGTTAAGCGTTTGTACGTGTTCCTTTTTATTTCTAATTCTATCGAACCGCTCTGTAATGAAGTGTCGTCGATTGCCTTCGTGAAGTAAGTGGCATGGCATCATATCAACATTGCATTTCTTAGCCATTAAATGATAAACGAACTCCATCGCACCATAACCTAATGGGTCACCGAAGGTTTCTTTATGCTTGTTATGCTCACTAACGCCATCAAACTTCATCAAATAATGAGTAAAACCGGTTGGTACGTTGGCTTGACCAGAGCGGACTTGAGTAAAATCCTTATTAAATGCTAATACTGCTTTCGGTCTTGCTCCCCCAGCACTCATGCCAACAGATAATAAAGACATCATTGCCTCTCTATCGTCTTGGCCATTTTGTTTGAGTTCTACTTCAAAATCACCTCGTGAATCTAAGATTTCTTGTGCAATTGAAACAAGCGATTGGATTTCTACCTGTTGTGAAGCATTCAAACTTCGTAACTGTGTAGCTGGTGCATATTCAAGAGCTCCCATGCCTCGCTTTCCCGTATATTGAAGGCGTTGCAGTGGTGTAATGTCGCCCGGTGAACGGCCCTGACCTGCAACCCATGCATTGAGAACTGCGTTACCAAAATCATCAGGTAATGAGTCAGCAATTAACCCTGGCAGTCCTTTAAACGTATTGAAATCCAGCCCGGGAAAGTTATAAATACGACTCGCTAATGGCATTTTGATCGGGGACAATTCGACGCCTTTTTTTACAAAGCCTGGATCGTATTCAAATGACCCAAGTCCCTTTTTAGTGTCAAAACTCACTGCGCCAACAAGATTATCTTGGTAATCTACCTTAATGACTTCCATTACCATTTTAGAGTTTCCTCATCTTTGTTACTGCGCTGGCCAGAGGCTCTCTGCCTTTTTTTGCCTTGCAATTTGGCCAGCTGTAATGGGGAAATTTCTTGTTTAGGGAGAAAAAGATCAATCTGTTCTGTGAGGTCTAATGCCATTAATATCGCAATCATGATAACGAGCGGCACTTTACCTTTTTCTGCATTCAAAACCGTTTTGCGGGCGACACCAGCAAGCTCTGCAACTTCGAATTGAGTGAGGTCTCGATTAAGGCGAGCTTGCTTTAACCTTTCGCCGATCTCTTCTGCTAATGCTGCAGCTGTCAAACTCTTCATTTTAAAGTCCTAATATGGTTACCTTAAATCTATTTTTATTGTCTAATATTCTTAATTTAGGACTTTATGATAGATTTGTCAATCTAATTATTTAATATCTCTAATTGGTTACATTAAGTGGGTTTTTAGTGCTTAGTGTAACTAAATCGGGGTTTTATGGTGTTTATGGCTCACCGTACAACGCAATATTTCCCTAATCTCGAACAAGGGTGATTTGATTTCATAATCAGTAGCTGTACCATTTAAAATAACTAAACCAGCTTTTGAAGAGCCAGCGATACCGACATGGCATTGTGCGTAGAGATCTGGCATTACATCTGGGTGTATGTCGTCGAAGAACAAAATATTATTCAAACCACCGCAGAGCAATCGTTTGGGGTGACAAAGCACTGGGTCGACAAAGAGCGTTTCGTGATGATCAGCGATATAGAGCGCACAATAATCGACGGGTTAAGACACCCGGCATTTGTTGGTGGCATTACCGAAGTCGCCAAGGGCATCTGTGTGCAACGCCACATTTTGAAAATCGATCGACTGGTAGACTACTCACGGCGTCTTGGCAACGGCGCTGTGGTGCGTCGCTTGGGGCATTGTTGTTCAGTTTTGAAGATCGCAGTGCTGTTGCACTACTTGGTGGTTAGAGCGGGCAATCAAACATTGACAATCTTTGTATTTTTGTGAATGCTAGGTTATTAGTATTCTGTATGAGGCGGTCATTATGCATGTATCTTTAACCCCCGAGCTTGAAATGCGCGTTAAATCTAAAGTGCAAAGCGGCCTTTATAATAATGCTAGCGAAGTTATTCGTGAAGCGTTACGCTTTATGGATTCTCATGAAGAATGGGTGAGTGAGATTAAACTGGCTCATCTCAGAGATCAACTACGTGTCGGTATGAATCAAATCGAAAACGGTCTTGGTATACCGGTGAAATCAAAAACCGAGCTCGACTCGCTGTTTGCTGGCATACAAAATGATGGGTTTAGATCGTTCTAAACTCTTTGCAAATACTCGAAGCATACCGGTAGAAAGCCACATCATCTTCTATCGTTTAAATGAAAATTTAGTTGAAATTATTAGGGTGTTGCATTCACGCCAAGACCCCGAAAGACATATTTAAAACGATATCAAGCAGCAGCCACCCCAAAACAATCATCACAAACCATGACGCATGTAAAAATTCAAAGCCATGCATCTTTGCGGGAAGAAGTGAAACGGGTTGCACGCGGGGAAAAGAAGGCGTCAAAAGATGCCAAAGTAGCGAGCTTTAATTCTGTTGAAGCCCTATTGCGCCTTTTGAAGCAGAAAAATTCTGGCAACCTTGGTTAGATCTCTTCAAATCAGTATTGACTCTTTTTTTCACAGCAAGATCAGCATAAATTGGGTTGATGCAAAATAGTCATAAAAGTAGCACCAGCAAGTCTGCTGCAAGCTTTGAAACAGGCGAAGGGGGGAAGTCTAACTTATGACGACTTTTGTCTTTGGGTTGATACCATTATATTTTACGTTCAATTTACACCCTAAAAGAAAACATTGTCACCATAAAATATAACTAATGTTATATTATTAATTCATAACGTTTCTTATAAGATTACGAATTGATCAAAAAATATAACTTGCCAACAAAAACGTTAGGCCCACGGTCAGCGCAGCTTATTACTGAACTGAATGAACTGCGTCGGTCAACGTTTAACTTAGCAGATGTGGCCTCAATCACCGGCCTGTCGGCAGCGGCAGCCCGCAATCTCGTACACAAGGCTCAGCAACGAGGCTTGGTCACTCGACTGAAGCCCGGTTTGTACAACCTTGTACCCTTCGAGCTCGGGCGGGCCACTGAGCATATCGACAGCCCATACCTGATTGCACGCGAACTTGCGGGTGTAGCGCCCTACTTCTTGTCTCACGGTACAGCACTTGAACTGCACCGCATGGTGACACAACCTAACTTCACCATTTATGTATCATGTACGCGACGCGTACGTCCGCAGATTGTCGGCGGTTATGACTTTCGATTTGTTCACATCACCGCAGAGCAATCGTTTGGGGTGACAAAGCACTGGGTCGACAAAGAGCGCTTCGTGATGATCAGCGATATAGAGCGCACAATAATCGACGGGTTAAGACACCCAGCACTTGTTGGTGGTATTACCGAAGTCGCCAAGGGCATCTGTATGCAGCGGCACATTTT
>JBDNHM010000155.1:0-47332 GCA_041688825.1 Burkholderiaceae bacterium | reverse complement strand
GTTTATTCGTTTATTCGTTTATTCGTTTATTCGTTTATTCGTTTATTCGTTTATTCGTTAAATTGGTTTTCTAAAAAACCACCTGCTTTTGTACATTGATCAAGTTGCTTGAGAATCGTCAAGAGTTGCCTCATGTGTTTAAGTGGCACGGCGTTAGGGCCGTCAGACAATGCTTGGGCTGGGTTGGGGTGGGTTTCCATAAATATACCCGCCACACCTGCTGCGATGGCTGCACGTGCCAAAACAGGTACAAATTCTCTTTGGCCGCCAGAAGAGCTGCCTTGGCCACCAGGTAATTGCACCGAATGGGTGGCATCAAACACCACTGGGCACCCTGTTTCACGCATGATTGCCAGGCTACGCATATCAGATACCAAGTTGTTATAACCAAATGATGCACCACGTTCACACACCATAATTTGGGGTATTAAACCCGCTTCTTGTGCGGCAGCTTGGGCTTTAAATACAACCTGCTGCATATCGTGAGGGGCTAAAAACTGCCCTTTTTTGATGTTAACTGGCACACCACTGACCGCACACGCTTCAATAAAATCAGTTTGCCTGCATAAAAACGCGGGTGTTTGCAGCACATCAACCACTTGGGCCGCCGCTTTGATTTGATCAATATCGTGCACGTCAGTTAAAACTGGCACACCGAGTTCAAACTTAACGTCAGCCAGAATTTGCAACCCTTGATCAATACCAGGACCCCGGTACGATTTGCCCGAACTGCGGTTGGCCTTATCAAAAGAGCTTTTATATATAAAAGGAATACCCAACGCTGTCGTGATTTCTTTCAAAGCAGCCGCTGTGTCAAAAGCCATATCTCTTGATTCAATAACGCAAGGCCCGGCTATCAAAAAAAAAGGCTGATCAAGACCAACTTGAAAATAGGCTAGCTTCATGCAGGGGTCTCGTGATGTTTGCTTTTGAAAGCCAACGCTGCGCGAATAAAGCTTGTAAACAAAGGGTGGCCATCACGCGGGGTTGAGGTGAACTCAGGGTGAAATTGCACGCCGACAAACCAAGGGTGGGCGGGTAATTCCATTATTTCAGGTAAATTTTCTGTGGGTGTACGTGCACTGATAACCAAACCTGCAGCTTCAAGTCGGGGCACATAGACGTTATTGACTTCATAACGATGACGATGCCGCTCATTAACCTCAGCCCCATAAATTTGGCTGGCCAAAGTATTGGGCTTTACCGGGCAACGCTGCGAACCTTTGCGCATGGTGCCACCCAAATCTGACTCAGTCGTGCGAACCTCAGTTAAGCCTTCACGGTCTTGCCACTCGGTAATTAAAGCGACCACCGGGTTGGGTGAGCTGGGGTCAAATTCAGTGCTGTTGGCACCACCCAAACCGACCACATTACGGGCAAACTCAATGACAGCGAGCTGCATACCCAGACAAATACCGAGGTATGGAATATTATTTTCACGGGCATAACGAATGGCTGCAATTTTGCCTTCAGTGCCCCGCTTACCAAAGCCACCAGGTACCAATATGGCGTCAAATTTTGCCAAAGCTTCAGTACCCTGTGTTTCTAAATCTTCAGAGTCAATGTAGCTGACTTTAACCTTTGATCGGGTATGAATGCCGGCATGAATCAGTGCTTCAGCCAAAGATTTGTATGACTCGGTCAAATCAACATACTTACCAACCATTGCAATCTCAACGGTATGCTCGGGGTGATTAAGCGCGTGAACGAGGTTGTCCCACATTGACAAGTCAGCAGCAGGTTCATTTAAACCTAACACTTCACAAATTAAATTATCAAGCCCTTGCTTGTGCAACATAGAAGGTATTTGATAGATTGATTCAGCGTCCCACACCGAGATAACGGCATCAAGTGGTACGTTTGAAAACATGGATATTTTGGCGCGATCATCGTCTGGTATGGGACGATCAGCGCGGCACAGCAATGCGTGAGGAATAATACCAATTTCACGTAACTTTTGAACAGAGTGTTGCGTGGGTTTAGTTTTGAGCTCGCCCGCAGTGGCAATGTAAGGCACCAAGGTCAAATGAATAAATGCAGTTTGATGACGCCCTAGCCGAACGCTCATTTGGCGAACAGCCTCAAGAAAGGGTAATGATTCTATATCGCCCACCGTGCCACCGATTTCAACAATGGCAACATCGGTTTCACCTTGCCATGCTTGGGTTGCACCGCGAACGATAAAATCTTGAATTTCGTTGGTGATGTGAGGTATGACTTGAACCGTTTTGCCCAAATAATCACCGCGACGCTCTTTACGCAAAACAGACTCGTAAATTTGGCCGGTGGTAAAGTTATTGGCCTTGCGCATTTTTGAGGAAATAAACCGCTCATAGTGCCCAAGATCAAGATCAGTTTCAGCACCATCTTCGGTTACAAAAACCTCACCGTGCTGAAACGGGCTCATGGTGCCAGGGTCAACATTAATATATGGGTCAAGTTTTAGCAGGGTGACCCGCAAGCCGCGCGATTCTAAAATAGCAGCTAAAGACGCGGCTGCAATGCCCTTACCAAGTGAGGACACCACACCGCCTGTTACAAATACATATTTTGTCATAACTTTGGCACCCCTTAAAAGGGCGCATGCAAGAAATATGAATTATACAGACACTGGCTTGGTTTTCGTCAAAAGCCAGTCTAATGCTGCGCCTGACAAGTCTGGTGCTAGCTTTGATCGTACCCAATCGTGATATTGATTGAGCCAAGCCAACTCATGTGGGCGTAAAGCAAATAAATCGAGGCATTGGGTGTCAATCGGGCATACGGTTAGTGTTTCAAATGATAAAAAACGACCAAATGCTGATTCGCCCGCCTGTTGACAACACGTTAGGTTTTCAATGCGAACACCCCATTGACCAGGCCGATATAGACCCGGCTCGTTAGAGGTGATCATGCCAACATGTAAGGCAGTTTGAGGCGTAACAGCCGCCCGATAAGAAATCACTTGCGGACCTTCATGCACATTTAAAAAATAACCGACACCATGCCCCGTTCCGTGACCGTACTCAGTTAAGCTTTCCCAAAGGGGCGCGCGAGCAACGGCATCGATGAGGGGTGACGCTACCCCTTCAGGGAAAGTCAGCTGTGTCAACGCGATCATGCCGCGCAAAACAGCAGTGCAGTCGGCGCGTTGCAAATCGCTAAGGTGACCCACCGGAATCATTCGGGTGATGTCAGTGGTTCCCCCTAGGTACTGAGCACCTGAATCAAGCAATAACAAACCATCGCCTTCAATACGGGCATGCGACCCTTCGGTGGCACGATAGTGTGGCATGGCGCCATTAGCATTAAACGCTGCGATTGTTGAAAAACTACGCGAGACATAATTGGGTTGCTTAGATCGGTACTGCAACAGTTTCGCATCAAGCATTAACTCAGTTAACGGCTCAGTCGCGCGACGATTAATGGCTTGGTCAAGCCAAGCGAAAAATTCACAAAGCGCTAAACCATCGTGACGCATCGCTTCACGCACATGAACTAACTCATGCTCAGTCTTGCGCGACTTCATTAAGGTGCTGGGGTTCACTGCCATGATGCGTTGTGCTGGGCAGGCATTAATCAGCGCAATCGTGATGCGCGCGGGGTCAAATAAAATAGTCTCGTTAGCAGGAACGGCAGCCAATGCGTTTTGTGCCGAATCATAAGGCATGACCGTAAACCCGTCATGCGCAAGCTCAGCTTGCAAAGCACTAGATATTTTATTCAGATCGATAAAAACATGTGCCGTTTGGTCACTGATTAAAACGTGCGCCATAAAAACAGGGTTAAAGTCGACGTCTTGACCGCGTAAGTTTAACAACCAAGCAGCATCATCAAGCGTTGAAATCACATGCCAAGCTGCGTTGTACTTTTGCATATCGTCACGCACTGCAGCCAGTTTATGTGATCGCGATAACCCTGCAAAAGCCAAGTCAAAAGCGTACACAGGCGCTGTTGGTAATTTAGGCCGCAGAAGCCATATTTCATTAATAAGATCGAGGCTGGTTTCAACCTGAACCCCGCGTGGTTTAAGCAAACCCTCTAGGGCCTGCGCACCCGACCAAGACAAAGCCCGGCCATCAACTGCCAAGGTATCACCTGCCTTTAAATCTGCTGCAAGCCAATGCGTATGGGCCGGATCGCCGACAGCACCAATTTTCATTAACTCAAAACCCGACCCAACTAAATCGCGCTCGGCTTGTACCCAATAGCGACTATCGACCCATAAACCCGCAAACTGTGCGGTAACCACGACTGTGCCAACCGACCCTGTAAACCCAGTTAACCAGCGTCTGACTTGCCAGTGATCGGGCAAATATTCTGATAAATGGGGGTCAGCCGAGGGTATCAGGCAAGCCTGAACCCCCGCAACCTGCATAGCTTGACGCAATAATTTAAGCTTTGATAGCTGAGACATCAAGTTTTGCACCTGTTTTTGCAATGACTTCTTCAACTGTCACGTCAGGTGCAAGCTCAATCAAGCGAAGCCCAGTGTCACTGACTTCAATAACAGCTAAGTCTGTGATGATGAGGCTAACCACACCTAGGCCGGTTAAAGGCAGCGTGCATTGCGGCAAAATCTTGAGGTCTTCACTGCCATCTTTTTTACGTGCCACATGCTCCATTAGAACGACCACACGTTTAACGCCGGCGACGAGATCCATAGCGCCGCCCATACCTTTAACCATTTTGCCGGGAATCATCCAGTTGGCCAAATCGCCCCTTTCTGAAATCTGCATGGCGCCCAAAATAGCCAGGTTAATTTTGCCAGCACGAATCATGCCGAACGAGTCAGCTGATGAAAAAATAGCCGAACCTGGCAAGGTCGTTACGGTTTGTTTACCCGCGTTAATTAGGTCTGGGTCAATTTCACTTTCTGTCGGAAAAGGGCCAATACCGAGCAAACCATTTTCAGACTGAAGCCACACTTCTATACCGGTAGGTACATGATTAGCCACCATGGTAGGTAAACCAATACCTAAGTTGACATAAAAACCATCTTTTAATTCTTGTGCTGCACGGGCAGCCATTTGGTCACGATTCCAAGGCATGAATCAGGCCTCCTTAGGCGGCAGCGCGCACTGTGCGCTGCTCGATACGTTTTTCAGGGTGGGCATTTAACACGATACGGTGCACATAAATACCGGGTAAATGTATGTTTTCAGGGTCTAAGGTGCCATTTTCAACAATCGACTCAACCTCAACCACGGTTACCTTACCTGCCATAGCTACATTGGGGTTGAAATTGCGGGCCGTTTTATTAAAAATTAAATTGCCACTGCGATCAGCCACTTTGGCTTTAATGAGAGACACTTCGGGTAGCAGAGCGCGTTCCATCACGTAAACCTCACCATCAAATGTTTTCGTCTCTTTGCCCTCAGCCACGATCGTGCCAACACCTGTTTTGGTATAAAACGCAGGTATTCCGCTGCCCCCCGCTCGCAAGCGTTCAGCTAGCGTGCCCTGCGGGGCAAATTCAAGCTCAAGCTCGCCAGATAAATACTGGCGTTCAAACTCTTTATTTTCGCCCACATAAGAGGCAATCATTTTTGTAATTTGACGCGTTTCTAACAACTGACCAAGGCCAAAGCCATCAACGCCAGCGTTATTACTGATGCAGGTTAAATTCTTTTTGCCCGAGTCGCGTAATGCCGCGATTAAGGCCTCAGGTATACCGCATAGACCAAAACCGCCAACAGCAATGGTTTGACCATCTTTAACCAAGCCATCGAGCGCTTGGGCTGCACTACCAAACACTTTATTCATGCTTTGAACTCCTTGCCATTATGGCGGGCTTAACCGTATTTTTAAATTTCAATAAAAGATGGTGCGACTTTTACAATGTTAACGTGACAACATTAATAGGCCACGTTTTTAAATTAAAAAGCCTAAGACACCGTATACCTTTAACATTAAGTCTATCTGATATTTTGATATCTAATAAGGGTTGAAATCTATAATTGACTCTTTAAAGACAAACATATGAAATCTTTTGTACTTTAATATCAAAATCTATGCGCAGCCCACCAGTTGAGCAAAATGAGTCTTTATGAGGAAAAGAGCATGAGTGAACGCGAGTCAATGGAATACGACGTAGTCATCGTTGGGGGTGGCCCTGCCGGCCTGTCTGCCGCCATTCGAATGAAACAACTTGCCAACTCGCGCGGTGTTGAAACCACAGTCTGTGTGCTTGAAAAAGGTGCAGAAATCGGTGCGCACATTTTGTCAGGTGCCGTAATGGACCCTCAGGCGCTTACAGAACTTATTCCCGACTGGAAATCATTAGGTGCCCCGCTTAATACACCCGTTACGCGAGATGAGTTTTTATTTTTAACTGAAGCAGGGTCACGTCAGACACCTGAATGGTTGCTACCAAATTGCTTCAAAAATCATGGCAATTATGTCATCAGTTTGGGTCAAGTGACGCGCTGGCTGGGTGAACAGGCTGAAGCACTGGGTGTCGACTTATTCCCTGGGTTTGCTGCCGCTGAAATTCTCTACGACGACCACGATGCCGTTTTAGGTGTTGCCACGGGCGACATGGGAATTGGCCGTGACGGTCAACCGTCTGATCAATTTCAACCTGGCATGGCTTTAGTCGCTAAGTACACCCTCTTTGCTGAAGGCTCTAGAGGTCAGTTGGGTCGCCAACTCGTTGAAAAATTCCAGCTTGATAAAGGTCGCGACCCTCAAAGCTACGCCATCGGTATTAAAGAACTTTGGGAAATTGACCCGAGTCAGTCTGAACCCGGCTTAGTGCTACATACCGCTGGTTGGCCGCTTGATAGTGATACCTATGGCGGGTCTTTTTTGTACCATATGCAAAATAATCAGGTTTCGGTTGGGTTGGTTGTTGGCCTTGATTACGGCAACCCTTGGTTATCACCTTTTGAAGAGTTTCAACGCTATAAAACCCACCCCCGTATCGCCCCTATTTTTAAAGGTGCCAAACGCATCAGCTACGGTGCGCGTGCATTGACTGCGGGTGGCTTATTATCATTACCTAAATTAACATTTAAGGGTGGGGCATTAATTGGCTGTGATGCGGGCTTTTTAAACGCCTCACGTATCAAAGGTAGCCATGCTGCAATTAAAACAGGTATGTTGGCTGCTGAAGCAGCTTTTGAGGCGATTACATCTAACCGCCAGCAAGATGAGTTAACAACCTTCACCACAAGCTTTGAACAATCTTGGTTAAATGACGAGCTCAACAAATCGCGAAACTTTAAACAGTGGTTTAAAAAGGGCCGCTCTGTCGGCACCCTGATGACCGGTATTGAGCAATGGCTTCTACGCGGCAACATACCCTGGACAATTCATCGCACGCAGCCAGACTACGCGATGCTCAAACCCGCAGATCAGTGCCCACAAATTCAATACCCTAAGCCTGATGGTGTGCTAACTTTTGATCGTTTGAGCTCAGTATTTATTTCAAACACGAATCATGCTGAAAACCAACCCATTCACTTGACGCTTAAAGACGCCAGTGTGCCCGTTCAAATTAATCTTAAAACATATGCCGGACCAGAACAACGTTACTGCCCTGCTGGGGTTTATGAGTACGTTAAAAACGCAGCGGGCGAAGATGCTTTGCAGATCAATGCACAAAACTGTGTTCACTGTAAAACCTGCGACATTAAAGACCCCACCCAAAACATCGTTTGGGTGGCCCCACAAGGTGGAGAAGGCCCGGTTTATAGCGGTATGTAAACAGCAACCCTGTTATGGGGTTACTGGTTAACAATTTACTTTTTTAAACTGGCTTGGTCAGTTGCTCAAGAATTTGTGGGTTTTCAAGGGTTGAAATATCTTGCGTAACCTCTTCACCCTTGGCCACTACTCGCAACAGACGACGCATAATTTTTCCAGAGCGTGTTTTAGGTAGGTTATCACCAAAGCGAATTTCTTTAGGCTTGGCAATGGGGCCAATTTCTTTAGCAACCCAATCACGCAGTTGCTTAGCAATGGCAACCGCCTCATCACCCTCTGGGCGACTACGCTTGAGCACAACAAAGGCCACCACCACCTCGCCGGTTGTGGGATCAGGTCGGCCCACAACTGCTGCTTCAGCCACCAACTCATGCGCAACCAAAGCTGACTCGACTTCCATTGTGCCTAAACGATGGCCTGATACGTTCAGCACATCGTCAATACGCCCCATTATCCAGAAGCAATTGTCTTTATCGCATTGTGCACCGTCACCCGCAAGATAGTAACCACGCATTTCTTCCGGGAAGTAACTCTTTTTAAAGCGTTCTGGGTCACCCCAAATGTTACGAATCATTGCAGGCCACGGGCGTTTAATGACCAAGAAACCCCCATGACCAGCCTCAACATCGCCACCCGTTTCGTCAACAATCGCGGCCGTAATACCAGGTAAGCGGGTTGTGCATGAGCCGGGCTTCAATGGGGTGGCACCTGGCAATGGCGTCAACATGTGGCCGCCCGTTTCAGTTTGCCACCACGTGTCAACAATCGGGCAGCGCTCGCCACCGACGTGTTTGTAGTACCACATCCAGGCTTCAGGGTTGATCGGTTCGCCCACTGAACCCAACAGACGCAAGCTGCCTAGGTTAAATGACTTGGGGTGATGCGCATCGTTTGCTTCAGATGCTTTAATCAGCGAACGAATGGCAGTTGGTGCCGTATAAAAAATCGTGACCTGGTGCTTTTCAATCATGCTCCAGAAACGCCCTGCATTGGGGTAAGTTGGCACACCTTCAAAAACAACTTGCGTAACACCTGCAGCCAGAGGCCCGTATGCAATATAGGTATGGCCAGTTACCCAACCCACGTCAGCCGTACACCAGAAGATATCATCGGGTTTGACGTCGAATGTCCATTCCATGGTCATTTTGGCCCACAACAAGTAGCCCGCTGAGCTATGTTGAACACCCTTAGGCTTACCCGTTGAACCTGATGTGTACAAAATAAACAGGGGGTGCTCAGCGTTGACCGCTACTGCTTCACACACTTTGGGTTGATTGGCTTCAAGTTCATGCATCCATAAGTCAATTTTCGGGTTCCAAGCCACCTTGCCGCCCGAACGCTTATAAACAATGCAGTGCTTGACAGCTTCGCACCCACCCATTGACAAGGCTTCGTCAACGGCAGGTTTTAGAGAAATGGCTTTGCCACCCCGCATTTGTTCATCGGCGGTAATGACTAAACTTGCGCCCACATCGACAATGCGTTCATGCAAGCTTTTTGCTGAAAAACCACCAAAAACAACAGAATGAATAATGCCTAAACGAGCACAAGCGTGCATCGCAACCACGGCCTCGATTGACATCGGTAAATAAATAATGGCGCGGTCGCCTAATTTGTAGCCCAATGACTTCAGGCCACAAGCAAACTGACACACACGCTCGTACAACTGATGGTAGGTCACTTTAGTGACTTCGCCGCCATCTGCTTCGAAAATAATGGCTAACTTGTCGCCCAGGCCACGCTCTATATTTGCCTCTAAACAATTAGCCGATACGTTTAGTTCACCGTCAGCAAACCACTTATAAAAGGGCGCATTTGACTCATCAAGAACTTGGGTGAAACGCTTTTTCCAGTGCAGATGATCGTTCGCCATACGTGACCAAAACCCATTGGGGTCTCGGTCAGCTTCATCGAGCAAAGCTTGGTAGGCCTGCTGACCTGATACGTTTGCTTGTTTTTCAAACGCGTCAGGGGGAAGAAAAACCCGCGTTTCAACCAGCGAAGATTCAATTGAGTTGCTCATAGTAGTTTGTCTCCTGTGTGGTGTTGCTTTTATAGTGTGTTGCAAAAAATAGGCGGTCTTAAGCGATGATGCGTGTTAAGACGGCCAAACCTACTATTAACTCAAATTTAACGCTGCAATACCTGCAGCAGCTATTTGAACGTCTTCGGTAGACTTTACGCCCGAGACGCCAACTGCGCCAACGACCTGACCGTCTACGATGATGGGTAAACCACCCTCAAGCATGCCCTGAATTGTCGGTGCGCTTAAAAATGATGTACGACCGTTGTTAATGACCTCTTCATAACGCTTGCTTTCACGACGACCTAGGGCAGAAGTGTGGGCCTTTGCTGGAGCAATATGTGCCGAAATAGGCGGGGCATCATCTAATCTCAGAAGACCCAACAAGTGGCCCCCGTCGTCGCAAACCGCAATGGTGACAGCCCATTTGTTATCGTTTGCAAACTGTTTAGCCGCAACTAAAATTACGCTGACATCGGCGTCAGAAAGCACTGCTTTTAATTTCATACTAATTCCCTAATTTGATCAAGCGTGTGCGGGTCTTCAATTGTGGAGAGATCACCAGGGTCTCGACCTTCGCATACTGCCACAATTGCTCGCCTCAACACTTTACCTGATCTGGTCTTGGGTAAGGCTGCGACAAAGTAAACCCGAGCGGGTCGAGCTATCGCGCCTAACTGTTCGTCAACGACTTTCATGATGACTACTTCAAGTTTTTTAGCGTCTTCAGGGGTTTGAGCCAAAGCTGCATTTTTGAGCACGACAAAGGCAACAGCGACCTGCCCTTTTAGGTTATCGGCTACGCCGACAACGGCAGACTCTGCAACGCTATCATGACTATTGACTGATTCTTCAATTTCTCGCGTTCCTAAGCGATGACCCGCCACATTAATCACGTCGTCAGTTCGACCAAGAATGAAAAAATAACCGTCTTCATCAATTCGACCCCAATCAAAGGTTGAATACACCATACGTGAAGGAATGGTTTTAAAATATGCATCAACAAAGCGTTGGTCATTTTGCCAAATAGTCGTCATGACACCCGGTGGCAAAGGTGGCAAAATAGCCAAAACGCCTTTGTGCCCAGCGGGTACAGGTTGACCCGTTTGCTCATCGAGCACCTGCACATCAAAACCCACCACAGGAAATGAGGGGCTACCGAAACGAGTGGGCACCTCTTCAATACCGGGCTGGGCTGACAAAATAGGCCAGCCCGTTTCTGTTTGCCAGTAATTATCAATAATGGGTTTGCCTAGGCCTTCGCTTATCCATTGTGCTGTGGGTTCGTCAAGTGGCTCGCCCGCCATGTAGAGGGCACGCAAACTTGAAACATCATATTTTTTTAACAGCGCAGGGTCTTGTTTTTTAAGCACTCGAATGGCGGTGGGTGCAGAAAACATGGTTGACACTTTGTATTGCTCGACGAGCTTCCACAAAATACCGCCATCGGGTCGCACCGGTGTACCCTCATACAAAATGGTGGCTTGACCGCCGATGAGCGGGCCATAAACAATAAATGAATGCCCCACAACCCAACCTATATCACTGGTACATAGAAAAGTTTCGCCAGGCTTGCCTTTAAAGACGTAGTCCATTGAGGTGGCCAAGGCCACTGCGTAGCCCCCTGTATCGCGTTGCACCCCCTTAGGTTTACCTGTGGTACCTGATGTATACAAGATATAGCTGGGTTCAGACGACTCAAGCCACGTAATGGGCACTTCTTGCCCAACATGTTTTTTATGCAGTGTGTCGTAATCAAGATCACGCCCCATCACCGGTTCAAAGGCAAACAAACCCCGGTTATGCACAATAACTTTAGCCGGTGGTTTGGTGCAAAGCGAAATCGCTTTATCAAGCAAGGGCTTGTAAGGGGTTACTTTGCCACCGCGAGAGCCTGCATCGGTGGTAACAATCACTTTTGGTTGGGCATCGTCGATTCGTTGCGCTAAATTTACTGATGCAAAACCACCGAACACCACTGAATGTACAGCACCAATTCGGGCACAGGCCAACATCGCAAAAACAGCCGAAGGCACCATAGGCATATAAATTAAGACCCGATCACCCTTTGTGACACCTTGCTCGACCAACATGACCGCAACGGTATTAACCTCGCGCCATAAATCTTGGCGGGTATAAATGATTTCTTGGTCAACCTCAGTTGATACCCAAATCAAGGCGGGTTCATTGGCTTGGGTGTCTAACCACCTATCAACAGCGTTATAGCAAAGATTGGTTTTGCCACCTACAAACCATTTTGAAAAAGGTGGGTTTTGATAATCAAGTACCTGCGTAAAAGGAGTTTGCCAATGTATACGCTTGGCCTCTTTTGCCCAGAAGGTGTTGCGGTCTTCGATTGATGAGCGATAAACAGACTGTAATGTATGCATGTGATAACCTTTGGAAATCATTGTTTTTCATTATTTATTCAAGCGATTTTGACCTACCAAGCTTGCACGAGTCTTGCGAACGAACAACAATATCGTTGACAAACCCTTAAACTTGCGATTAATATCGCCCAAGTACTTGAGTTTTCAGGGAATTATGCCGATATTGGGTATTACCCTTACCTCACTAATTAAACTGCTTTTTAAGCTTTGATTTTTTATGTCAATACACCTTACGCAATAATTAAGCTTGACTGAGTATTAGCCTAACCAAAGTCTGCCTTTTACGCTACTAAAATATGACGCTTGATTACAAAAATAATCGCTCACCCTTTGTTAAATTCGCTGCAGTGGCATGTTTATGCCTTGGGTTGTTCGGTTGTTCCGGTCTTCAAACGAGTACCGAATCAACTCGAAGCGCCGTTAATACCGATTGGTCATCTGCCCTGGCAGAGCAAGGCGTCTTGATTGACCCCGTTATCTTGGTACAAGCATCAAACCACCCTTTTTCACGCCAAGCACTTGATCAGCTGGGCATTAAATACCGGTACGGGGGTAACAACCCAAAAATGGGTTTTGATTGTAGTGGTCTAGTTTATTTTTCAGCTAACGAGTCTTTAGGTATGAAGCTGCCTAGACGCTCGGTCGATCAGGCTCGTTCAGGTCAAGCTGTAAAAAAAGAAGACTTGGTTTTGGGTGATTTGGTATTTTTTAATACGCGTGGTTCAAAAAATTCACATGTTGGCATTTACCTAGGTAACGACCTATTTGTGCATGCCCCCTCAAGAAATGGTATGGTTACAGTCGTTGATATGACACAACAGTATTGGGCAAAGCGATATAACGGCGCACGCCGCATTAGCCCAATTCAAATCGCTACGCGCTAAAAGACCTATCTTTTAACCCTGTTTTAGCCCTGTTTTAACCTGTTTTATGGCACACTTTGGGTTGCATGCTGGGTTTTCACATAATCCACACTGATCAAGCGCTTGTTTAAGCGCACACACTGAGCGACGACAAGCTAAGACACGAATGCCAGACCGTTGGGCAGCTTGACGAAATGCCTTCATGACATTGTGACCCAAAAAATCAGTCATCAAAATCACCAACTCAGTGCCTGTTGGAAGCTGCATGGTACGCCGCTGGTGTGATGCATCGCGCCCACTAACATGATGAGTGATACGAATATTGTGTTCACTCAGTAAATGGGGAATGTTGCCCAGACGATCAGCCCCTACGACGACTGCATTAAATGTTGCCATGACCATTTCCTTTATTTGAAAGCAAATAAGTAAATGATAATGATTTTTATTTAGATTTGAAAGGTATTTTTAAATAATCTTTTTAATCTGGTTTAGCTTGAACTGTTTCTTTTACAAATTCAGGCGTTAACTCAGGTGACAACATCGAAATAAAAGTATAGGTGTAATCACGCAAAAACACGCCTGACTTGACCGCCACGCGGGTAACTTGCTCACCAAATAATTGCCCTACAGGTATGCTTTGCAAATGCGAATCACGAAGGGGTTCGTATGCAATACCCGCAATAATTCCAATACCTAACCCGATATCAACATAAGTTTTAATGACGTCAGCGTCGATCGCCTCAAGCACAATATCGGGTGATAAACCTGCTACAGCAAACGCCTCGTCAATAGCGCGTCGCCCTGAAAATGCTCGGTCATACGTCACAATTGGGTAGGCCGCTAAATCAGTGAGTTTTAACGCACCCCGCTTGGCAAACTGCTTTGCTAAAGGGTGATCGGGTCTGAATACAACTGAGTGCGTCCAGCTGTAGCAAGGCAGGCTTACTAAGCCAGGTGTATTGGCGAGCGCTTCAGTTGCCATCGCCAAATCAGCTTGTTCGTTAAGCAACATATCTACTATTTGTGAAGGGTTGCCCTCAGCAAGGGTTAAATGTACTTTAGGAAACTGTGCTTTAAATGCAGGAATAACCTTAGGCAAAGCGTAACGTGCTTGAGTGTGCGTGCATGCAATCACCAAGCTACCTTGATCACGCTTGGCAAACTCATCACTGACTTTACGTAGGTTTTCAATTTCACGACTTATGCGCTCAATGACCACCGCCACGGCCTGCCCTGGGCGTGTTAAACCTTTAATGCGTTTGCCATGACGCTCAAATATTTGCACACCTAATTCTTGCTCAAATTCCATTATGGCTTTTGATACACCCGGTTGTGAGGTGTATAAACTCTTAGCCGCCGTAGTCAGATTGAAGTTACGTCGAATGGTCTCGCGCACGAAACGAAATTGCTGAAGATTCATGTTTATTCTCAAGTTGAATAAACATATTGTAAGTTATATAGAAGCGAGTTAAGTAAAAGAAATAAATATATAGAGATTTATGCTGCTGATTAAAAAAGTGTGGGTTTAATAAGCGCTAAACGCCAGCTAAGCATCAACGAAGTGCCTGCTGAGCACAAGTGAAGTATTCGCTAAATATTATTGAAATGTGCGTTAAATATGAAATAAACACCCGTTAAACAGGCGTTAACGGCTTGGGTTGTATCGGCTCTTTGGGTCTTCGCACACGCAAGCGGTGCCACAACAAAGCAAGGGTTAGTGTAAAAAAAACCGCATGAACGGCCCAAACGCCTACACCAAACGGTATGACTTGGTTGTTAACCCAGCCATGCGAAGCGTTGATTAAATTCATGTAGAGCAAAGCAATTAAACCCGCAATCAACAAATCAAAAGATCGCCCTACCCTTGGGTTGACAGCGCCCAGCGGAATCGCCAGCAAGGCCAAATTAATGGTTGCAAGGGGAATGGCAAGACGCCACATAATTTGACCTTTTGCATGAGACGTGTCGTCAGTAAATAGCAATTCAGTCGGCCGCGCTTTATTATTGCTTAGGGCGCGATTGCGTGCATCAGTTAAGCTTTGTTCGCCCCCTTTTGACTCGAGCCTCACGCCAAATGAGTCAAACGTTGAAACCCGGGCTGTTAGTTCACCAGGCTTTATGTCGTAACGTGCGCCTTCACTTAATACCAAAAAGCGGTCACCATTTTTTGCAGTTTCAGTACGCGCTGACGCTGCACTGACTAAAGACAACCAATTGGGCTCAAGCAAACGAACAAAAACTTGGCCTAACTCGTCAGGGTTTTGCGTAGACGGTTCAACAAAAATAATACGGTTGCCTGCGTCAAGCTCTAAAAATTGGCCTGAGGAAATACGAGATAAATCTGAACGCAGTTCGAACCGTGCGCGGTAATCTTCAATTTGACGCTGCGCCCAAGGCGATGCAAACAGCGTTAAGCCGGCAACAACCAACGCGGCAGGTATGGCCAGGCGCAAAATGGGTTTTACCCACTGCACGAGCGACACACCGCTTGAAAACCACACCACCATTTCAGACTCGCGGTAACTACGCGAGACGGTTGTCAACACACCAATAAAAACCGAAACAGCCATTACAGTGGGCAACGCTGCAATCGTGGTGAAAGCCGCTAAACCAACAACAACGTCTGCACCAATACGGCCAGCCGCCGCCTCACCCAAAAGGCGAACCAACACGACACTTAACCACACAACCAAGAGCGTCGAAAACACGACGCTTGCGTGGCTGGTGGCTTCTGAAACAACTGATCTTTTAAAAAGCGACATACTAAGTTGTAAATGCGAGATAATCAAGGGAAGACAATATGCTTCTTAGACTCTCAAGTGAGTAATGAATATGGAATTTAGCACACACAGCACGACCTCTTTTCATCAAATTAAAACGGCAGCATTAGCGGTCGGCATTTATAGTGATGGTAGTTTAACCCCCGCCGCAGATGTCATTGACCGATCGAGTGGTGGCGTTTTGCGTGAAATTGTTAAATCAGAGTTTAACGGTAAGCTGGGTGAAACCATGACTTTACGTGCTCTGAAAGATGTTAAAGCAACCCGTGTGGTTATGATTGGCTTGGGTAAACAAGAAACGTTTAGCACAATTGCTTTATTTAAAGCCCAAACCGCTTTTGTAAAACGATGCCAAGCCATTCATTTAACTGAGGCGTCAAGCACGCTATGTTTAGAAACCACCACTGACGCAAGCACGCTGCTAGAGCGTGCAAGGTTAACTGCCCGTGCCGTGACACAAAGTTTGTACCATTACGATGCCACGCTCAGCACCAAATCAAATAAAGACAAAGCTCAACTCAAACAATTTGAAATTATTACCCCCCGTACTGATGAAAAATCTGCACAGCTTGGTCTAAAACAAGGGCAAGCTATCGGTAACGGTATGTTAGTGGCGCAAGAGTTAGGCAATTTACCTGGCAATATTTGCACACCCACTCATTTAGCCAACGAAGCCAAGCTATTAGCGCGTCAATTTAAAACAGTCAAAACCAGTGTGCTTGAACGCAAGCAGGTCGAGGCCCTTAAAATGGGTTCTTTCTTGTCTGTTTCGCGTGGGTCTGATGAACCGTTACGCTTTATTGTGATGCAATTTACAGGTTCAGATTTCAAGTCTCAGTCAACCACACAAACTAAACATGTAACAAAAGACGCTTCAAAATTAAGTGCTAAAACATCTTCTAAAGCGCTTCGTCAACCCGCTGATCATTCAAACGGTCCAATCGTATTGGTTGGCAAAGGCATTACTTTTGACTCGGGTGGCATTTCAATTAAACCTGCCGCCACGATGGACGAAATGAAATACGACATGTGTGGCGCCGCTAGCGTTTTGGGTACGTTTCGTGCCCTCGCTGAATTAAACCTACCCATCGAGGTCATTGGCTTGATTCCAGCGTGTGAAAACATGCCCAACGGTCGCGCTAACAAACCAGGTGATGTGGTCACTAGTATGTCGGGCTTAACGATTGAAATTTTGAATACCGATGCTGAAGGCCGTCTCGTTTTATGTGATGCCTTGACCTACGCAGAGCGCTTTAAACCCTCTGCTGTGATCGATATTGCAACCCTGACCGGTGCTTGCGTCGTTGCACTAGGTGGTGTGAACAGCGGCCTATTTTCAACAGACGACAGCCTTGCACATCAATTACTTATAGCGGGCAAACAATCACAAGACCCAACCTGGCGTATGCCGCTTGATGAGCCTTATCACGAACAATTAAAATCAAATTTTGCCGATTTAGCCAATATTGGTGGCCCACCTGCAGGGGCGGTTACCGCAGCATGCTTTTTATCGCGTTTTGCCAAGGCCTACCCTTGGGCGCACCTCGATATAGCAGGTGTAGCATGGAGAGGGGGTAAAGACAAAGGCTCAACAGGCCGCCCTGTTCCACTTCTGATGCAATACCTTATTAACAAAAGCCACTAATCAGCTACATAATTGTATGAAAAAAAGGAACTTTCTTGTACCATAAGTACTCAAATCAATCTTAACGGCAATTTTGTCTAAACAGATTCAGGGAGTAACACCATGAGCGACTATCGTTCAACGCTACCCCGCGCAGATCATGCCGGGTCATCCGTACAGGCTGCACGCAATCAGGTGTTACGTAACACCTATTGGTTGCTCGCCTTGTCTTTAATTCCAACCGTACTCGGTGCTGCGGTGGGTCTCTACTCGGGCCTTAATCAGGTCATGAATACAAGCCCTGGCTTAACCATTATGGTTTTCTTAGTCGGCGCCTTTGGTCTTATGTATGCAATTGAGCGCAACAAAGAAAGTTCAGCCGGTGTTGGCTTATTAATGCTGTTCACGTTTTTTATGGGCGTTATGCTGTCGCGTATGCTGGGCTTTGTTCTTGGCATGAGCAATGGCACACAGCTTGTCATGATGGCATTTGGTGGCACTGCAGTGGTTTTTACAGCCATGGCAACTCTAGCAAGCACGCTCAAACGTGATTTGGGTGGCATGCAAAAGTGGTTGTTTATGGGTGTAATTGTCATTTTAGTCGCAGGGGTAGGTAACATTTTTTTACAGTTGCCCGCTTTAATGCTCACCATTTCAGTGCTCGCAATCTTTATTTTTTCAGCCTTTATGCTGGTTGACTTGCAGCGCGTCATGAATGGTGGCGAAACCAATTACATCAGTGCCACCCTCGCTATTTACCTCGACGTTTATAACGTATTCGTTAATTTATTAGCACTTTTAGGTATATTTGGTGGCAGCCGAGATTAATAATCTTATCTACCCATCATTGTTAATCATTTCGCTTGAACGGTTAATATGCCAGGCAATTTTTGACTAATTGACTAATTGACTAACTGACTGATTGACTGATTGACTGACTTTAGCGCTAATTTTTCTGACCCACTTCGGTGGGCCTTTTTTTACCATGTTGCACTTAAATTTAGACCCGTTTTGCCGGCAAGTATGTCAATCTATACTTGGTATGGCCGTAGAACGGCTTGTTACGAAGGGCATCAGACTTTGCATAACCTCTCGGGTAGCTAGTCGGTTGAGTTCAAAATGTTCAACAATACGCCGCCTAAGCAATTGTTTAGCCTGAGCGGCCTGAATAGGGTCGTCAAAATCTGGCATGGGTTCATCAGCACCATAACCCGTTTCTTGTAAAAACAACCATTCAAATTTTCGCAATACATTGTTAGTTGATGTGCCCAGTGCCAACTGACGCAATGCTTGATCGTAAGCATCAAAGAGTTGTGGGTGAGGGTCTTCACGCGCCAATGTTTTTAGTAGCAGCTCATTCATATACCAGCATGACATGAGGGTTTGACCCGCAATATTCAGGGCACCAACAGATTCGGCATGCATGAGTGTGCGCACTTCGTTACGCCCAGCCCAAGATAATTGCACGGGCTGAAAGACCGACAACACAGCACGCAAACCTGAATAAGGCCTTTTTGCCCCTTTAGCCGCTATCAATAAAATACCGTGATCGCGACTAAATACCTTCACAAGCAACGATGTTTCTCGCCACGGGGTAGCATGCAACACAAAAGCGGTTGCATCTAGAACGCGGGTACTTCTTTTTTGCATGACTATTCGTAGCCTAACTCGCGCAAACTACTTTCGCGGTTAGCCCAGCCTTTTTTGACCTTGACATACACCTCAAGGTGTACCGGGCGATCAAGCAATTGTGAAATTTCATGGCGCGCTTCGCTAGCGATACGTTTCATATGCATGCCCCCCACACCTAATAAAATCGGTTTATGGCTATCGCGTTCAACCAAGACACAGGCTGCAATATTGACCCGTTGGGGTGTTTCTTCCCACTGTTCTATGACAACGGTGCAAGCGTAAGGCAATTCATCGCCAACAAGGCGAAATATTTTTTCGCGAATAAATTCAGCTGCAATAAAACGTACAGGGCGATTGGTTATTGTATCGGCCTCAAAATAAGCCTCATTTAGAGGCAGTCGTTTTTTTACCTCGCTCAGCAACACATCAAGTTGTTTGTTTTTGTCAGCACTGACGGGGACCACTGCACTAAACGGATATTGCGCAACGATTTTAGATACAAAAGAAAACAAGTCGTTACGCTCTTTGAGTGCATCAATTTTACTGACGACTAAAATAGTACGCGCTGGGTCGGGTAACATGGCCAGTAAAAGCTGGTCGCCAGGCGACCACTTGCCCGCTTCAACAACAAAAAGTACAACGTCTACTGAAGCGAGCGTTTGCGTAACCACACGGTTCATCATTTTATTCATGGCGCCGCCATGGCGTGTTTGAAAACCTGGCGTGTCAACAAAGATAAACTGTGCATCAGACTGGGTTAACACACCCTGAATGCTATGACGAGTTGTTTGCGCACGTCGCGAAACAATTGAAATTTTTGCACCAATTAAGGCATTGGTTAACGTTGATTTACCTACGTTAGGTCGCCCTATCACTGCAATATAGCCGCAGTGATGTGGCGCAATGGCAGAATCGCTATTTAACGTGTCGACTTCGATTGGTACTGTCATGTGACGTCCTGCTTAACGGCTATAGGAAGTGTGAGTTGAGGTGACTTTTTAGCGCGGCTTGAGCGCTTACGAGCGGGGGTTAATCGCATCGTCATAGCAATGTCGAATGCTTGTTTAGCAGCCAATTGTTCTGCAGCACGACGGCTGGCGCCTGCTGCCCTGACTTCAATTTCAAGCGTCTGCACTTCGCACTGCACTTCAAATTGTTGGCTATGTGCTGCGCCGTGTGTGGCAACGACAGTATAAGTTGGAAGGCTTAATTTATGCCCCTGCAATAATTCTTGTAATAATGTTTTGGCATCTTTACCAATGGTTTGCGGGTCAACCCGTTCAACCACTGGGTCGTAGAGTTTTTCAATGACCTGCTTAACAGCCTCAAACCCACCATCTAAATAAACAGCCGCAAAAACTGCTTCGACCGCGTCAGCCAAAATAGAAGGCCGTCTAAAGCCACCACTTTTGAGCTCGCCCTCGCCTAACCGCAAATAACCTGAGAGACTTAATCGTTGAGCAATCTCAGCTAAGGCTGACTGCTTTACTAAATTAGAACGCACACGTGACAAATCACCTTCGTCAAGTTTCGGGTATCGATGGTAGAGCATGGCCGATACACACGCCCCTAAAATCGCATCACCCAAAAATTCAAGGCGCTCGTTATGGTGAGTGCTATGACTGCGATGCGTTAGCGCTTGTTCAATGAACGAAGAGTCTTTGAAAGTGTAGGCAATTGCAGTTTCGAGCTGTTTTAAACTTGGGGTAGATGACATTTAATGGAAAAAACCAATACGGCTGGGTTGTGAAAAGTTCATCCAAATAAAAAAGGCTCGACCCACAATATTTTCTTTAGGTACAAAACCCCAGAATCTGCTGTCAAGACTATTATCTCGATTGTCACCCATCATAAAGTAATTATCTGCCGGCACCACACAACGAATGCCCTCACGGCTATATTGACAGTTTTCTTGACCAGGAAAACGCCAAATAGGCCTAAATTCTGACAACATGCGGTCATCTTGCAGTATTTTATTTTCAATTAACCCAAGCGACTCAATATATTGAGCCGTATAGGCTACACGATCAGGCTCAAAATAATCACCATCACGCTTCAAAGGCACCTCTTTACCATTAATAAATAGTTTTTTGTTAAGGTAGGCTACTTCATCGCCAGGCAAACCGATTACGCGCTTAATGTAATCAACACTCGGGTCTACAGGGTAGCGAAACACCATGACATCGCCACGCGCAGGGTCGCCTATAGATATAACCTTACGATTCACGATAGGCAGGCGCAAACCATAGGTAAATTTATTAACCAAAATTAAGTCGCCAGACTGTAACGTTGGCAGCATTGACCCTGACGGAATACGAAAGGGCTCAATAATAAATGATCTGAGTACGAAGACGAATAAAATAACTGGAAAAAAACTGGCACCATACTCAACCCACCAAGGTGACTTAGCATCAGGGGGGCGTTTTTTCTTAAGCCAGAACTTATCTGCAAACCAAACAACGGCGGTTAAAACGAGTGCAACAAATAAAATTAAAGAGAAATTCCAACTCATGTTTAATTCCCTATCGATCTTCTACTTGCAAGATCGCTAAAAATGCCTCTTGAGGAATTTCAACACTACCCACTTGCTTCATGCGTTTTTTACCCGCTTTTTGTTTTTCAAGCAACTTCTTCTTACGTGAAATATCGCCGCCGTAGCACTTGGCCAACACGTTTTTACGAAGCGCTTTAACGCTTTCACGTGCAATAATTTCAGAACCAATCGCGCCCTGAATCACGACGTCATACATTTGTCGCGGTATAAGTTCGCGCATGCGTGAGACCACATCGCGTGAACGATAACGCGCATTTGAACGGTGACAAATGCTTGACAGCGCATCAACACGATCGCCGTTTATTAACACATCAACCTTGACTACATCAGACTGACGGTATTCTTTAAATTCGTAATCCATTGAGGCGTAACCGCGCGACACTGATTTGAGTTTGTCAAAAAAATCAAGCACAATTTCTGCTAACGGAATTTCATAGTGCAAATGCACCTGACGGCCGTGATAGCTCATGTCAAGCTGCGCACCCCGCTTCTGGTTACATAACGTCATGACAGGGCCCACATACTCTTGTGGCATAAACAGCGTAACGGTAACGATGGGCTCGCGAATCTCTTGAAAACCACCCACCTCAGGCATGCGTGATGGGCTTTCTATAGTGATCACTTCACCGCTGTTAAGTTGTACCTCATAAACCACTGAAGGCGCAGTCGTGATGATGTCCATATCAAATTCACGTTCTAAACGCTCTTGCACAATTTCCATGTGTAAAAGCCCTAAAAAACCACACCGAAAACCAAAACCTAGCGCTTGCGACACCTCAGGTTCATACATTAAGGCTGCATCGTTAAGCTTTAATTTCTCTAGCGAGTCGCGTAATTGGTCAAACTCACTGCTTTCAACGGGGTAAAGACCTGCAAAAACTTGCGGCTGCACCTCTTTGAAGCCTGGCAGTGCATTTTCAGCTGGCTTACCCACCAAAGTAATGGTGTCACCAACCTTGGCATCTTTAAGATCTTTAATACCTGCAATAACAAAACCCACCTCACCAGCAGAAAGCAAAGTACGGGGCACCGACTTGGGTGTGAAAACCCCAACTTGTTCACAAAAATGAACCGCACCTGTTGCCATAAAAGTGAGTTTATCTTTAGGTTTTAATGTGCCATTAACTACACGAACCAGCATCACAACGCCAACATAGTTATCAAACCATGAGTCAATAATCAGCGCTTGCAGCTTTGCTTCCGGATCGCCCTTAGGGGGCGGAATGCGGGCGACGATGGTTTCAAGAATTTCATCAATACCCAAACCTGTTTTTGCACTGGCTGCAATGGCGTCAGTCGCATCAATACCAATCACGTCTTCAATTTCAGCACGAGCACCCTCTGGATCAGCTTGGGGAAGATCCATTTTATTTAGAACAGGTACGACTTCTACGCCTAATTCAATGGCTGTGTAGCAATTGGCAACGGTTTGTGCTTCAACACCTTGTGACGCATCAACCACCAATAATGCACCTTCACAAGCAGATAAAGAACGGCTAACCTCGTATGAAAAGTCAACGTGACCTGGGGTATCTATAAGATTGAAGTTATATTTTTTACCATCTTTTGCTGTGTACTCAAGGGCTGCTGTTTGCGCTTTGATGGTAATACCACGCTCTCGTTCGATATCCATCGAGTCAAGCACTTGGGCAGACATTTCACGGTCGGCCAAACCGCCGCAACGCTGAATTAAGCGATCGGCCAAGGTTGACTTACCATGGTCAATGTGGGCAATAATAGAAAAGTTACGAATGTGCTGCATGGCGACCTAACAAAAATCAAAATAGCGCGCATATTTTGCGCAAGATCCACAAACGGCACGGGGGCGTTTACAAGCGCCCCTAGTGTTTTATGGTGACAACGTATTTTAGCCCTTATAGCTTTACTTCGTAGCAGGCTTTAAAAGCACCCACTGAGTCTGTTCGCCTCGGCGCACCATCACCCCAATCGGTTTGGTTTTATCAAGCTTACCTACAACTAATACAAACTGCTCTGGTGAGGTGATGTCGGTATTGCCGACCGTTAATACGACATCACCTTCATTTATACCCGCGTTGGCAGCCTCACCCGTTACAGCAGTGATTTCAACCCCAATTTTGAGCTTAAGTTCTTTTTTAACCTCGTCTGATAAAGCGACAACCGTCAAACCCAACGCACTTGTTGTAGGCTTAGCTTTAGCTAAGGGAGCAGATTGATCGGTTTTGCTTGCAACAACGGGTGCTTGCAATTCTGCCACGGTAGCGGTTAAGTTAACGAGCTTGCCTTTACGCCAAACCTCAACATTTACTTTACTGTCAGGCTTTGTCGAACCCACAACACGCGGTAGATCAGACCACTTTTTAATCTGCTTACCATCAAATTTAAGAATGATGTCGCCGGGTTCAATACCTGCCTTTTGGGCTGGTCCGTCTGGCATAACGCCACTGATCATAGCCCCTTCAGCCTTACTTAAACCACTAGCCTGTGCAACTTCTTGACTCACCTCACCAATTTGCACACCTAAGCGGCCACGGGTGACTCGACCACTTTCTTTCAACTGAGCAACCACAAGCATGGCTTCATCAATTGGAATAGCCAGTGAAATACCCATAAACCCGCCACTTCGTGACACGATTTGCGAGTTAATACCCACTACTTCACCCTTTAAATCAAGCAAGGGGCCACCAGAGTTACCCGGGTTTACAGCAACATCGGTTTGTATGAAAGGCAAGTAATCACCTGTTTCACGACCAATAGCGCTGATAATGCCAGACGTCACTGTAGACTCAAGACCAAACGGTGAACCAATAGCTAACACCCACTGCCCTTTTTTCAAGGTCTTGGGGTTGCCAATAGGCAAGGTAGCCATATCTTTGGCGTCGACTTGAATTAAAGCTACGTCTGTGCGCTCGTCGCTACCAATCACTTTTGCTTTAAATTCACGGCCATCAGTCAAAGTCACAATAATTTCGTCTGCATCGGCCACAACGTGATGATTCGTTAATATTGACCCATCAGATGAAATAAAAAACCCAGAACCCACCCCACGTGGCACGCTACGCTCTTGCGGTGCAGGGGCACTGCCCCCACCACCACCATGCGGGTTACCCTTTGGGGGTGGCATACCAGGAATATTAAAATCTGGCCCGAAAAAACGTCTAAACATTTCATATGGGTCTTGCCCATTTCCGCCAGCAGGTTGTGCGGCGACTTTAGCTGAGGTGCGAATATTTACCACAGCATTTTCTGATTTTTCAACGATCTGCGTAAAGTCAGGCAAAGTAACCAGAACCACAGTTTCGTTTTTAACGGGCTCGTTTGTCGCTGCAATAGCTAATGAAGCCGATACAGAAAAGAGTAAACAGGCCGAAACAAGACTTGCCGTCAACATGCGCTTAAAGATTAGCGTTTGTGTTGAAGCCCCTGCAGAATGGTTCTGAAAGGTCAAACGCTGGTTGTATTTTTGCATAAACTGCTCCGGTGATGATGTAATTAGCGTTTCGATTCAGGTTTGACTTGAGGTGATTGAAACTCAATCGACTTTATGACTTGTGAGATTGTTTGAGGGGGCACTTCACCCAAAACCGTTACCAAGTAATCGTCAACCTGTTTAGACTGCATATTGACAGAACCGATTTGCCCCGACCTCGTTAATGTTACAGCAGTCTGCTGGGCACGGTGGGGTTCAATAAAAATAGACATCACTGCCAAGCCATCAGACAGCACAACCTGATGCACCCATTCGTTAGGCGCCAACATACGGTTCATTTGCATCTGCTGTTCAAAACCAGCCGTCGGTAATATTTTCCAGCCCAATGCCTGCAAATCAACTTGTTTTTGAACCTTTTCTATGACCTGCCAGCCATCAGTTGACCAGCTGGGTTTAAACGCTTGATCGCTTATGCTTTCACCAATTTTAATTTCACTAAATGCAACTTGCTCAACAACCTGACCCAGGGTATCAATAGCTTGCGATTTAAGTAAGAGGTTGCTTTCAGTATCAACACACATCGTATACGCACGACGGTAGTTATCGCGTGGCTTAATGTCATAGCGTTGACAATCACGCCCGGCAACACGATGGGGTTTAGGGTCTAACCAAAGCGTGTAGTTTTTCAAAACTGCATGCATGTCTCCGACTGCTAAGTCTGGGAAGCGACGACCGGTAACAGGCTCAATTAAGATCGTTTTTTGATCGGGTATTAAACACTGCACGATATTATTGAAACGTAAATACTCTCTAGGCTCGTCATCAAGCTCAATAAGACGCTCTTGCTGATTTTGCCCATCAAAACGATGAATAATACGCATCGAATGCATCACACCGTTTTCGTGAGTAGCAAATAACCCTTGGTAGTTTAATGTCTGCGCTGCCAATTGTGCGCGGTTTAACACATCATGCGTTTGTGACGGCGATTGTTCGATTAAATTAGCTGCAAAAACTGAACCAACCTGAAACCCTAACATACACAGCAAAATAAGGGTTAAGCGTCTCAAAAAACAAAAAATCACTTGATGGCCCCATCAACGGATGAGCGCACTTGAACAACAGCTGGGCCAGATAAATCACGGTGCGCACGAACGTAAGCGTTCAGTTTTGCGGAAGCAGACAATACGTCGTTATTGGCGCGGGTATATTGTGGTGCGGTTTGAACCCCTTGCATTTGCTCAATAACTGGGCGTGCGACCCATACCACTGAAGCCACGGCAGCGGCCATGGCAAGAGTTGGCCAGTAACGTTGCCATTTTGACAAAGCGGGTTTTGCATATACTTGTTGGGGGGAGGACATAACCAGAAGGGGTTCTTGATCAACTCTTTGAGCAATTTGCATCGCCAAGTTAGTTGATGGCTTAAGCGCTAAATCAGGGTTGCGCATGACATCGCCGATCAAATGATAAATTTCCCAATTTTGTTTTTGAGAGATCAATAAATCAATACTTTTTTGGTCAGAAAAATCAAGATCTTCTGCATCGACGCTAGCCGATAAGCGTTCTAGACTATAAAGCGCTAGATTTACGACTTGATCGTTTTCATGATCGCTGTGATGATCGCTATGTTGACCGATGTGTGGACTATTTTGACTGTTGTGTTGATTGCTCATGTGGCACGTTCCTTACCATCTCTGGTTGCCTTCATTTCCCATAATGGGTCTTAGCCGCGCAGCAATGGCTTCCCTAGCCCTAAAAATACGTGATCTCACTGTACCAATAGGGCAATTCATAGCCAATGCAATATCTTCATAGCTCATACCATCAATTTCTCGTAAAACAATAGCTCGCCGCAATTCTTCAGGCAAAGACTCAATCGTTTCGTTTACGCTCGCTGCAATTTCCTTACTAACCATTTCAGATTCAGGGGTATGACTGTCTGTTAGGTTGTCTATTTCACTAAAAGTTTCATCACTGTCAGTAACTTTTGCGTTGGGCGCGCTAGGTCGACGACTATTTTGTGACATCCAGTTGCGTGCGGTGTTGATAGCAATACGGTATAACCAGGTATAAAAGGCGCTGTCACCTCGAAACTGAGGCAAGGCCTTGTAAGCTTTAATAAAAGCTTCTTGCGCAACGTCTTCGATTTCATTTTGATCGCGAATCATGCGTGAAAGTAATCGAATGATTTTGCGTTGGTATTTTAATACTAGAAGATCAAAGGCTTTTTTGTCGCCGTTTTGAACCCGCTTAACCAATTCAGCATCAATATCTCGATCGCTTAAGCCTGACATCTAGGCCGCCTGAACAACATGCGAAAAAGTCGCTTGATTTGAAAGACAAATACTGGCCCAACGATAATCTAGCGCTGTGTTTTTACTGCGCCAAACTGTGAACGTATGAGTCAATGCCGTGTGCGAACCAGGGTCTTGCAACTTACCGATCAAAGTGAACCCCCTTGCATGCCACCAAACAGATTTTAAAACTATTGGCCAAGTTTGACCTGTTTGTGTCTTAACAAAAGTGTGTCGTGGCTCAAAACTTAGGTACGTTAACGTTCCAATTAGATGGTTAATTTTTTTTGATTGGGTATAGCTTTTAAAGACTAACCCACCCAAACAGACTAAAGCCAGCGTCGAAAACCAACCCCCAAAGGGTTGCCAGAGCGTATTTAAAACCACACTGATCACAGCAAGTGAAGCAACTACTGCGGACAGGGTTTGAATGCTAATAAGGCTTGATAAACTGACCTGAATACCTTTTTGCACCATAAACTCTGGAAAAGTCGCCTTCATATCGGGCACATTTAGACTCTTTTAACAGCCATTGAGCCATTGGTACCACCAAAGCCAAACGAATTTGAAAGGGCTACATCAATTTTAAGATCGCGTGCTTCATTTGCACAATAGTCAAGGTCACATTCAGGGTCTTGATTAAAAATATTAATCGTAGGCGGTGAAATTTGGTTGTAAACAGATAATGTTGTAAATACCGCCTCAATACCCCCTGCAGCGCCCAGCAAATGACCTGTCATCGATTTCGTAGAATTAATGACTAGTTTTTTGGCGTGATCACCAAAGGCTAGCTTGATCGCGTCTGTTTCGTTTTTATCGCCAATCGGGGTAGATGTACCGTGCGCATTGATAAATTGCACTTGATCAACATTAATACCCGCATGGTTCAAAGCCATTGCAATGCCGCGCTTCGGACCATCGGTATCTGGGGAAGTAATGTGGTGCGCATCTGAGCTTAAACCGTAACCAAGAAACTCGCCGTAAATGTGCGCGCCACGTTTTTTTGCATGCTCATATTCTTCAAGAACCAGTACGCCTGCACCTTCACCCATCACGAAACCATCACGGTCAATGTCCCAAGGGCGTGAGGCCGTTGTGGGGTCATCATTGCGAGTTGATAAAGCCCGCATGGCAGCAAACCCACCAATACCAAGCGGAGAAATGGTTGCTTCAGTACCACCCGCAACCATGACGTCGGCATCGCCATATTCAATTAAACGTGCTGCATCACCGATTGAATGCAAACCCGTCGTACACGCTGACACAACAGCATACGAGGGGCCTTTAAGATTCAACATAATTGATAAATGGCCTGAAACCAAATTAATCAATGAGCCGGGTACAAAGAAAGGTGAAATTCGACGTGGACCTTTGGCGAGATACTCTGTTTGAGTTTCCTCAATACGATGTAAACCACCAATACCAGAGCCAACAATCACGCCTGCACGCGTTGATGACTCTTCAGTTAATTCAATGCCAGAATCTTTCCAGGCTTGCATACCAGCGGCAATACCGTAATGAATGAAGGTATCCATTTGCCTGGCTTCTTTTGCAGATATATATTGCGTTACATCGAAATCTTTTACTTCGCCTGCAATATGGCAGCTGAAATCAGTTGGGTCAAAACGTGTGATTCGCCCAATACCACTTTTACCACCGACAATATTTTGCCATGCGGTTTGAATGTCATTTCCAACGGGCGAGACAATACCCAACCCTGTAATTACCACGCGTCGTTTCAAGACGAGCTCCTTTGGTTCAAAAAACCAGGGCGGTTAAAGCGCAGAAGCCCAGCACATAAGAGTTTTATTTTTACTCTTGTGTAGGTCAAACTTATGCCCAACCGCCCCGATACACACGTAAACGTATGCAAATCAAATTATGTTTTCGAGTTTGATTCGATGTAATCAACAGCCTGTTTTACGGTTGTGATTTTTTCAGCTTCTTCGTCGGGTATTTCAGTTTCAAACTCGTCTTCAAGAGCCATAACCAACTCGACCATGTCGAGCGAGTCGGCACCGAGATCGTCAAGAAAGGATGACTCGTTTTTGATCTCGGCTTCATTAACGCCAAGTTGTTCAGCGACAATCTTCTTTACTCGCTGTTCGATGCTTTCCATTCATATCTCCAGGTGGGAAAAAATTCTATTTGATTATAGCTAAGCGGCAAAAATAAAACTGTATTACATGTACATGCCGCCATTTACATGCAAAGTCGTACCCGTAATGTAGTCTGCTGAAGAAGATGCCAAAAAAGCAACTGCTTGAGCGATTTCGTTCGGCGCACCTAAGCGCCCTAAAGGTATTTGTGTCAATAACGCTGTTTTTTGGGCTTCATCAAGCACATCAGTCATGTCTGTGGCAATGAACCCTGGCGCCACGCAATTAACCGTAATGTTTCGACTTCCGAGTTCACGTGCAAGTGCACGCGACATACCTGCCACACCCGCTTTTGAAGCCGCATAGTTGGCTTGACCTGCGTTGCCGCTTGAACCCACCACCGATGTGATGTTGATAATGCGGCCCCAACGCGCTTTCATCATGCCGCGCATGACTGCGCGCGATAACCTAAAGACGCTGCTTAAGTTTGTTTCAATAACCGCAGCCCAATCATCGTCTTTCATGCGCATCGCAAGCGTGTCACGAGTCATGCCAGCGTTATTTACAAGAATATGGGGCCCCGCATTAGGCTCTTTGCCTATTGCTTCAACCAACGCTAAGCAAGCTTGAGCATCGTTAACATTGAGTACAACACCGCGACCACCAAAACTCACTAAGCTGGCGCTAATAGACGCTGCGCCCGCCTCAGTCGTTGCAGTGCCCACAACAGTAGCGCCTTTTTCAGCTAAAAGCAAAGCAATCGCTTGCCCAATACCTCGCGAGGCGCCTGTAACCAATACTGTTTTACCCGTTAACTCCATTACTTGAAATTCCTAAGCAAATACTTTAAAAAATGATTTAATTTAGTTTGTAAATAACGACTATACGTTGACTTCTTTTAAATACGAACATTGACTTCTTTTAAATACGACTTCTGTTTAACAACCAATCATTTAAAGGCTGCAAATTAAAATTTAGCCTGCAATTGTATCAAGTGTCTGTTGCAACGACTCTGGGTCGACCACAGACAAACCAATTAGCTCAGGGTCTATACGCTTAACCAAACCGGCCAGTACTTTGCCCGGGCCACACTCAACAATGTGTGTAATGCCGGCATCACGCATGGCTTGAACGGTGCGAACCCATTGCACGGCATGCCAAGCTTGACTCACTAAAGCCGCTTGAATCTCGCCAGAAAATTGATGAGACAACACATCAACGTTGTGAATCACGGGCACAGAAGGCGAAACAATATTGACTTTAGCCAAGGCCTTTGCCAATACATCAGCGGCTGGCTTTATTAAACTTGAATGAAACGGCGCTGAAACGGGTAAACGTATGGCGCGTTTTGCACCTGCAGCCTTAGCGGCAACCATAGCGCGCTCTACAGCAGCCTCATGGCCTGCTATGACCACTTGATTGGGGGCATTAAAGTTAACCGGCTCAACGACCATACCTTGGGCTGCTATGTTGCAAGCCGTTTTTACAGCCTCATCGTCAAGGCCTAAAATTGCGGCCATTGCACCTGTGCCAACAGGCACCGCGGCTTGCATAGCATCGGCACGAACGCGCACTAAACGCACGGCGTCTTCAAACTTGAGTGCACCTGACGCAGTCAGTGCTGCATACTCACCTAAACTATGACCAGCCATGAGCGTGGGTTCGGGACCACCCGCAGCAACCCAAGCTGCATGGGCTGCCAAGCCAGCAACTAACATAGCTGGTTGTGTGTTGGTCGTTAAATTTAATGCCTCGATGGGGCCATGTGCAATCAAACCGGCCAAGTCGCTACCCAGCGCATCGTTGGCGCGAGCAAGTAATTGCTGAACTTCTGCGTGCCCCTGCCAAGCATCGAGCATGCCGACCGACTGAGAGCCTTGACCGGGAAATACAAAAGCAAACTTCATACAGTGGGCCTTTTTTATTAAAAACGCATAAAGCGTTTATTTTTTAAATAGTCTAAATGAAAATATTACATTTTTACGAGAACGGAACCCCACGTAAACCCACCCCCAACACCTTGCAACATAACAATTTGACCCGATTTAACCCGACCATCGCGCATAGCGACATCAAGCGCAAGCGGCACGCTAGCGGCTGATGTATTAGCATGACGGTCAAGCGTTACAACAACCTTGTCTAAACCAATACCCAGTTTTTTAGCAAGAAAATTAAGAATACGAACATTTGCTTGGTGGGGAATCAACCAATCAATATCGTTTACAGTCAAACCCGCTTGATCGAGAACGTCATGGGCAGATTTTTCAAGCACGTTGATAGCTTGTTTAAATACAGCTTGACCGTCCATACGTAAAAAGGGGTCGCCAGTGACTTGGCCGTGTGAGACTTGGCCTGCTGTACACAAAATATGTTGTTGACGACCATCTGCATGCAAACCCGCTGCCAAAATACCCGGCTCACTTGAGGCTTGCAAAATGACAGCGCCTGCACCATCGCCGAAGAGCACACAGGTACCGCGATCGTTCCAGTCAAGAATACGAGAAAAAACTTCAGCACCAATGATGAGCGCACAACGGGCGCGCTGGGCTTTAATAAAACAATCTGCTGTCACCATGGCATAGACAAAACCACTGCAAACCGCCTGCACATCAAAGGCTGCCGCACCGTGATTACCTAAACTGGCCTGCACTAAACAAGCCGTACTTGGAAATATGTGATCAGGTGTTGACGTGGCAACAATGATTAAATCAATATCGCTGGCTTGAATGCACGCTTTTTCAATTGCACGCTTTGCGGCCAAGGTTGCTAAGTCACTGGTGTTGACACCTGCACCTGCGATGTGTCGTTGATGAATACCCGTTCTTTCGAGTATCCATTGGTGTGAAGTTTCTATGCCGCGTGTAGCCAAGTCTGCGGCCAAATCGTCATTGCTAACGACACGTTCAGGTAACGCACTACCTGTACCCGTAATGCGAGAAAAAATGGGGGCCAATGTCATGGAGCCTCTTGAGCTGATGTTTCGGTTGAAGTCGCAAGGGCAGAACTCGCCGTATCGGCGATCGCGGCCGCGATGCGTTCTATTAAACCACTTTGTGCGGCATCATATGCTCGCTGCAAGGCATGCCTGAAGGCAAAGGCATCTGCCGAACCGTGACTTTTAATCACTACACCCCGCAAACCTAGCAACGCCGCCCCGTTATACCGACGATTATCAACACGACTACGCAAACGATTCAAAACAGACTTAACCAGAAAACCAGACATCATCGTAAAAATATTGCGAGTAAATTCTTCTTTGATCATTGAACCAAGCATGTGTGACATGCCTTCAACCGCCTTGAGTAAGGCATTGCCTACAAAGCCGTCACAGACCACGACGTCTACCGTACCTTTAAAGATATCGTTGCCTTCGACATTACCAAAAAAGTTGAGATGGCTTTTACGCAACAGTTCACCCGCTTGCTTGACGATATCGTTACCTTTAATGGTCTCTTCGCCAATGTTGAGCAACCCAACAGTTGGACGTTTAGACATATCTTGAACTTGAGCCAACGCAGAACCCATGATGGCAAACTGCAAAAGGTGCTCAGCCGTGCAGTCAACGTTAGCGCCCAAGTCAAGCATGGTGGTAACGCCACCTTTTTGGTTTGGTAGCGGTGCAGCAATAGCTGGGCGATCGATGCCTGGCATCGTTTTAATGACGTAACGGGAAATCGCCATCCAGGCGCCGGTATTACCTGCCGAAATACAAGCATCTGCAAGACCATCTTTGACGGCTTGCGCGGCAACGCGCATGGAAGAACCTTTTTTGCGCCGTAAAGCCACCTCAACAGTGTCACTCATGGTGACAACCTCTGTTGCAGGAACAATGGTGTAGCGGTCAGGCCCAACTGAAGGGTAAAGAGCCGTTGCGGTAACTAATGCTTGTTCAATTGGTATTTGTAAGCCGACCAAAAGTAAATGAACGTTGCTGTTTAGTTGTGCAAACTCAAGCGAAGCGGGAATGGTGACGGGTATACCGAAATCACCACCCATGCAATCAACCGCAATACGAGTAATAGGCGCCACAGTTTTTTTGGCGTGAGACGCTAATAATGCGTCTGAACCCATTTAATGATGCTTATTCGTCTGACTTAGTCTTAAATATCTTACGACCACGATACACACCGTTAGGTGTGATGTGGTGACGCAGATGCAACTCGCCTGTATTGGGCTCAATTGCAGTTGCTGGGGTACCGATAAAGTCGTGTGAACGATGCATGCCACGCTTTGAAGGTGATTTTTTGTTTTGCTGAACGGCCATGATTACTCCTGATTAGTTGCGTATTATACGCTGGCTCAATACAATTTTTTTGAAACAGGGCTTTTGCCTTTTTAAAAGCATATTAATGCAATTTTAAGGCCTCATTTAAGCTTTTTTTGGATTGCTCTTTAGACCTTGAAGAACCGCGAAAGGTGACACTTTTACAGGTTCTTCAACATCAATATTGTTTACTGCTGCCTCAACTTGCTCGAATTTTAACCCTGGGCACACTTCATGTTTAGGCACATAAGGCAAACCAAGAATAACTTGATCTTCAATTAAGCCCATTAAATCGAAGCGGGCAGAACCCAATAAACGCTCTGGTGCATCTGGATCAATGTCGTCAGCGTCGCTTTCAACCTGATTGGGTCGACGCACCAAGTGAAACGCTACTTTTTCGTCAAGCTCAAATATAAAGGGTGCTAGGCACCGCTGACAAATTAAAGATGCTTGAGTAACAATGTGCAAATTAAGCCACATACGCTCTTGATTATCTTTATGACCAATCAACTCAAACCACACGATACCCAGACCTGATTCGGGTTTTTGGGCGAGGTCTCTAACAAAGGGTTGTTCAGGTAAGTCTTCGACGACTCGTTCGAGAAGGTGAAGACTGAAAGCACCCTGAATATGCTGAGCATGCTCGGCGATGGAAAAAATATCGAACGCGCGCACGCTGCCCCAGTTCGATTCGCACGTTGTAAACCAGCTTGATTCTATTGGTTGGGACATGATTTTCAGTAAAGCTTAAAATAGTAGCGCCTAGACCCATTAAGCGTCAATATTAATATGATCCAAAACAAACAATTTGGCACGTTACACCTTATACCTGTAGGCCTATCGACCACAATGGCTCATTACTGGTTACCCGATGCTGCGCAACGTTGTGCAGGGGGGTTAAGCCATTACATTGCAGAAAATGCTAAAACAGCACGTGCTTTTTTAAAATCAATGCCGTTGCAACATGCGTTGCAAGACATTGTCATACATGAACTGAGCGCAAAAGTTGATCAAGCCACCCTTCAATTGTGGCTTGAACCCCTTAAGGCAGGCATCAACATGGGTTTAGTGTCTGAAGCAGGCTGCCCTGCTGTTGCTGACCCCGGTGCACGCGCGGTGGCGATTGCTCATCAGTGGGGTGCACCCGTTAAGCCCTGGGTGGGGCCATCTTCAATTTTACTGGCATTAATGGCCAGCGGCCTTGAGGGGCAGCGTTTTACCTTTCATGGCTACGCCCCTATCAAGCCCGACGAACGCGCCAAACAAATTAAACAATGGGAATCGATTTCTGCGCAGCAGCTTGAAACGCAATTATTCATTGAAACACCCTATCGTAATATTGCAATGTTTGACACCCTAATTAAATCGCTTAAAGGCAATACATGGTTATGCATTGCCAGCGACTTAACCGGCCCGGCTGAATCAATTCGAACGCTAACAATTCAGCAATGGTCAGGCAAACCCATACCTGTGGTCAACGATAAGCCTGCTTTATTTTTGTTTCAAGCCGCTTTGAGCGCCAATGCTGCACGCGCCAACCCAACAAAAAAATCGTAACAACGGCGTATATTGAAACGGTAGCAAAATCGTTTTTACCGGCCTTATGCCACCAATAGTGCACAATCACTGCAAGGGCAATAACATATACCAAACGATGCAATCGTTGCCAATTTCGACCTAAAACCCGCATAGAGCGGTGTGTTGACGTAATGGCTAAAATAGTTAGCCCTAAAAAAGCTGCAAAACCAACTGCAATGAACGGGCGTTTAATAACATCTTGCACCATGGCAGACAGAAAAAAACCTTGATCCCACCAAGCCCAAGCTAAGGCATGAAGTAAAGCATAGAAAAAAGTAAATAGGCCGCACATGCGCCGCCATCTAATGAGTGCTGATTGCCCTGTTAGTTGACGAAGAGGCGAAATGCTTAGAGTGACCAGTAAACACACCAACGCCCAAGTGCCTGACGATCTTGATAAAAACTCAATAGGGTTGGCTGTCAGTTGATCTTGCCAACCTAACCAGAACCAGCGCGCGAGAGGGTACAAACCCAATACAAATAACGCGGGTTTGCCTCGTGCGACAACAATCGCCCAAAATGATCGTTGATTAAAAATTCTTTTTGAGATCCATTCCGGCATATAAGTTTGCCACTTCGTTTTCATAGCCGTTAAACAAAAGTGTTTCTCGTTTGCGCGCAAAAAAACCGTCTTCACCGATACGACGCTCGGTGGCTTGAGACCAGCGAGGGTGACTCACATTTGGGTTAACGTTGGCATAGAAACCATATTCAAAAGGGGCTGACGCCATCCAGCTTGTAATAGGCTCTTTTTCAGTTAAACGAATTTTGACAATTGACTTACCTGATTTAAAACCGTACTTCCAGGGCACAATCACGCGCACAGGTGCGCCATTTTGATTAGGTAGTACTTTGCCATACATACCAAAAGTCAAAAGTGTCAATGGGTTCATGGCTTCATCAATGCGTAACCCCTCACGGTAAGGCCAGTCGAGCACGTGAGACCTTAACCCCCGCATAACATCGGGCTGCATGTCTGTAATGAATTCCACATACTTGGCTTTTGACGTTGGCTCAACCTGCTTGAGCAGATCTGATAGCGAATAGCCCACCCAAGGTATAACCATTGACCAACCCTCAACACACCTTAAACGGTAGATGCGCTCTTGCATAGGTGAGAGTTTTAATAAGGTGTCAATATCAAACTGCTGCGGCTTTGCAACTTCACCCTCGACAATGACTGTCCAGGGACGGGTTTTCATATTTTTAGAATTTTGTGCTGGCTCGTTCTTTTCGAAACCAAACTCGTAAAAATTGTTATAGGTTGTGGCGTCTTTTTCAGGTGTGACCGCGTCGGTTATTGCGTATGATTTATTCAACGTTGCGGGAAGCGTGGCTAATGCACCTGACGCCGTACTTGTTGATTTTTGCGCAAAAGATGTGCCAACAGGTAGTGCCAAGCCCGCCGCAACTGCAGCGCTGGCTTGCATGATTTGGCGACGTTTTACATATACTGATTCGGGTGTAATTTCTGACGAAGGAGGCGTTGAAAAGGGTTTACGAAAGTTCATGATGTTCCTTTGTTCAATGATTCATTGTAATGACAAGGCTCTTAAACGACTAAAGTTCTTTCAAGTAACCAACGTTTAACTGATGCCACATCGTGCAATATTTCTTGATGAGGTGATTTTCTTAAATGTTCTATGGGGTGGGCGCCATACGTCACACCTAAACCATGAACCTGAGCGTTGGCGGCCATATCAAGGTCGTGTGTGGTGTCACCCACCATAATGACTTCATGTGGCTCAATACCGACATGACGCATAATTTCTTGCACCATTGCTGGGTGTGGTTTTCCGAAAGTTTCATCAGCACATCGCGTAATGGCAAAATAATCTTTTAGGCCCGTTGCGGCTAAGGTGCGGTCGAGCCCTACCCTAGACTTGCCTGTTGCCACGGCCAAAGTCAAAGACCGATCACGCAAGTCATTAAGCATGCTGCGCACACCATCAAACAGCTCAATATGGGGGTCACGCCTTAAAAAATGGTAGCGGTATCTATCAATAAAAAGCGGACGCTGGGCTTCAGTTAAATCTGGCACCACCGAATAAAGCGCCCGCTCAAGCGACAAACCAATCACCCAGTTTGCAGCTGCCGCATCGGGCACAGGCAGCTCTAAGTCACGGCATGCCGCTTGTATGGCTCGGGCAATATCTGGTGTTGAATTCATGAGGGTGCCGTCCCAATCAAAAATGACTAGGCGATAGGCTGGATCTACATGCAGTGTGTTAGATTTCATTCATTTAAGCGGTTTATTTGGTCAATAATTTGAGCAGATGCGCGCAAGAATTAGGCAAGGGTGCTTCAAGCGTTAAAACTGCACCCGTCATGGGGTGCGTTATAGCTAGTTTCGTTGCGTGCAAAAACATACGATCGAACCCCCATTTTGATTTAAATAATGCTTGGGTATCGTCTTGCCCATATTTGTCATCACCCACAATCGGGTGCCCGGCATGGGCAAGGTGAACTCGAATTTGATGGGTTCGCCCCGTACGTAATTCAGCATCAATTAAACTGTACTCGCCAAACCTTGTTAAACAAGTGATAACCGTATGGGAAACTTGGCCTTCTGGGTCGACCTTGACGCGACGTTCGCCAGTTTGGGTTGTCCACTTTGCCAGTGACTGCTTAAGATGTTGTCGATCATTAAGCACATTACCCTGCACTAAAGCTAAGTAATGTTTGTTACCCCCCCCCTCTCTGAGCATGGCATGAAGTCGCACCAGCGCTTTTCTTTGCTTCGCAATCATGAGCAAACCAGAGGTATCGCGATCGAGTCTATGCACCAACTCTAAGAACAAGGCTGCTGGGCGGGCTGCCCGCAATTGCTCAATTACACCATGCGAAACGCCACTACCCCCGTGCACTGCAACGCCAGCCGGTTTATCGATAACGAGCAAGGCGTCGTCTTCAAAAACAATCGGAAATTCGTTGGGCGGGGCATAGCGGGTGGCCGAAGGCTCTGCTTCGCGCATAGGCGGCACCCGCACGACATCACCAATTTGCAACCGTTGGTCGACTTGGGCGCGCGAACGGTTAACCCTGACCTCACCCGACCTAACCGCCTTGTACAAACGACTTTTCGGAACCCCTTTGCACAAGGCTATTAAAAAGTTGTCTAGCCGTTGATCTTCGTTGGCCTCGGTCACGTTAACTAGCCTGACGGAGAAGGTCTGTGTATTAGGTTCTTTGCGTATAGACAAAACAGGCATATAATGGGTTCAGCCTCAAAAGCTTGAGTAGCGTTTGACGTTGAGCTGTGCCAAATTGGGCAGTCTCCGTCAATTAAGATACGCATTGTAGCGCCCGCCCCTCAAGCTCTGGGTAACTGAAAGCAGATCCTTGTGGGTCTTAGCATATTACTAAAACGAATAACGAATAACGATTTCATTTTCCGCACCAGGCGTTGAAACTTTCCGCCTGTTGTTTTCAGCTCTAACTTGTCACTTTTAATGTATTTATGACCTACTTGCTGAACAAAAAACGCGCTTTAAAGCGCGCTGTGCTGTCCTGATTTTTTAAGGCGGCTGGTCTAAGACCTGTCGCTGCGTATGTTTGTTTTAGGTACGATGCCTTCAGTTCCCAAGGCTGCGCGACGTGTTGTCGCGCCACCCCTACGGAGAATGCACGAATGAAGCGCATGTTATTTAACGCCACACACCAAGAAGAACTTCGTGTGGCAATTGTCGACGGGCAAAAACTCGTTGACCTCGATATTGAAACAGCCGGTCGCGAACAGCGTAAAGGCAACATTTACAAAGCTGTCATTACACGTATTGAACCGGGTCTCGAAGCCTGTTTCGTCAACTATGGTGAAGACCGTCACGGCTTTTTACCTTTCAAAGAAGTCGCTCGCACCTACTTTAAAGAAGATGTTGACGTGCGGGCTGCCCGCATTCAAGACGCTTTACACGAAGGTCAAGAATTAGTTATTCAGGTCGAAAAAGAAGAGCGCGGCAACAAAGGGGCTGCACTGACTACGTTTATTTCTTTAGCGGGTCGCTACCTTGTTTTAATGCCTAACAACCCCCGTGGTGGTGGCGTATCGCGCCGTATCGAAGGTGAAGACCGCCAAGAACTAAGAGAGGCAATGGACCAACTCAACATACCGCAAGGTATGAGCATCATTGCTCGCACTGCAGGCATTGGTCGTAACACCGAAGAACTGCAATGGGATCTTTCATATTTAATGCAACTTTGGCAAGCCATCGATGGTGCGGCCAAAGAAAATAAAGCCCCCATATTAATTTATCTTGAATCAAGCTTAGTCATTCGTGCCATACGTGACTATTTTTCACCTGATATTGGTGAAATATTAATTGATACCGACGATATTGCTGACCAAGCCTCTGCGTTCATGAGTGTGGTCATGCCTGACAACGTACAACGCGTAAAACGCTATCGCGACGACGTCCCTTTATTTTCTCGCTTTCAAATTGAACATCAAATTGAAACGGCCTATTCTCGTCATGTTAATTTGCCCTCAGGTGGTTCAATTGTTATCGACCACACTGAAGCGCTGGTAGCCATTGACGTTAATTCAGCCCGATCAACCCGTGGTGCTGACATTGAAGAGACAGCGACTCGTACGAACCTAGAAGCGGCTGAAGAAGCAGCACGTCAATTACGTTTGCGCGATTTAGGTGGTCTGATCGTTATCGATTTTATCGATATGGAAGACACTAAGAATCAACGTGCAGTTGAAAACCGCTTGCGTGATGCGCTGCATGTTGATCGTGCTCGGGTTCAAATGGGCAAGATATCTCGTTTTGGCTTAATGGAATTATCACGCCAACGCTTGCGCCCTGCTCTGAACGAAGGCTCACATATTACCTGCCCTCGCTGTAACGGTACGGGTGTCGTGCGTGATGCTGAATCAAGCGCTTTAAACGTTTTACGTTTATTGCAAGAAGAAGCTATGAAAGAGAATACGGCTGCCGTGCATGCTCAGGTACCTGTTGAAGTTGCCACATTCTTGTTAAATGAAAAACGTGCTGACATCACCAAGATTGAAGCTCGCCTTAAAGTTAACTTAATTTTAATTCCTAATAAATATATTGAAACACCCCATCATGTGATTGAGCGACTTAAACACGATGACCCTAGACTTGAAGATATTAAGTCTAGTTTTGATCGGGTTGAAGCGCCTTCAACTGACATGGCTTGGGCACCAAAAGAAGAGGTTCAGCGTGTTAAACCTGAAGCGCTTGTCAAGGGCGTAACCCCTTCAGAACCTGCCCCCGTTTCAGCCCAATCAAAACAGCAAGTGGCTTTAGCTACCCAGCCCAGCTTGATCAAACGTTTATTTGGCTGGCTATTCAGCGCAAAAACTGATGAAACACCTGCTGTTATAGCAACTGAAAGCCGTCCTGCACGACAAAGCAGTGGTTCTAACCGCAACGATCGTACAAACAGTCAGCGAAATGGTCGTCACAACAACAACCGAAATGGTCGTACTAACCGAGCTGATCAACGCCCATCTTCGAGTCAAACAGCACAAATCGAAGAAGTTGTTCAACCCAAGGCCAGCCCTGTATTAACCGCGCCTATCGAAGCAACCTCATCTGAAGAAACGCAATCACGAAACAGCCGCAACCGTCGTGGTCGTAGCCGTACTCGTAAAGATGAAAGCCCAACCGATCAAACTGATCAACCTGTCTTGTCAGCAGAAACATTAGCGCCAGTTTTGCACGAAACGCCAACCATTGCCCCAATTTTAATGGGTGAGTCAGTTGAAGGCGATGAAACAATTGATACCGATCGTCCTCGTCGTCGCGGTCGTCGCGGTCGTCGCGGTCGTCGTCCAGGCGAGGATGTTAACCCGTTGTCAGGCGATCAAGTTGATGGTTTAAGTGCTGAAAATAGCGCTGAAGACCTCAATGATGGCAACGATGTTACAGAGGGTAGGAATGACTCGCTAGAGACTGGCTCACATGTCGCTTTAGCTTCAGAGCAAGTGTCAACAGAAACTAAAAGCGTCGAAATTGCAGCGACAGTTGTTACATCGCCAATAAATCAAGTTTCTACATTTGCGCAAGTGCCAACGCAAGTACCAACGCAAGTACCCGTGCAAGTACCGGTGCAAATGCCAGTGCCGCTGCAAGCCGTTGCACCGGTTGCTGCACCGGTTGGTGCACCAGCAGCGGCTCAAGTGGTGACTCAAGCACCAATAACAGTTACAGCTGCCACAACACCTGATGCTCATGATGTGGTGATAAAAACCATTAATGAACAGTTTGTACAAGAGACTGCAGCACAAGAGTCAGCAGCACAAGCAGTTATTGCGTCAGAGATTACCGCAGCAACGACACCCATAAATACACTGGTAGTTACACCACTTGATCGCGATGCATTGCATTCAGTGGTTAGTGCGGTCGGTTTAACGTGGGTTGAAAGCAACTCTGAAAGTGTTGTAACGGCGCATGCAGCCGTGCACACTGCACCGAGTGCACCGCGTTATGGTCGTGAGCCTAAAGCTGCGCCTGCAGCAGCGAACGTCGAACTTAAGCAGGTTGAAACACAATCTAGTTAGTATGCCCGTTAAGTTGTCATAAAAAACCCCAGTCATATGCTCAACATATACTGGGGTTTTTTAATGGCAAAAATTAATTTTATAAAAAATTTAACATTTAATTCAAAAACTTGTTCAAACAGTCAGCGCCTCAACAGGTTGATTCGTTAATAAAGCAATTAAATGTGCAATTTCTTCTTTAAGATGGCGCCGATCAACAACCATATCTATTGCACCCGTATTAAGCAGAAACTCTGCGCGTTGAAACCCTTCGGGTAATTTTTCGCGAACAGTTTGTTCAATAACACGAGGCCCTGCGAAACCAATTAATGCTTTAGGTTCAGCAATCACAACGTCGCCCACAAAAGCAAAACTGGCTGATACGCCACCCATGGTGGGGTCAGTTAAAACGCTGATGAATGGCAAACCCTTTTGTGCGAGCTGTGTCAACATGGCATTGGTTTTTGCCATTTGCAAAAGTGAAAACAAGCTTTCTTGCATTCGAGCGCCGCCTGAAGCCGCCACACAAACAAAAGCGCTGCGGTGTTCAATGGCCGCTTGTACACCGCGAACAAAACGTTCGCCCACCACTGAACCCATTGAGCCACCCATGAACTGGAACTCAAATGCCGACACCACACAAGATAGGCCTTGAATGGTGCCACGCATGCTGACCAGAGCATCTGTTTCGCCCGTTTCTTTAATGGCTTCTTGAAGGCGTTCAGGGTATTTACGTGAATCACGAAATTTTAATGGGTCAAGGGAACGTGTTTCAGCGCCTAACTCAACTCGCCCTTCACGATCAAGTAACGAATTAATACGGGCACGTGCACCAATACGCATGTGGTGATCACATTTAGGGCAAACATGTAAATTTGCAGCTAAATCTTCGTTGTAGAGAACTGACTCGCATGAGGGACATTTAACCCATAACCCTTCAGGTACACGGCGTGCGTTTGAATCAGAGGCTTTATTGATACGCGGCAAGCCTATTCTTTCTAACCAGCTCATGTTGCTTGCCCGACCTCATGGTGCGCCGCAGCCTGAACAAGCCCTTGATGAATAGTTGATAACCATAGCGCGCCAGCCGAAGCCGCCGCGTTTGTTTGTTGTTCAACCGGTAAGCCATGAGAGGCTTGATTCATAATTTCAATTAGTTTCGTGCCAATAACGACTGCATCGGCCATACCTGCAATACGTTGAGCGCTTTGAACGTCACGAATGCCAAAACCCACACCCACTGGAATGTGAACGTGTTGACGAATCAACTCAAGTTTTTCAGCAACCTGATTGGTATCAAGATGACCTGCACCGGTAATACCATTTAATGAAACGTAATAGACATAACCGCGCGCTACATTTGCAACTGACACGATACGGGCTTCGGTTGATGTCGGTGCCAACAAGAAAATAAGTGCAATGCCGTGTTCTTTGAGCATTGCTGAAAAAACCTCTACTTCTTCGGGGGGGTAGTCAACAACCAATACCCCATCAACACCTGCAAGCGCAGCGCGTTTAACAAAATCAGATTGACCCATACGTTCGATGGGGTTGGCATACCCCATGAGTACGACCGGTGTGGTTTGATCTTGTAGACGAAACTCAGACACCATATCAAGCACTTTACTTAAACCCACCCCTTGCGAAATGGCGTGTTCGGCAGCTTTTTGAATAACAGGGCCATCTGCCATAGGGTCTGAAAAGGGTACCCCGATCTCAATGATGTCAGCACCCGCTTTGACCAACGCATGCATAATAGGCGCCGTTGACGAAGCAAGTGGGTTACCGGCTGAAATATAGGGAATGAGCGCAGCACGACCCACGCTTTTAAGCTGCTTAAATGTCACATTAATACGATCATTTTGAGACATATGTATAGCCTTAGAGGGTTAAACCTGAAATTCGAGCAACGGTATTAATATCTTTATCACCCCGGCCAGACAGGTTAATTAAAATGATACGGTCTTTACCAAGCGTAGGGGCTAAGCGGGCTGCATGCGCTAAGGCATGTGCTGTTTCAAGCGCAGGAATAATGCCTTCAATCAGGCAACAATCGTGAAAAGATTTGAGTGCTTCATCGTCAGTTACGCTGGTGTACGTTGCGCGACCCATATCTTTTAACCATGCATGTTCTGGGCCCACACCTGGGTAATCTAGGCCGGCCGAGACTGAATGGGTTTCTTGAACTTGACCGTCTTCGTTTTGTATCACGTAAGTGCGGTTACCATGCAAAACACCAACTTTGCCACCCGTTAATGAGGCTGCATGACGGCCTGTTTCAATACCGTCGCCACCCGCTTCAACACCAACAAGTTTGACGTCGTCAAATCTTAAATAAGGGTGAAAAATACCCATTGCATTTGAACCACCACCGACACAAGCCAAAACGTAATCGGGCTGACGGCCTGCATATAAAGGCATTTGTTCGATTGATTCTTCACCAATGACGCTATGAAAGTCACGTACCATCATGGGGTAAGGGTGAGGCCCTGCTACCGTACCAATAATGTAGAACGTATCATCAACGTTGGTAACCCAATCACGTAGCGCTTCGTTTAAAGCATCTTTTAAGGTTTTTGAACCTGACTCGACAGGTACCACTGTCGCGCCCAATAGTTTCATGCGAAATACATTGGGTGCTTGGCGTTTGATGTCTTCGCTACCCATGTAGATCACGCATTCCATACCGTAACGTGCACAAACGGTAGCGGTGGCAACGCCATGTTGACCGGCACCCGTTTCAGCAATAATGCGCTTTTTACCCATACGCCGAGCAAGCATGGCTTGACCCAAACTGTTATTTATTTTGTGCGCGCCAGTATGGTTGAGGTCTTCTCGTTTAAACCAAATTTGTGCCCCACCCAACATTTCTGACCACCGACGGGCGTGATAAACAGGGGTTGGGCGGCCTACATAATGCTTCAGTTCGCTATGAAACTCGGCCATAAACTCAGGGTCAATTTGAGATGCGGCATAAGCTTGGCGCAACTCGTCAAGGGCGTGCATAAGCGTTTCAGCAACAAAAATGCCGCCGTAAGGGCCATAATGGCCGGCTGCGTCAGGAAAGTCGTACGGTTTCAAGTCTAATGCCTCCAGGTTACGCTAAGTTGATTAGGGTGAATCAACCTAATAATTATGACTTATTTTACCAGTCAAGCTGAGTACACTCAATGTCGATGCACAGACTCAACGCCTTGCACTTCTTGTAGTGCACCAATCATACGTTGCAAATCATCACCATGGCTGATTTCAACCGTAAAGACCATATTGGCCAACGAACCTTTACTCTGCGTGTTGACACCCACCACGTTCATTTTTAAACGCGCAAAAACCTCAGATAAATCTCTTAGAAGACCTGAACGGTCTTGTGCAAATACAGCGATATCAACTGGGTATAGCTTATCAAGCGTTTGGCCCCACGAAACGTCGATAACCCGCTCAGATTGACTTTGAATCAAAGCAACGAAGCTGGGGCAGTCTATACGATGAATGGACACCCCGCGCCCGCGGGTAACAAAACCTTTGATTAAGTCTGGGGGTGCGGGCCGGCAACACCGAGCGAGCTGTGTCAAAAGTGACCCAACCCCAACCACCAGCACCCCAGAAGATGGGTTTGGGTGGTGACGATCTTGTTTCGGGCTCAAGTGAATCAATGACTCTGGCGTCATAGGTTCTGGTTCGATGGGTTGCCTGAATGCGGTGTCAATCAGCTTTGCACTGAAATCGTCTTTAGCAACCGCCACAAACAAATCTTCTGCTTGAGCAAAACCCAGTTGTGCGGCTAATTGTTCAAGGTTAATAGCCGTTTTACCCAGCCGTTGAAGTTCTTTTTCAACGAGCGTCTGGCCCTGCGTTATGCGTTGCTGAAGCTCAATAGCGTTGAACCAAGCACGCACTTTGGCACGCGCACGCGGGCTGGCCAGGTACCCCAGTTGTGGGTTGATCCAGTCGCGTGACGGGCCACCAGATTTAGTGGAAATAATTTCGACTGTTTGCCCCGTTTGTAAACGCGTCTGCAAAGGCACCATTTGGCCGTCAATTTTGGCACCTCGACAGCGATGACCTAAGTCAGTATGCAGTTGGTAAGCAAAATCAACCGGCGTTGCACCAATTGGCAATTCGATGACACGCGCCAAAGGTGACAGCACATAAATATGCTCAGTAGCCATGACCGGATCATCAGTAGGGCTTGGGTCTGCAATGACATCGCGATTCCAGGCCAAAAGCTGGCGCATCCAGGCTAAATCTCGATGCTGATCGGTTGTGACAGCCTGCCCCCCTTTAGGCCCTGCTTCTTTGTAGCGCCAGTGTGCGGCCATACCAAACTCTGCGTGCTCATGCATGGCCCGGGTTCGAATTTGTACTTCAAAGGCGCGGTCATGTGTGTCAGCCAAAACAGTGTGAAGCGATCGATAACCGTTGGGCTTCGGGCGCGCAATATAATCGTCAAACTCTTGGCCAACGGGCGACCAAAGTTGATGCACCAAGGCGAGCACTTCATAACAATGCCGGTCTTCAGGCACAATCACCCGTAAAGCACGCAAATCATAAAGAGCGCTGAAATCAAGATGCTTATGGCGCATTTTGTTCCAGATACTAAATATGTGTTTTGGACGGCCTGAGACCTCTGCATCAATACCCATAGCGACGATTGAAGTTTGCAACTGGGCGACAGTGTCTTGAATAAAGGCTTCTCGCTCAACCCGTTTTTCTTCGAGTTGTTTAGCAATTTTTTTATATGTTTCTGGTTCGGTAAATCGGAAAGCAAGGTCTTCAATTTCCCATTTAATTTGCCAAATACCTAAGCGACTGGCCAAAGGCGCATAGAGTTCAAGCGTTTCTTGGGCTAGGCCAAGATCACACGGAATTTTTTTTGCAGCATGCCAACGCAAAGTTTGCAATCTTGAGGCCAAGCGAATAAAAACAATACGCAAATCAACCGCCATCGCTAACAACATTTTGCGAAGCATTTCTTTTTGTGAAGCGATGTCGGCCTTTTCGTGCGGCGCAGCTTGACGAGTGAGTTGTGCTAGCCGAACTAATGCAAGGGTACCTTGCACCAGATGCGCCACTTCTTTGCCATAGTCACGTGCCAGCTGCTCATTATGATTTAATTGGTCAGCCGGTAAAGCCATGAGTAAAGCGGCAGCGCGCGACACCCCATCAGCTTGAAATTCAGCGAGCGTAAGCGCTGTATATAGTGCATGTTGCAATATTAATTGCTGCTCAGGCTGAACTGCAGCGTTTAATTGTTGTGCCGATGACTGCGAAACGGGCGTTATCGAATGCTGTGCGTCGGTATTAAGAAAAAGTTTTTGTAAAACCTTGTCAACTAAATCATATTGCTGAGCTGGCAAGTGCGCGAGCACACCGGCACGCAGCCGAGCTGTATCGACAGGTGCATTGGTGTCATCGGTTTGATCGTATTGAGCAGTCATGTTGTATGGTTACATGGTGTTAACCATGCATCATTATCATGGCTAACTTAGGTTTTAAACCGCAGCAGTGACGACGATTTCAACTTTGTAGTCGGCATTGGCTAAGCGCGCTTCAATGGTGGCACGGGGTGGGGCATTGCCGTCGGCAACCCAGGTGTCCCACGCTTTGTTCATACCATCGAACT
>JBDNHM010000022.1:0-2639 GCA_041688825.1 Burkholderiaceae bacterium | reverse complement strand
TGGCGGAGAGGGTGGGATTCGAACCCACGGTGGATTCGCACCCACGCCTGATTTCGAGTCAGGTACATTCGACCACTCTGCCACCTCTCCGACTCAAGTTGAGTATGTTAGCAGAAAGCCACATTGCTTAGAAAGCACTTGGTTTCACTGTTTAAGTGTAAAAATCTCTAACGTTCGTCTCATGTCTGCCTAGTTGCACATCTAAGCCCACATCATCGTTACACTAAGTTATCGTTACACTTAGACTATCGACGGTCGTGACCCATTCGTTAAAGGTATAAACCCCCATCATGCTATTTCTACTTTCACCCGCTAAAAAGCTTGATTACGACACACCATTGCATACTCAACAGCATAGTGAGCCCCTTTTTGTTAAACAATCAAAGCAACTGATTGCTGAACTCAAACCTAAATCAGTGGCTGAAGTGGGCAAGCTCATGACGTTAAGCCCGGCCTTAGCGCAGCTAAATGTTGACCGCTATGCCCAATGGGTGCCTAAATCAACTCAAAAGAATGCTCGCCCTGCAATATTGGCTTTTAATGGCGATGTGTACGAAGGCTTAGACGCTTCGACCTTAAACGAGAAAGACCTAGACTGGGCCCAAGAACACGTGGTGATTTTAAGTGGCCTTTATGGCGCATTACGGCCACTTGATTTAATGCAGCCTTACCGTTTAGAAATGGGTACCAAACTAAATAACCCAACTGGTAAAAATCTTTATAAGTTTTGGAAGTTATATATTGCCCCGTATTTAAATGAACGGCTGGCAGCAGACAATAAAATGCCGGAAGCCAACACACTACCCGTTATTATTAACCTAGCTTCAGAGGAATACTTTAAATCGGTCGATATAAACGCACTTAATGCAAGTGTGGTTCAATGCGAATTCAAAGAGGGGCAAGCGGGTGTATTTAAGATAATTAGTTTTTATGCAAAACGTGCTCGCGGCCTGATGACTCGTTATGCAATAGATAATCGTGCAAAAAATCCCGATGATTTAAAAACCTTCAACCTTGAAGGCTACGTTTATCAGCCAGATTTGTCTTCAATAAAAAAACTTGTCTTTCACCGTAGCGCTTAAAGGGAAACCAATATGTCTTCAAAAAAAATCGCATTACCTAATTACCCCCATATTGCGTTGTTACTTCAAGGTGGCGGTGCCTTAGGGTCTTACCAAGCAGGTGTTTATGAAGGCTTAGTTGAGCGCGGTATTCAGCCTAACTGGGTTGCAGGTATATCGATTGGGGCATTAAATTGCGCCATTATCGCGGGTAACCCTCCAGAAAAACGGGTCGAGCAGTTACATGCGTTTTGGAACACCATTTGTTCCCCACCAAGTTTGTCAGCCAGCATGTTTGAAAACTCTACAAATCTGTTTGGCTCAATGATGGCGCCTATGCAAAACATGATGCAAAATTTTAATGAGTCATTGTTTAGCTCAATGTCAGCAATACACACCTTGGTGAAAGGCCAAGAAGGCTTCTTTAAACCTCGCATTATGGCTCCAGGCGGCGGCGCTCCTGACACCACCAGTTTTTACGACACCTCGCCCATTATTTCTACCCTTGAAAAGTTTGCAGATTTTGACCGTATTAATAGCGGTGAAATACGTGTTTCTTTAGGTGCAACTAATGTGGCGACTGGTAATTTTGTTTATTTTGATACGAAAGATATGAAACTTGCACCCAAGCACTTTTTGGCTTCGGGCTCTTTGCCGCCAGGCTTTCCCGCAACTGAAATTGATGGTGAATTTTATTGGGACGGAGGTTGCGTTTCTAACACGCCACTGGAATATGTTTTAAGCTCAACGCCACGCCAAGACACCTTGGCATTTCAGGTTGACTTATGGAGCGCTCACGGCGCTTTGCCAACGAATATGAATCAAATTACCGAGCGTTTAAAAGAGATTCAATATTCAAGCCGTACCCGTACCGTGACAAACGCAGTGCATTTGGCGCAAAGCATGCGTCGTGCTTTAGTTGATACCGTGAACCGCATACCAGCTGCAGTGAAAGAAGCCGACCCATGGTTTGACCAAATGGTTCGTCACATGATGGGCGCACGTTTTAACGTGATTCAGCTTATTTATGAAAATAAACAATCTGAAGGTCATTTTAAAGATTATCAGTTCAGTGCTGAAACTATGCAAATGCATTGGCAAACCGGGTTACATGATATGCATGAAACTTTGTCATTCCCTGCTTGCCTAGATATGCCAGACGAAGGCGAAAACTTTGTTACGTTTGACGTTCACACGCATAAACGTAGCTCATCTAGTCAGTTTAGTTCACATGGCAAAGAAGGGGCAACCCAGCCCGCTGCGAAGGTAGCGGTTAAAGTTGCTACCAAGGCTGCACCGCCGCCACCTGGCCAATACATTGAAAAGACTCCCACTAAAGCCGCTCACAAACCAGCCACGAAAGCAGCAACCAAAGCAGCAACCAAAGCAGCAGTGAAGCCAGTAACGAAAACAGCCACGAAAACACAGACTAAAGTAGCAGTGAAACCAGTCGCTAAAAAGTAGCGTGTTAGTAAAAAAAGGGGTGTACTGATCATTTGATCGATACACCCCTTTAATCATTTACACAAAAAATTACATCTATCTTAAATTTAAAATATCTTAAATTTTCAAATAACT
>JBDNHM010000154.1:0-2674 GCA_041688825.1 Burkholderiaceae bacterium | reverse complement strand
GGGTCTGGCTTCGCCTGAGGAAGCCGTCATGATTGGCATTGTGCTTTTTAGTGTTTTTGTTGTACTCATGGTGATTGGCGTTCCCATTGGCGTGGCAATGGGAATTGCCGCCACCATATCGATTGCTTTGGCTAACACCGACACCCTTTGGTTTGGTTTATTAGCCGTGCCGCAAAATTTTTATGCCAGTTTAGGTAAGTACCCCTTGCTGGCTTTACCCATGTTTGTGTTGGTGGGTACGATATTTGAGCGCTCAGGCGTGGCAAGTCGTTTAGTCAACTTGGCCATTTCTATATTGGGTCGGGGTACAGGTGTGCTACCTGTCGTGGCGATTCTGGTTGCTATGTTGCTTGGCGGTATTTCTGGGTCTGGCCCTGCTACAGCCGCTGCTGTGGGTGGCGTGATGATTGTGGCCATGACACGTGCGGGTTACCCCAAAGCATTTTCAGCTAGCGTGATTGGGGCCTCTGCTGCCATCGACATTCTTGTTCCGCCTTCAATCGCATTAATTGTGTATTCAATTTTGGTGCCTAGTGCGTCAGTGCCTGCGATGTTTGCAGCGGGTTTATTTCCTGGTTTGTTGTTTGGCTTAGCCTTAATGGTTCCCGCTTATTTTTTATCTCGTCACTACAATTTGGGTCTTGCTGAAGTCACGTTGCCAAAACCTAAATTTTGGTCCAGCTTAATTGAGGCGTCTTGGGGTTTGGCTGCACCCGTTTTAATTTTGGGTGGTATGCGTGCAGGCCTTTTTACCCCTACAGAAGCCGCCGTTGTGGCCGTTTTTTATGGCTTGTTTGTAGGTATGGTGATCTACCGCACCATTACTTTTCGTGACTTATATTTTATTTTGCGCGATGCGGGTGAGTTGTCTGCCATCATTTTGATGGTGGTTGCTTTAGCAGGTATTTTTGCTTATTCATTATCAACATTGGGCATCATTGACCCCATAACCCAAGCGATTGTTCATTCTGGTCTGGGCGAGTACGGCATTATTGTTTTGTTAATTATTTTGCTCATTTTTGTCGGTATGTTTTTAGATGGCATTTCAATCTTTTTGATTTTTGTACCATTACTCATGCCCATCGCATTATTTTTTGAATGGAACTTAGTTTGGTTCGGTATTTTGTTAACTGTTATGGTGGCAATTGGCCAATTTACCCCGCCCATTGCCGTCAATCTCATGGTGTCGTGCAAAATAGCAGGGGTACCCATTGAAGACACCATTCGATGGGTGTTATGGTTGTTACTCGCCACCTTTTTACTGCTTGCCTTACTGATTATTTTTCCAGCAATCGCAACATGGTTTCCAGAGTGGCTTGGGTATTAACGTTTAATTGTTGGTATTTAAACCGTACTAACAGCATCACCAGATCCAACAGCAGCACCAGAACCATCTGTATTAAGAATCAATAACAACATTCAATGAGGCAGAACATAATGACTATTAAAAATAATCTCAAACTCGTTTTAGCTATCAGCACATTAGCTTTTGCGGCGGTTACACAGGCGCAAGGCTATAAAGAAGAGTACAAACTATCGCTCGTTGTGGGTACTGCATTCCCATGGGGTAAGGGCGGTGAAATTTGGGCTGATCTTGTTAAAGAGCGCACCAATGGGCGTATTAATATCAAGTTATACCCAGGTGTATCGCTGGTTCAGGGCGATCAAACCCGTGAATTTTCTGCATTGCGTCAAGGCGTGATTGATATGGCGGTGGGTTCAACCATTAATTGGTCACCGCAAGTTAAAGAATTAAATGTCTTTTCACTGCCATTTTTAACCACAACTTTTGCGGGCACTGATGCCATGACGCAAGGTGAGGTGGGCAAAAAGATTTTTGAGGCGATTGACCAAAAAGGCGTCTTACCGCTTGCGTGGGGTGAAAACGGCTTCAGGCAGTTAAGCAACTCTAAACTTGTTATTGCTACCCCTGCAAATTTAAAAGGTCTCAAAATTCGTGTGGTGGGTTCACCATTATTTATTGACACGTTCACTGCACTCGGCGCCAACCCCACTCAAATGAGCTGGGCTGATGCGCAACCCGCTTTAGCCAGCGGCGCAGTCGATGGCCAAGAAAACCCACTCTCTATTTTCTTAGCTGCAAAAATGCAAAATCTTTCACAGAAATACATCACACTGTGGAGTTACATGAATGACCCGTTGGTGTTTGTGGTGAACAAAGAGGTGTGGAAGTCATGGTCAGCTGAAGATCAGAAAATTGTTCGTCAGGCGGCGCTTGATGCGGGTAAGCAGCAAATCGCACTGGCCCGTGAACCGTTAGAGCAAAAAATTGCTGCCCTCGGTGTTGAGATCACGACACTAACGCCCGCTCAAACGGCACAGTTTGTGAGCGCCACAAAAGGCGTTTACGACAAGTGGGCCCAGCAAATTGGCCCTGACTTAGTCAAAATGGCAGAAAAGGCTGTGGCTACGACTAAATAAGGTCTTAAACACCCCTTCACTTTTTATTCAGGGTGAAGGGGTGTGAACACTTAACGTAAGTTTTTAGATCTTGAGCGCATATTTGCTTACAATTATAGTGGATCCAATGTTTGAGACAGTAGTTTAAGCTGTAGCCTAAGTTAAAAGGGTTACACAAAATGAGCTTAGTTAAGAAGCGCCAGATTCACAGTTCTGAGTTTAAGGCCAAAGTTGGGCTTGAAGCCATTCGTGG
>JBDNHM010000153.1:0-7364 GCA_041688825.1 Burkholderiaceae bacterium | reverse complement strand
GTGAAGGTCTTCCCCAACATTTTATCGACGGGTAGTTTTCCTGCTAAATAAAGATCAATGTATTTCGCAATGTCTTGGGCAGGTACGCCAGAGCCCAGGTAGCTGCCACGAATGTCACGCTCTTCGCCTACCATCTGCGCCAACGGCAATGCAAAGTTGGCTTTTGGGTTAGGCAAACCTGAAGTGATGGTCGTACCACCGCGACAAGTCAGTTTGTATGCCAACTCAAAAGCAGACGCTGCACCCGCCATATCAAAACCGAAATCAACTGCACCGCCTGCGGCCTCAAGTCGCTCAGCATCAGAGGTGATGCTGCTTGGGTTAAACACATGCGTGGCACCTAGGGTTTTGGCTAACTCAAGCTTTTCATCGCTTAGATCAACTGCCACCACCCTTCTGGCACCGGCTGCAACCGCAGCGAGTAGTGCACTCAGCCCTACCCCACCTAAACCAATGATGGCGGCTGTTTGACCCATTTTAAAATTAGCGCGATTGATCACTGCCCCAGCACCTGTCAATACCGCACAACCAAATAGTGCTGCTTCTCGGTGTGAAATGTTACGGGTAATTTTGATGCAAGAAAATTGCGACACCACGGCATGGTCAGCAAAACACGATACGCCCACATGGTGATTGATAGGCTCTTGACCTAAATGCAAACGACGCTCACCACCTAATAATGTACCCTTTCCGTTCGCAAATGCCCCTGGCTCGCAAAGCGCTGGGCGCCCTTGACTGCAAGGCTGACAATGGCCGCAAGTCGGTACAAAATCAGTGACAATATGATCGCCCACTTTCAGATTATGCACACCCCGACCTACCTCAACCACTTCACCTGAAGACTCGTGGCCCAACACCAAAGGCACACCGCGTGGTCGGTCACCATTAATGACCGAAAGGTCAGAATGACACAAACCTGCCACCTTAATCTTGACTAAAACTTCACCATCGCCTGGCGGGTCTAAATCAACTTCAATAATCTTGAGCGGTTGACTTTGTTTGTAAGGGGCAGACAAACCCATTTCACTAAGCACGGCGGCACGAATTTTCATATTAGATTCCTGAATGGCATAGGGTTTTGACATGACATTTATTAATCACGAGCCTACTGTTTAGCATATCTGCTATTAAATGGTTCGCCCACCATCAACTGGCAATTCAACACCCGTGATGAACTCTGCCGCATCACTGGCTAAGTAGGTTGCAGCCGCAGCAATATCAGAAGCTTCACAAAAGCGTCCTAGCGGAATCGTTGCAACAAATTTGGCACGATTTTCAGGCGTATCAGATGCACCCATAAACGTTTCAAAGAGAGCTGTAACACCCATAACAGGGCAAATAGCATTGACACGAATTTTGTCAGGTGCCAATTCAACAGCCATAGACTTTGAAAGTAAATTCACTGCGCCTTTAGAAGCGTTGTACCAAGTTAAGCCGGGACGTGGGCGAATACCTGCGGTTGAGCCAATATTTAAAATGACACCGCCACCTTGTTTTCGCATAATTGGAATAATGGCATGTGAAATCAAAAATATAGATTTAACATTTACATTGAACACGAGGTCGAATGCTTTTTCGTCTACCTCTAACATCGGCTGGTTTTTATGTGAAGTACCCGCATTATTAACAATAATGTCAATACGACCAAATTTTTCAATCGTTTGATCAACCATTGCTTTAACGTCAGCCGACGACGTCACGTCAACCTTAATAGCCAACGCTTGATCACCGATTTCTTGCGCTACTTTAGTCGCAGCAGCAAAATTAATATCAGCAATAACGACTTTTGCGCCCTCTAGTGCAAACTTTCTAACCACGCCTTCCCCAAAACCACCCGCGGCACCGGTCACAATGGCTACTTTGCCTTCTAACTGTCTCGTTGTCATGATGTTGCTCCTTGTTATTTAATACATGTCATTAGAAAATTTACTGTGGCACTTTTACTTAAGAAAATTCTGAATAAGTCAGCCTAGAGGGTTATTACTTTTAGGGTATCGCTTCAAGACAAATGGTTCAATGTTTAATCTAAATTGGCATTCATGAGCGCTCAGCTCAACAACACGACAATTTAATAAACCCATCAATGAATCGACGCATACATAATGTCTTCTTCAGAAACATTTTGGTTCGTGAACTCTTCAACGATGCGACCTTGACGTGATACCAATATACGATCTGACAACATCATAATTTCAGGTAAATAAGAAGAAATCACAACGACGGCTAAACCTTGATCGGCAAGACCACGAATAATTTCATGAATCTCGGCAACCGCCCCCACGTCAACGCCACGGGTGGGTTCATCAAAAATAATTAACGTTGGGTTTTGAATCAATGATTTTGCTATAACAACTTTTTGTTGATTGCCACCAGATAATTCAATAACTTTGGCATCGCCTGAAACCGCACGTACGTTGAGTTTTTGTGTCCAATCAGCACCCACTTCGTTTTCTTCGGAACGATTAATAAACGTACGGTTACCTCGTAGCTTAACGAGCAAACCGGCATAGATATTGCGGGCAATGGTCATTGTTTCAAAAAAACCGTCTACTTTACGATCTTCAGTAATGTAAGCGATGCCTGCATCAACCGCTTGTGCGGGAACACGATAGCGAATCAGTTTATCTTTAAACATAATTTTTCCGCCGTGGGTGTAATCACGTTTAAGCACGCCCGCCACCACTTTAAACGTCTCTGTTCGCCCCGACCCAATCAAACCAAATACGCCGGTAATTTGCCCCGCAAAAACTGAAAACGATGTGTTGCGAACCATCGTACCCATGCGAAGATTTTGTACGCTTAAGACTCTTTCGCCAGGGGGGCGCAACGTTGCCTTGCGCCCATAGAGTGTCGTCGTTAAGTCACGGCCCACCATGGCTTGCACAATTCTGTCACGATCAAATCTTGAAGTGTCGTCTGTCACGATATGTTTGCCGTCTCGCATAATCGTAATACGATCAGACAGCGCCAATGCCTCTTCTAAGGCATGAGAAATAAAAATAATAGATACCCCTCGCGCCTTCAAATTACGCATGAGATCGAAGAAGTATTTTTTTTCTTCAGGTGTGAGCGTTGCTGTGGGTTCATCAAAAATAATGACTCTCGCATCATGTAAAACAGCACGTGCAATTTCCACCATTTGTTTTTGCGCAGCCCCGAGGCTTGAAACCATATGGGTGGGGTCAACGTTAAAGTTAAGTGATTGCAAAAGCTGCTGCGCAGCAATATAAACCGCTCGTAAGCGATTCATAAATTTTTCTTTTCCTAAATAAAGATTTTGACCAACCGTCATGGTGGGAACGAGGCTTGTTTCTTGAAACACCATGGCGACGCCGGCTGACAAGGCCTGAACCGGGTTATGAAACGATACAGGCTTACCGTCAATCAGCATTTCACCCGAACTGAGATTAACCACACCCGCCATCACTTTGGTGATGGTCGATTTGCCTGCCCCGTTTTCACCACATAAAGCGTGAATTTCACCCTTCATCAGCGTGAAATCAACATTTTCAATGGCCGGAATACCACCATACTTTTTGGTTGCCTGACGAAGCTCTAGCACGGGTGTCATATTCTCAACCTTGTGAAGTAAGACCTGCAAGCGGAACACGAAGAATACGCCCAGAACCTTTTGATAAAGCAAGCAATGCACCGTCTAATTCAAGTGCTGCAACAATGCCATGATGCAAACCGCCTACGCGACTATGCAATGAATAAAGTGGAACTAAGTCTGGCGACAAACGTAAGACTAGACCATATGAACGTGCAGGTGCCCAAGGTTTAAGCACGCCCATCTGCCGAACGCCACCCTGCTGAAGCGGTTCAAGAAAATCTTTACCTGAACTTAATGCGGGAGCTATCCAGTACTTAGGTTCGACTGTTTGCATCATTTCAACGCGAAAGGCGTTTTCACGTAAAACAAACTCAAGCAACTGACTACGGGGTGCAAAAATCGTTAACCAAAAACCGCCATCACTTGCCTTAGATATACGCGAGGGGTAACCGGGTATTTGATTCAAACCTGAGCTGATCTTTTTATCATTACAAATTAAAACGTTATGCGCCCAGCTTTCAGAAACGACTGTGCGCGCCCCATCAGAACATACCCCGTAACAATAGGCCAAACCTTGCGCTTGCATTTTGGTTTCACCTGATTTGGGGTGGAACGTTAATAAACGCCCCGTTTTACCTAAGGTAAGTAGATCTGCAGGCCAATCTTCATAGCTCGAATTTGTAGAGCCCAAAGCAATCAACAAAACACCATCAGGGCCCTCGCAAAGCGCAGTAATACATTGTGCGGGTTGACCATCAAGCGTTGAAACGTGCTTGCCATCAAATTCGCCTTCCACAAAATTAAGCCCGTCAGCGGTCGCCACAACCAACCCATCACCATACTTTGCAAGCGCCTGTGTGGATTTAGTTAAAACGGTAATTTTAGTCAAGACACCGTTACGATCAACACGAAAGACCTCTTTACCTCTGGCCACCACTAAACGACCTTGACTGTCGACCACCATGTCTTCAAGACCGGGTTGCTCGATAAAAACCTCTGCCGTGTCAAGAAGGGTATTTGGTTTAAGTGCACCATCAAGAACAGGTACTGATGTGTCGGCTTCACCGACCCCAAAGAAACGATCGCCGACACGCTTAAATATTTCAAACATATTGTTTAAGCCTCTTTGATCGGGTGTTGCATGAAGTGAACATCTGCATTTTCTAATTTATAGCGGCCAATGCGGTTGTTTGAAATGCCCCCAAGATATAAGTAGCCTCGGTGTTCACGCATTGAGGTGATCATGGGGTGGTTTTCACCGCTACGGTCCCACAATGATTCGAGCACTTCACCCTTCTCATTACACTTGATGACACAACCCACATTAATGTTGGGGGCTAACCATTCATCTTGGCCTAAACGCTTGACCATGCGTCGACGAAAAGCGGGTGAACGCATGGCGAGATCAAAAGCGGGGCTGCGCATACCCATGATGGCTATCCAGTAATTGCCATCAGAGGCCCGATTAATGTTGTCTGGGTAGCCGGGTAGATCAGCAATCACCACTTCAACAGTGCCTTTCTTGGGCCCATCGAACCAATAACGGCTGATACGACATGCCCAACTTTCTGCAAAAAGTAATGACTGCCCATCAGAGGCAATACACACACCATTAGGAAAGACTAAATTTTTAAGAACGGTTTGGGTTCGGCCTGTGCGAGGGTCATAACAAATGATGCGACCATTACCCCGCCCTTCTAAGCTATCAATTGGCCATTCGTGCATTTCATAGCGCACGGTTGCTTCTGAAAAGAAAACGCGACCATCTGGGGCGATGTCTAAGTCATCTGCAAGACGTAGGCGACTGTCGTCAACCACTGACAGCCATGAACGCCCGGTCTCATCGGTGGCTTTGACTACCGCACGGTTTTCACGTTTGATGTAGTAAAGCCCCATGCCACCGACGCAAACATACAAATTACCGGTTTTATCAAATGCCATACCAAGGGGCTGGCCACCGATATGCGCATAGACTTCCATGCGTTGATAATCAGGCGCAAAAAAACGCACGATGTCGCCGTGTCGAGTGCCACAATAAATATTGTCTTGCTCATCTAAGATGACATCTTCTGGTGATTCGATTTTGCCTAAACCAATCAGTTCAGTATGGCCCAACTTATTATTGACTGCGTATGGCGTGTGCGATTCAACCTGTGTGTTGGGGGCTGCCGGCAAGTCTAGATACCCGGGGCTTACATAAAGTTCACTCAACGCTTTGCCGCGATTTTTGAACCAGCGAATGTCTAAAGTAACCGCTGCAATCATAATAAACGCCAACGACATGCGAATATAACCCGCTGGAATAGACAGCCCTCTAAGACTATTGGTGACTATCAATACGATCAATGTACCCAGTATGGCTTTGGCAACCGAACCCTTACCACCCCCTAAACGAATGCCACCCAATAACGCCGCAGCCAATACTAAAATTTCGATGCCCATGCCGGTATCGGCACTACTGCTACCGACTCTAGCGGCAAATAATATTGCCGCAATGGCCGCAAAAACACCCGAGGCAACATACGCTAAAGCGGCAATACGGTTTACAGGTAAGCCAGAGTTATATGCTGATCGACGCGAACCACCCACTGCCATCACATGCCAGCCACCCCTAACGCGAGTGAGAAAGATGTGAAATAAAATAGCCACTACGATGAATATCCAGGTAGAGGTCGGCAGAAAAAGAAACGTGCCGTTACCCAGTTCGTCCCACAGTGTTGACTCAGGAACGGCCGAGGCGATTTCAACAGCCCATTTGAATTGAATCAAATTAAAGATGGCACGAAAAACAATTAGTGTGACCAGTGTCGTTAGAAAGGCGCGTAACTTTAAGTAGCCAATCAACACACCATTGACAGCACCCATCAACGCACCGCAGAGCAATGTCACCCCAACAGCAGGCATAACCGCCCAACCCAACACATGTATTAAGTACAAGACTAGTACGTTACAAATGGCGTACATCGACCCAACACTTAAATCAATACCACCAACTATCAATACCAATGCCATGCCAAACACGATGAAACCAATTTCACCGCCTTCGCGCAACAACATAGAAATTGAATTAAAACTTAGAAAATTATCAACAACTGAAGAAAAACTTGCAACCACAACAAGCAACACAATCAGTGGAACGGCCGTTTCCATCCACTGTTTTGCTAACAGCTCGCCAATTGCCCGGTCTGGCCAATAACGATATCGAAGTTTCTTTATCGTGTTCATTCGTCTAATTTGTATCCATTACATTTAACTTTTAAGACTGAGAAAGGTTAAGAAATTTTCCACGCATCAGCTGCGTAAACAACCAATACGATTTACTCATTAACGCAAATTTGAGATTTCAAACTGTTATGTATAAGATCAACACACGACTGACTTACATACGAAGCAACAGCCCTGTTTTTTAATTGGGTGAAAAAAATCTAAGGTGGGTGAAAAAAATCTCAATTGGGTATAACAAAGCGATTAAAAATCGCCTTGTTATACCAATAAGAAATTTAATGCTTAAAAAATAATAGCCGGTTTACTTTAAGGTTTCTAGCGACCAGCAAGTATGGGTACTGGCATCTTTTTGTGTATAGACAAAAAGTGGTGTGTACAGAGCAACTTGCAGTTTGCCTGGCTTCTCGGGGCTTTGTAGCGCCATTTGAATTAAGGCGTTCACATCGCGGCTTTGGCCCGGAACGTCATAGCTAACATAATGATCAAATGCGCCAGACTGCAACCCTTTGCAAGCGACCTCACCACCACCACCGCTGGTAGACACTAAAATCTTGCCTGTTTTTCCTGCATCTTTAACAGCTGATGC
>JBDNHM010000152.1:0-6089 GCA_041688825.1 Burkholderiaceae bacterium | reverse complement strand
ATCAAATGACCGCTCAGATCAGTCTCGAAACCCTAACTCTCAGCGCGTTGCGCGCCATTCGCCCAAACACAGCGAACCTATTTCGCAAACTTTTAAGGTGTTTGCGCCCTGCCCCAGTGGCCTTGAGCATATGCTTGAAGATGAGCTGCTAAACCTTGGGTTTGAAGACGTACAGCTGGGTCGCGCCGGTTGTCATTTTGTTTCAGATTGGTCTGGGGTGATGCGAGCCAACCTGATGAGCCGCATTGCCACGCGCATTTTGGCGCGAGTGGGCCACGGCACCGTTTACACCGAAGACGACATTTACGCGCTCACTCAAAGCATTGAGTGGGAACGTTGGTTCGGTGCCGAACGTACCCTGCGCGTTGATACGTCAGCTATTCGTAGCCCAATGAAGAGCTTGCAGTTTTGTAACCTTGTCGCAAAAGACGGCATTTGTGACCGCCTACTCGACCTTGAAGGCGAACGACCTTCAATTGACACGGTTAGACCCGATGCACGCGTGCATGTTTTTTTAGATGAAACGACCGCAACACTTTACCTCGACACTTCAGGTGAATCACTGTTTAAACGGGGTTGGCGTTTTGATAAAGGCGAAGCCCCTCTTCGAGAAAACTTAGCTGCCGGTTTATTGGCGCTGTCAGGCTGGCAACCCCACATGCCCTTGTTTGACCCCTTTTGTGGAAGCGGTACGATTCTTATTGAGGCTGCTTGGATATCACTGAACATTCCGCCTGGCATTCATCGGCCTTTTGCGTTTGAACGTTTGCGTAACCATGATAGTCGTCGCTGGCAAGAAATGCTTGACCACGCACGCATGAATATTAAACCTGCTCTTGAGGCGCCTATTGTCGGTATTGATATTGACCCCCAAGCTATACAGGCTGCACTAAGCAATGCAGAGCGGTCAGGTCTTGACCCAACATGCTTAGATTTTGCAGTGAGCGATGCGGTGTCAACGATACCCCCTAGCGAGCCTGGGTTTATTGTGACAAACCCACCCTATGGCGATCGCCTAGACACCTACGATTTATCTTTATGGAAAGAATGGGCGCAGCAACTCAAACACCAATTTGCAGGTTGGCAACTGCATGTTATTTCGTCTGACCGCGACTTGCCCAAATACTTACGCTTAAAGCCACGACTTAAAACACCTGTTTACAATGGGGCTCTTGACTGCCGCTTCTTTGCGTTCGATCTGGTGGCGGCCAGTTACCGCGACCCCCACGTGAACAATACGTAACAATGTGATGATGTGATTATTTGACTATGGCTATTACAACTTCTGCACCTATAACGCTTACCTTCCCCCCCGCGGCAACTCGGTTAAAACGTTTCGCCTCGATGATGTACGAAGGTGTGTTGCTATTTGCAGTCGTATTTGTTGCCGGGTACTTGTTTGATACCCTCACGCAAAGTCGTCACGCCTTAATGTTTCGCGGGTCTAGACAAGTGTGGCTCTTTTGCGCCATTGGTTTTTATTTTTTAATTTGTTGGTATAGAAGTGGGCAAACACTTCCGATGAAAGCGTGGCATATCAAATTAGTTAGATTTGATGGTGGCCGACCTGGGGCTTGGCAATTGATATTGCGCTATGTGCTGTGTTGGCCGCTACCCCTATTGGGCGCCGCGATCATTCAAGTCGTATCAACGGGCACAGGCTGGGCCTCAGTTGATATGCTAATTGTTGCCACACCCTTTCTTATTTTTGTTCCCACCTGGTTTAAGGCTGACGGTCAGTTTCTGCACGACCGGTGGGCCCGCACCGCTCTTATTAGTGTTCCCAAAAAAAATGCCTCTATATCAACTTGAACATAAAAGCCCAAAGGTCGCAGTTAGCGCCTGGGTATTTGAAAACGCAGTCGTGATTGGTGATGTCACCATCGGTGAATACGCCAGTATTTGGCCAAATGTCAGCATTCGTGGTGACAATGCGCCCATCATCATTGGCGACGGCACCAATATTCAAGAAGGTAGCGTGTTGCACGTTGATGCTGATGCGCCGTTGACGATTGCCCAAAACGTCACGGTTGGGCATCAAGCGATGTTACATGGTTGTTTCATTGAATCAGGTGCGTTAATAGGTATGCAGGCCATTGTTTTAAACCATGCGCGCATTGGGCAAGACTGTTTAATTGGGGCCGGTGCGATTGTGCCTGAAGGTAAGATTATTCCGCCACGCAGCTTAGTGATTGGGGTGGGTAAAATTATACGCACCCTAACCGATGAAGAAGTGGCAGATATTAAGGCTGGCAACCTTCACTATCAAGAGCGAGCTGCCGTCTACCGCAATACTTTAAAGCGCTTATAACCACTCAAGAAATGTTCAATACAGCTTAAAACCACTCACGATATGTCTAATACATTAAAAAAATTTCTATTCGAAGATCGACGTATTCGCGTCTGTAGCGTTCACCTTGAAGACGTATGGCAACAAACTGTTGCGCGCCAAAGTTACCACCCTGCCGTGCAAAACCTTTTGGGCGAGTTATTGGCAGCGGCCACGTTGTTGGCCTCAAGCATTAAGTTTGATGGCTCGCTATTGTTACAAATACAAGGTACGGGCCCCATTCGCTTGCTAGTGGTAGAGTGCCGCGCCGATATGAGCTTTCGTACAACAGTCAAAATGAGTGACCAAGCAGTTGACGAACACAGCCAAAGCTTTAAAGATTTAATTGACCCTGATGGGTTAGGTCGGTTTGTGGTGATACTTAAACCACCTGAAGACAACCCTGATCGTCAGCCCTACCAAGGCGTGATTGCGCTTGAAGGCTCGACTGTGGCACAGGTACTAGAATTTTATATGATGCAGTCTGAGCAACTTGAAACACGTTTATGGCTTGCTAGTCACGATAAACAATGCTCTGGTCTCATGCTGCAAAAAATGCCTGAAACCGGCGGCTTGGTTAATGCGACAACCGCTGAAGATGCTGAATCTGATAGTTGGGCGCTAGCCGTTAATCTGTGCGAGACGTTATCAAAAGACGATTTGCTAACGCTCGATCAAGACACACGTCTGCATCGTTTGTTTTGGCAGACGCCCGTTTTGAATTTAGAAAATATCGCTGTCACTTGGCGCTGTGGTTGTACACGTGATCGAGTCGTGGGTATGTTGCAAATGCTCGGGCAAGCTGAGGTTGAATCAATTTGTGCAGAGCAAGGGCTTGTTACGGTTTCTTGTGAATTTTGCAATACGCCTTATGTATTTGACCGTGTCGATGTCGCGATGTTATTTACCCCACTTGGGCCCACAACAGGCATCACACTTCATTGATAAAACGGTGCCAGTAATGCTGGGTTATAACGGCTGATTCAACACAACTCATTGACAACGCATAGCGCCTAAGGGCTAAGTTCATACATCTTGGCGTGATGGCGCAGATGGTCTTCAACATATGATGCAATAAAGTAATACCCGTGATCGTAACCTTGCTGCCAGCGTAGCGTTAAATTTTGACCTACTTCTTTACAAACTTGTTCAAATAAGTGTGGGTGCAACTGCTCTGCTAAAAACTGATCGCTTGTGCCCTGGTCAATCAAAATATGGGTTGTACGGGCACCATGCCTAACGAGCTCAGTGGCATCGTATGAACCCCAATGTGCTGAGTCTGTTCCCAAATAACCTGTAAATGCCTTAATACCCCATGGGCATTGAGACGGCGCGGCAATGGGTGCAAAGGCTGACACACTTCGATACAAGTGTGGGTGATTCAAAGCAAGGGTTAAGGCGCCATGGCCACCCATTGAATGACCAAAAATACCCACCTGATTAGCATCAACCCCAAATTGTGACACAAGCAAATCGTGTAACTCTTGGGTAATATAACTTTTCATTTGCCAGTGTTTAGCCCAAGGTTGCTCGGTTGCATCGAGGTAAAAACCAGCGCCTAAGCCGAAATCCCACGTGTTAGATTCACCGGCAAGTTTTGCACCACGTGGGCTTGTATCGGGTGTAACGATTGCAAGACCCAGCTCTGCTGCCACGCGCTGAAAACCCGCTTTGATTGCAAAGGTTTCTTCGTTGCAGGTCAGGCCTGCTAAATAAATTAAAGTGGGTACAGCCCGATGTTGCGCTTGTGGGGGGGTAAACACCCCAAAGCGCATAGGCAAACCGATGACACATGAGTCGTGCTCATAAAAACCTTGTTTACCACCAAAGCAAGCATATTCAGACAATGTGCGAATATTTTCCATTAAAAAATAACTACGCCACGAATTGATTCACCTTTTTTCATTAAATCAAAACCATGGTTAATATCTTCTAAAGGCATAGTGTGGGTAATGAGGTCGTCAATGTTGATTTTGCCCTCCATATACCAGTCAACAATTTTAGGCACATCGGTACGACCCCTGGCACCGCCAAAAGCTGAGCCTTCCCATTTGCGACCTGTTACTAACTGAAAGGGGCGTGTAGTAATCTCAGCGCCTGCAGGTGCCACACCAATAATGATAGATCGCCCCCAACCTTTGTGCGTGCACTCTAACGCTTGCCGCATGGTGGTTGTATTGCCAATACATTCAAAGCTGTAGTCTGCCCCACCATCTGTTAGTTCAACAATGGCATCAACCACGTTTTCAACCTCATTGGGGTTAACAAAGTGTGTCATACCAAACTTACGTGCCATGTCTTGGCGTGCTGGGTTCAGGTCAACCCCAATAATTTTGTCGGCGCCCACCATTTTGGCCCCTTGAATCACATTCAACCCGATACCACCTAAGCCAAACACCACAACATTGGCACCCGCTTCAACTTTAGCGGTAAAAATTACTGCGCCTATACCGGTGGTGACACCGCAACCGATATAGCAAACCTTATCAAATGGCGCGTCTTTACGAATTTTGGCTAAGGCAATTTCAGGCGCAACCGTATATTGGCTAAACGTAGATGTGCCCATGTAATGAAAAATAGGTTTGCCATCGAGACTGAAGCGTGAAGTGGCATCAGGCATTAAACCCTTACCCTGCGTCGTACGAATTTGTTGGCACAGATTTGTTTTACGCGACAAACAAAATTTACATTGCCGACATTCTGGCGTGTAAAGCGGAATAACATGATCACCTTTCTTGAGTGTTGTCACACCCGGACCAACATCAACCACAATACCCGCGCCTTCGTGACCTAATATGGCTGGAAATAGACCTTCAGGGTCAGCCCCAGAGAGGGTGTAATAGTCTGTATGACAAATGCCGCTTGCCTTGATTTCAACCAACACCTCACCCAACTTGGGGCCGGCTAAGTCTACGGTTTCAATCGTTAAGGGGGCACCTGATTTCCAGGCAACAGCCGCTTGTGTTTTCATTTTTAGATCACTTTTTTAGAATTATTTTATAGTTTTTATTTTACAAAACACATAGGTATTGTTTGTTTACAAGTCAACTTATGTGGGGTCTTTGTTTACTTCACAAACACTCTAGCGGGGTTACCCATTACCGTTGTGCCCGGCACCACACTTTTAGTAACCACTGCGCCCATTCCCACAACAGCACCTTGGCCAATGATTAATGGGCGGCCAGGCTCGCCCTGTTTGATGATTGCGCCTGTGCCGATGTAGGCATGATCTTCAATGACCACATTACCATTACATTTAACGCCAGGTGCGAAGGTGACGTAATCACCAATTACGCAGTCGTGTTCAACATAGCTGTATAAGTTTGCCTGAAAGTGTTTACCAATACGTATATTGCTTGTTAGCGTTACAAAGGGGCTGAGTATGGCGCCTTCACCAATTTGAACGTTGTCCATCTGTATGACGTTAGCAGCTCGTACTTCAAAAAATTGAACGCCATCTTGAAGACAACGCTCGACTAAATTTTGGCGCACACGGCTGTTAGCAATTGCAATATTAATATGTCTAGTGTGAGCAGGTAACGTTAACCAATTGGCATAAGTCAGCACTTGATGGCCATTGAGCAACGTGGCAGAGGGGTTGTCATCAACAAAAACAATCTGATGCGCTTCACCTAATGCAGGCCACTGTAAACGTGCAAGTGGCATGACACCTCTTCCACAACCACTTGCGCCAAAAATTGCAATTGACTTCATAGCTTGTTTCATCTCTAAATGTAAATGTGAGTGTGAGTGTGAGTGT
>JBDNHM010000151.1:0-4903 GCA_041688825.1 Burkholderiaceae bacterium | reverse complement strand
CAGCGATTCAACTTCAGGGCTCTGTTTGCTTGCGTTGGGTCAGAAAAAATAGTTGATAAAACAGTATTGTTAGAACGCTTTAAAATTCAGTCATTAAAAAAACGGGTTTTACTTAAACCTCATGTTGCTCACTAAATTGACAGGTCTTCAGATGAAAATTGGCTTACACCGCGGGCTTACTCGCACGGTCTTGGTAATGGGGTTATGTTTTTCTGGGTTGAGTTCTTTTGTGCTGGCTGCACCTGCACAAAAATTAGCCGTCAAGGTTACAAACGACAGCGAACCGGTTTTATGTGCTGAAAAAGACAATGTGGCCTTAACGTTTAGTTCGCCCCAAGTGCAATCATTTCAAGTTCAGGTTACCCACCCACCCTACATTGGCTTAATTACACACGACCAAGATGCACCTGACTTTACCTCTTGCGACATGAGCGCTGACCCAGTTTTTGGGGCAGACCACCCTAAACGCGTGACCCTATTTGAAAGTGACGATTTATGGGTCGTTGGGTTTACGTTTAACGCTTTTTGGCGCCCCAATACGGTACCCATAAAAATTGGTGACAAAACATTTGAGGGCCTACACATGTTGCAAGTTTGGGTGCGCCATCAAGAAAGAGCTGAAGAAGTGATGGTTCTGTACCCGCCCGACGGCTATTGGCGAGCACGACCATTGGCGTATCGCGATATGCGCTGGACAGCTTATGGCTCATCATTTTTAGTGGGCCCCATTGAAGTACTCGGTCGCCCTGTCGTGGTGTTAAACGACATAACATTTGACCCTGCTGCAAGACGATTTGATTTAAGTTTCAAGCAGGGCGGTACAGGCAGTGTGACAATTAAAACCATTGATCGCGCACACCAAGTTATTGATGTAACGCTAAAAGGTACGCCTAAGCAGTTGCCATTTGCCTCGTTTCGCTCAATGTATGTTACCCGAGCGAACGCAGATGTAGCTGATGTTGCATGGCTTGAATTGAATCAACCGGGTTGGCTTGAAACCCCCATTATGAATTTTAAAGGGGCGAATGTTACTGAATTGTGGGCGGGTCGTAATAGCGCATCACGCCACAATTTAAGCGCACCTGACATGATTTTTGGCCGCTTCAGTCAGTAATAAATGCAGAACTGACAAAGGCATAACAATTGTCAGATTAATTGTTTTAATTCGGCGTCGCTTTCATTTGCTTTGCATGGGCCTAAAATCACCATCGCGATAATGGCCTGATGCAGGGCTGCTTCATTTCGCAAGTTCGGTACTTGTATCGATTTGCGGCGATAGTCAGGTGTGAGCGCTTGTAAAACTGAGCTTGGTCTAGCGGGTACTCGTTTGGGCAATGATTGACTTAAGCGTTCTACAGGCACTCGCTCGTACTTGGGGGGTAAGTTGCTCTTTTTTACCTCAGTAGGTTCTGGTGCATCTCGCCCCCAATCATTTGAATCAAGTAAATCAGGCAAGCGTTCGTTAGACCTTTTGTTCGTTTGAATCGGTTGAGCTTGATCTCTAGTACCGGGAAATGGTGAGCCCACGATGGGTTCAAACTGGGTTTCAATATTTTCTTTAGGGGGTATGGGCGGCAGGTTTGACTGTTTTTTCATGGCATTGCGAACGATCATTGCCATTGAAATGATCACGGCTAAAATCACCGAAACGATCAATGACAAGCCAATAAATAAATGAATGAAAGCGGCCAGCGCCACGACCATCAGTGGCGAAAACGATAGCCCTTTCTTTTTGGCGACCGCTTCGGTCGCCCCTAAAGACTGGTTTTTATTGAAAGATTTGGGCAGCATCATGCAGCAGGTTTACCATCGTTGGGCGCTGTTGATTTACCCGCTATGGTTTCACGCATGTCAGTATCTGATTTCATGTTTTGCATGCGGTAGTAGTCCATAATGCCCAAGTTACCTTGCCTGAAGGCTTCAGCCATGGCGCGTGGCACTTCAGCTTCGGCTTCAACTACCCGCGCACGCATTTCTTGCTCAAGTGCAACAGCCATTGCACGGCGCTCTTCTGCTTTAGCTTGAGCAATTTGCTTGTCAGCGTTGGCCTGATCAATTTGTAATTTGGCACCGATGTTTTCACCGACATCTACGTCAGCAATATCGATCGATAAAATTTCATATGCGGTACCTGCATCTAAACCTTTGCTTAAAATATGCTTTGAAATGTGGTCTGGGTTTTCAAGCACACTCTTGTGATTGGCAGCAGAGCCAATTGTGCTCACCATACCTTCACCGACGCGGGCAATGATGGTTTCTTCGCCTGCACCACCAACTAAGCGGTCAATATTGGTTCGTACCGTCACGCGTGAAACGCAAACCAACTGAATACCATCTTTAGCCACCGCAACAATGCGTGGAGTGGTGATGACTTTAGGTAGCACTGACATTTGAACCGCTTCAAGTACGTCGCGCCCAGCTAAGTCGATTGCTGATGCGCGTTTGAAATCAAGTGGAATATTTGCTTTATCTGCAGAAATCATGGCATTAACCACACGCACAACATTTCCACCTGCTAAAAAATGAGCCTCAAGTTCATTGAGGGTGATGTGTAAACCCGCTTTTGCAGCGCTGATGCGTGCGGTCACGATGGTATGGGGTGGCACACGGCGTAGACGCATGGCAATGAGGGTGGTTAAGCCAACGTAAGCACCCGAGGCCCACGCTGCAACCCATAACGGAATGGGTACTAAATACAAAATGATAACAATTGCGATAAGAATTGGAATCAAAATGCCAAACGCACCAATCAGGGCGACAATAGATTCGATCATTTATTAAGATTCCTTTTTATGAATGAATGATGTCAACGACAACGCGGTTGCCGTCAACGCGTACAACTTTAACAGGGGTACCTGCTTCAATAAATTCGCCGCCAGAAACCACGTCAATGCGTTGACCGTCAATTTCTGCAAGACCAGCGGGCCTAAGTGTTGAATGTGCCACCCCTAACTTGTGTAAGAGTCTGTGATCTGTAGAAGGTTCCGCTAAAAACCCAGCGCTACCATCAAGTTGCGTGTTGAGTACAAATGCACGACCAAAAGGCATTTTGGGTAAAAACTTAAAAAACAAGAAACTGAGTAGTATGGCTAAGGCCAATGAAAAACCCATTTGGCCTACAGCAAAAAAAACTGTTTCAAGCGTGGCACCTGCACCGACAATACTCATAACCAAAGCAGTGCCTAACGTGGCAATGCCCAAAATGCCAAACAAACCGAAGCCAGGAATGACAAACACTTCAATAATTAAAAGAATAACCCCCGTGGCCACAAGTAAGATTTCTTCAACGCCCACCAAATCAACAATACTGTGTCCCCACAAAAAGAGGCTCAAGCAAGTGATGCCTACTGCACCAGGTATACCAAAACCTGGGGTGCGTATTTCAAGAATGATGCCCAGCATCGCGAGCGTAACCAACAAAGAACTGACAACGGGGTGGGTTAAAAAGCGTACAAACTCTTCAGCCCAATTAACGCTCGGTTGTTGAATTTGGGCATTGGCTAAATTTAGCAAACCCAGCAAGGCTTCAATTGAGGGGGCTTCATAATTTGCAATACCAACTTGTAGGGCCTCTTGTGTTGTTAGCGTTAAAAGTTTGCCTTTTTCAGACAAACCTTTAATTTCAACGTCGCTATCAACCATGGCTTCAGCAATGATGGCTGGTTTACCCCGGGCTTGAGCCGTTGCAGCAAATTCTTTGCGAACGTATGAAACTGTTTTTTCTGAAACGGGTTGGGTACTTTGCCCTGCTGAACTCATTTGCACAGGGGTTGCCGCACCGATCGTTGCGCCCGGTGTCATAGCGATTTGAGTAGCCGCTAAACTAATTAAAGCGCCGGCTGAAATAGCCCGAGAATCAATAAATGCGATTGTTTTTAGAGGGCTTTTTAGAACTGCATCACGAATGGCAACCGCTGCATCAACCCGACCGCCAAAGGTATTGATTTGTAATATGACAGCGCTGGCTTGTGCGGCTTGTGCTTCTTTTAAAACACGCTCAACATAAGGAGCCAAACCGAGGTCAATGGTGCCATCGATTTTAGCAACAAACACAATAGGTTTAAGAGACTGTATTGTTTGAGCATAACTGATTGATGCACCTAGAATCGTGCCAAGCATGATGCAAAAGAAAACGGCATAACGAACGGTCTGTTTAAAAAAGATCTGTTTTAAGTAGACTGAGTACTTATAAAATGAAGTTGTGAAAGATCGGCTGACTTTTGACGGTGAGGTCAGCGCTTGAATCGTTATTGACATCGACGCTAGCCATTGTGATGACAACAGTTGTAACGTCAACAATTGCGATGACAATAGTTGTAATGTCAATGATTTAACGCCCATGGTTCGACACCTATCGTAAAAGTTTGATCGTCAGCAATGACAGTCAGGGTTGAATCTTCGATTGTGATGTGCACAATCATGTTTCGGTTAACGACTTTGGCTAAATTTCTGGTTTGTGCTTGATCAAAATTAAAGACTTCAAACTTATTTGATCGGGCCAACGTAGATCGCATACCTTCCCACCATATACGACTTGCAGCGCCACCGAAGCAATACACCTTGACTTGGTCAGACTTACCTGCAGCTTTAAGTAAGCGTTTGTCGTCAGGTTGCCCCACCTCGACCCAGCACTGAATGGCACCGGTTAAGTCTTTTTGCCATAAATCAGGCTCATCGGCATCGCTTATGCCCTTGGTAAAATTTAAGTCTTCGTGGGCATTAAGGGCAAAAGCTAAAAGCCGAACCATCATGCGCTCATCGGTTTCTGACGGGTGGCGTGCCACGGTTAGCGGGTAAGTGGCATAGTGATGCCGGCTCATGTCAGCGACGTTTAATTCAATTTTATAAATGGTGGCACGAAGCGCCATAGTGGTTTAACTTTAATAAATGTTGTGAAAAAAAT
>JBDNHM010000150.1:0-1574 GCA_041688825.1 Burkholderiaceae bacterium | reverse complement strand
CTGTTTAAGACCTGAAACCGTCTATTAATAATTGCAACAATTTGTAAGCTATAGCTATCAAAAAAATAACTTTAAGCGTATATTGCAAGTTATGACTGACAATATTAGACTGCCTGATGAATTAGGTAACGTGCTTCGTATGCGACGTGAAGCCCTTGGCTTAAGTAAGACTGAGCTCGCTAATCGAGCTGGCAAAGTACGCGAAGTGGTGTACCGTTTAGAAGCTGGCGAAGACACAACCGTATCATCTTTGATGGCTGTCATGGCAGCTTTGAAGCTTGTCATGCGGCTTGAGCCGGCAGGTCTACCATCAGCAGAAGATGTAGCCAAACGCTTTCAAGAAGACGACGACGATGCTACCTGAAAAAATTCGAGAACTGAATGTGTCAATTGGGGGCTCGCAGTTTGCAGGGCAGTTGATTAAGGCATCAAGATTTGAGTTTCGGTATGTCAGTGCTAACGATCATCAATCTGAAGTGGCACTGTTGATGCAACCGTCGGTCAAGTTGACTTGGCAAGATGGTGATTTGTTTGCCCCGATGGATCAAAACTTACCCGAAGGCGATTTATACATGCGCATTCGTGAATTATTCCCCAAGCAACCCATGACACCCATGCATTTATTGGCATTAATGGGTCAAAACGGTATAGGTCGTCTCGGGTACGGTATACCTGGCACCACGCCAGCCGTGTTACCGCAAGCAATAAATAAAGCTGACTTGTTGAAGGTTTCATACACGCCACAGGTGTTCAGTGAATTGGTGGCAGCCTACCTAAGCACTGGTGCAGGTATTGCCGGAATGCAACCTAAGATCATGGTACCCGATAGGCCTACCATACCGATTCCATCACTGATTGTTAAGGCTGCGAGCGAATCTTACCCAGGCTTGGCAGCAAACGAATTTTTATGCTTGAGTGCAGCACGCAGTGCCGGAATACTGACACCAATCTTTGATCTTTCTGACGACGGTCAAATGTTAGTATTAGATCGCTTTGATATTGGTTTGGGTCAAGATGGGAAAGTTGAAAGGCTAGGTTTCGAAGACATTGCTGCATTAGCAGGTTTGCGAGTACGTGACGTGCTGTCAGACCGAAAATATCAGGGTAGTTATCAACGTGTTGCCGAGCTACTTCGTCAATTAGGCTTGCATAGTGAAAATCTGCATCGATTTTTTGAGCAAGTCGCTTTTTCAGTAATGGTACGAAATGGTGACGCGCACCTGAAGAACTTTGGCGTATTGTATCGCTCAGCAAGTGACATTTGGCTCGCACCGATGTTTGATGTGGTGACAACAAGCATTTACAAATACACTCAGTATCAGGGTGGTCCATTATTAGAAGATAGAACCTTGGCAATTAAAATGTTTGCGGGTCGGCACCAAACGAAGCGTTACCCAACACTAAATGAACTCATTGATTTTGGGCGACGTATTTGCAGTGTTCCCAACCCTGAGGTAGTGTTAGGTCGAATTACCCAAGCCATGCAAGATACTTTGCGCACGGCTCATTTCGATGAAAGAATTCCTAAGTTGCTATTGTCACAGATGCGTGACGCATGGAATTTTGGTTTAGCT
>JBDNHM010000149.1:0-4421 GCA_041688825.1 Burkholderiaceae bacterium | reverse complement strand
TGGCTGGGCGCAGGTTAAACGACAGCATGGGTACATACGTGGTGGCCCAACTTATCAAAGCCATGACCCAAAAGCACCTACCTATTGCAGGCGCAAAAGTACTCGTTATGGGCTTAACATTTAAAGAAAACTGCCCAGATTTACGCAACACACGAGTGGTTGATATCGTGACAGAGCTCAAGGCCTACAACTGCGAAGTTGATGTGTACGACCCCTGGGTATCAGTTAAAGAAGCCGAGCATGAATACGAAATTAGCCCTATTTCTCAACCCAAAACAAACCATTACGATTCCATAATTTTAGCCGTGGCACATCATCAGTTTAAAGAAATGGGTGCGCAAGCCATACGTGCTTTAGGTGTGCAAAACGTGGTGCTGTATGACTTAAAGTACTTGCTAACGGCTGATGAATCAGACCTTCGTTTATAAAGTATGAGCATAACAAAACAATCAGCATTTGAGCAGCTTCAGCTAAACCTTCAAGCTGACCCTAAAACGTGGTTGATAACCGGTGTAGCGGGTTTCATAGGTAGCCACTTGCTAGAAACCCTGCTTAAACTTAACCAGCGCGTTGTAGGTCTAGACAATTTCAGTACGGGTTACCAACATAACCTTGATGAAGTACAAAGCTTAATAACGCCCGTGCAATGGTCAAATTTTAAGTTTATAAACGGCGATATTCGCGACCTAAACACCTGCCATCAAGCGTGTAAAGATGTAAATTACGTATTGCACCAAGCCGCATTAGGTTCAGTACCCCGTAGCATCGCAGACCCCATACTTACTAATCAAAACAACATAGACGGTTTTTTAAATATGTTGGTTGGTGCACGCGACGCTAAAGTACAAAGCTTTACCTACGCAGCCAGTAGCAGCACCTATGGCGACCACCCTGATTTACCTAAGGTTGAAGACAAAATAGGTAAACCGTTAAGCCCCTACGCCGTAACTAAACTTGTTAATGAGTTGTACGCCAGTGTCTTTGCAAGAAGCTACGGCTTTAACACCATAGGGCTACGTTACTTCAATGTGTTTGGCCCCAGGCAAGACCCGAACGGGGCTTATGCAGCCGTTATACCAAAATGGATCAGTGCTCTCATTAAAAGTGAGCCTGTTTACATTAATGGTGATGGCGAAACCAGCCGTGACTTTTGTTTTGTGGCGAATGCCGTGCAGGCAAACTTGCTGGCTGGAACGACACAAAACCCAGATGCAAGTAACCAAGTTTATAACGTTGCTGTGGGTGATCGTACAAGTTTGAACACTCTCTACAACCTATTAAAACAAAACCTTAAAAATCATTACCCTCAAGTTAAAACTGCCCAGCCTGTTTATAGAGACTTTAGGGATGGTGATGTTCGGCATAGTCAAGCTGATATAGATAAGGCGAAAAGCCTTCTAGGTTATGAGCCGAAGTTTGATATTAAGACGGGGTTGATGGTCGCTGTGAAGTATTTTGTTAATCAACCGAAGAACATATCAAATCAAAAAAGAAAATTAACGTCTGTTAATTGAGCCCATATTTAGTGGGTGCCTAAATTATTTTAAATGGCGGTATCAAACGTGAAGTGCAAAAATCCTAAGAAAAAATAACAAATGTAAACACTGATGCATCAAATTTCACTAATAAATGGCAAAGTATTTGAGGCGCTTGAAGAAGAGAGTCTGTTGTTATCAGCTACTAAATCAAATGTTTTTTTGCCTTACAGTTGTAAAACGGGTCGCTGTAGTTCTTGTAAATGCAAAGTAATTAGTCGAACCTGATTTATTCATAAACCGTTGATTTAATTGGTAAATATAGGGTTTTTGGGTTATAATATCTTCCAGATAATGACCTTCCCAGCACTATTTTCTGGGAGTTTTCTGGAAATAAACTCATGACCCAAGTCAACGATTTTTTCCGCAGCCGAATCGATCAAATGATCGATTTAAGATTGCCTCTTCCAGTCTTAGCTTCACGCATGCCATGGCAAGAAATTGAAGCATCATTGGCTCATAACTTTGCCCGCAAGGTTAAAGCTGGTAAGCAAGTCGAAGACATCGGGTTATTTGGTCCAAGTCTGCAAGTGGTTGGCGGCGGTGTTTCAAACGCAGGTCGCCCAAGGTTACCGATTCGTTTAATGGTTTCTTTGCTTTACTTGAAGCACGCCTATGATGAGAGCGATGAAGGCTTATGTGAGCGTTGGGCTGACTCACCCTCATGGCAGTATTTCTCGGGTCTTGTTTATTTCGAGAATCGCTTGCCTTGCGACCCGACCCTATTGGTTAAGTTTCGTAAACTCATTGGTGAAGAAGGTGTGGAAGAGCTGCTGTCTTTTACCGTTGCTGCCGCACATAACATGAAGTTCGTTTCAAAGAAGCAGATGGAAACGGTGGTGGTTGACTCAACGGTGCAGCATAAAGCGGTGGCTCACCCCACAGACAGTCGTTTGTTAGAAGTGGCAAGACATAAGCTTGTTGAGTTAGCAAAAGAGTGCGGCTTGAGCTTGAAGCAAACCTTTGTAAAAGAAGCCAAGCAATTGACACGTCGTGCGGGTGGTTATGCACATGCAAAGCAGTTTCGTCGCATGAGAAAGGTCATCAATCGTCAAAGAACGATTGTTGGCCGACTGTCACGAGAGATTCAACGCCAGGTAGCGAATCAAGTCAATACGCAAATAACAAGCCAGGTGGCAACACTGAGCGCTGCACTAAAAGGCATGATCACAGAAGCCTTGGCCAAAGCGCAACGCCTCATGACCCAAACCAAGCACCGTAAGTCAAAAGGGGTGCCCAAACTTTACAGCTGGCATGCCCCAGAAACGGAATGTATTTCAAAGGGCAAGGCCCGCACCCCTTATGAGTTTGGTGTCAAAGTCGGTATTACTAGCACCATTAAAGGCAATTTGATTCTAGGTGCCAGAAGCTTCCCCAACAATCCGTATGACGGCCACACGTTAAACGAGCAACTCGAGCAGGCCAGTATTCTGTCAAACAGCACGATAAAGAATGTTTACGTTGACTTAGGTTACCGCGGTGTTGATCAAGATAACCCAGGGGTGAGTATCAAACACCGAGGCAAGTACAAGAGTCTGACAGAACAAGAACGCAAGCTACTCAAACGAAGACAAGCCATCGAACCCATCATTGGCCATTTAAAATCAGATAACCGAATGAACAGATGTCACCTTAAAGGGCCAGAGGGCGATGCGATACATGCCGTGCTATGCGCTGCAGGGTACAACATTCGCTGGTTACTGAGAATGATCCGCAAAAAAGGTCTCGGCCTTTATTTGGCCTTAATAAAAGTGCTCGGTTTGGGTGGTTTGCTGGTTAAAGTTACGGAAATTATTGAAGCTGGAGTCATGAGTCATGACAGAAATATGGTGATTGCGGCTTAATGTGAATAAATCAGGTTCGACTATGTAGCCGTTAGATTGAATATGTTTCTTCTGATTGCGAGGGCTCTATGTCTAAAGTTTTAGCAGTATTGTTGGCGTCTTTCACGGTGGGTTCAATTTTGCCAGCGCATTCACAGGCAGGTGATCAACTTGAGCGTATCAAGCAGCAAGGGAAATTGGTTTGCATCGTGAACCCTAACTCACCTGGCTTTTCTGTGCCTGATAGCCGAGGTGTTTTCCAAGGCTTCAATACAGATTTTTGTCGCATGGCGGCTGGGGCGATTTTTGGTGACGTCAGTAAAGTCGACATTCGTGGTGTTGGATTTTCGGATAGTTTAAAGACAATGATTGCTGGTGATGCTGACATGGCCTCACGTTCAATTACTCAAACAGCAACCCGATCGGCTGAACCCAACTTGGCTTTTGTGGCGACTACGTTTTATGATGGTCAAGGTTTTATGGTGCCCAAGTCACTAAAAGTATCGAGCGCACGTGAATTGGCTGGTGCGACGATTTGTGCCGAAGACGGCACAACAACGTTACAAAGTCTGGCAGATTACTTTGGCCGACTTAATGTTAAATACACCGTTCAAAATATTGCTGATAAGTCAGCCCGTCTGCAGGCTTTTTTCTCTGGCAAATGTGATGCGCTGTCTAGCGACTTGAGTGCTTTGGCCTCTGACCGTCGTTTGGCGACTAGCCCTGATGATTACATGATCTTGCCTGAAGTGATTTCAAACGAGCCGTTAACACTCGTTAGTCGACCTGACAAAGAACTGCAAGAGGCAATTTTTTGGGGTTTGCAGGCCATGTTGGTGGCCGAAGAGTTGGGTGTTGATTCTAAAAACGTTGATCAAATCATGAATCAGCTTCAGACAGCACCACCCAAGGTAAAACGTTTGTTGTCAACCAATGAGGCGGCTGGCGATGTTGCCAAAAAACTAGGCATCAGTCCTGAATGGACATACGTTATCATCAAAAACGTGGGCAACTATGGCGAGGTCTTTGAACGCCACCTTGGTCAGGATTCTGCGCTAAAAAT
>JBDNHM010000148.1:0-2703 GCA_041688825.1 Burkholderiaceae bacterium | reverse complement strand
CTGATACCTTGCAATGGCATCAAAGAATCGATAGCTTAACTGTCCCAATCAACCCCCGAAAAACTCGTCAGTAGTTGAAATGATTCAAAATCATAGTCATCTATTGGTGAATTATTTCTTTGCAAATGTGCGGGGCGCACCTTAGTTGGAAAAGTAGCGGTGGTATCGTAAAAAGAGACGCCAGCAGATTTCATTGGGCCAAAAAACTTGTTATCAGCTACAAAATCTATACCGTTTTTGTTGCTGACCCAACCCTTAATATTGGCCTCATACAGAAGAAGCCATTGTTCGTCTTTAAGTTCTTCTTCATGCATCAAAGCTTCGATTGGGGTTATATCAACCGAGCCTAAAACATGACCTGCATCGTTAGCATGCAATGCACATAATGAAACGCAAGGGTCAGACATTGCCATCGCTTTTTGAATGACGGTTGCCTCAAGCTCACAATCTAAAGCAATTGCACCCCAAATCGCCCAAACAACTTCACTACCATGACCCTGTGGAGCGTGAACTTCGATCAACACTTGAAATGACTCTTGAATTCGAAGAATATCTAGTGGCATTTGCAAGCGATACTTTATAAGCTCACCGATTACAGCTGATGCGGTCCCTGGCTCAACTGACAAACACTGGAGAAGTAGGCTTTCATAAAGCTGCCAATTCGTTTCATAAATTGCTATTGAACGCATTCTTTGCACTGCATATCGAAGAACTGCCTCCTCTCGGTCAGTATTCGACAATTCAAATGCTCTACCAAAATAACTGAGTAAATCGGTGCGCTGGGCGTAAGGCTTAGAAAAACGAAATCTAAATGACCGTAAATGTGGCACCCAAAGGGCTTCAAGCTCAGAAGGTAACTCAGTGATCTTAGTTTTTTTCGGATTCAATTGAAGCTGCAGGTCGCCGAGACAACGCTGTAAATTCGCCAAGGCATCTTCAGCCTCAGATATGCTTTTAAAACCGCACCCGATATCATCAATATAACGAAATTCTCGTTTGGTAACAACAGAGCCTAACTTATTGTCAATTGAGGACAAAATGATTTCAGCAACAGCAAGGGATGTATCAGGGCCAATTGGAATACCAATCGTCTGCTTATCTTGTCCATTTCTGATAGCCAAATCTAGTAAGTTCCCTAGCAATGTGAAGTCATTTTGTTTTACTTTTGCCACTGGCCTAGTGTGTAGGGCCCAAGGGATCGAATGGGTGTAAATACTTTGATAGAACTAACTGATATCCGCTTTCAAAAAGTACCTTGACGCCGTACGAGATTGTGCTCTTGCAATTGGAAGCCAACTAAAAGCTTTATTTGGCACTATTGCACGTTGCCCATGCTTTCGATAGGTCGGCGTGGTTAGTGAAATCGGTGATGCAGTGCATAAAGACTTTATGTCTGACCATCCAGAAATAATCGCTTTAGCTACTTGATACTGATTTACTGGGTTAGGAATTGCAAGCTTTCTACGCAAAGTTCCAGCCCTAGCAAGATTATGAATAGCTGGCTTCGATACGAAATTATTCCTAATTTTTGCTCGACTAGAAGTATCCAGCCCCAGCACGTCAGCCTCAGCAGATGCAGCAAAAACACCAAATGACTTAGTATTAAATGGGGGCGGCAATTCTTTAGGGAAATAGCCACGAGAAAGTAAATTAGTCAGAGGTGAGCTCATTATTTTTTTACTGTGTATTGGTTGACCATAGGTAGTTTTATGAAGACTAAAACAAGGTCACGAGTAGACCCACTATTTTTTTAGCACTAAACTTCGTCAATGAGGCTGTAATCGAAATCAATTAAGACTGTATGCCAACAAACCACCCCACAATATGCCAAAATACCACCATGGCCAAAAACATAACAATCAGCATCATTACTGCAACCTACAATTGCGCGAGCACTTTGCCTGATTGTCTCAATTCAGTTGCACGGCAAACCTACACACACCGTGAGCATGTCGTGGTTGATGGTGCGAGTACTGATGGCACAGTAGACATCATTAACCGGCACATCAAATAGCACACCAATCAAATTACCTCGTTCATCACTGAACCAGACAAAGGCATATACGATGCTTTAAACAAAGGCTTAAAAACGCTCGAATAAACAAATGTGGTGGGGGTTTTGCATGCAGACGATTTGTATGCATCTGATGAGGTGCTTTCAAAAATAGCGAAAGCTTTTGAAAACCCTAAAGTCTGCGCTGCTTACGCGGGCCTTGAGCACCTGAGTCAACAAGACACGTCTAAGGTCATTCAGGGTGGGCAGATCTGCTTTTGAAGTGAGCATCGCTATCAACACCCTTAATCGTGAACTCAAATGTTACTTTGCCAGACGTTTACTCGCCCTCTTAACAATCAGACCCGTACCCTATAAGAGCCAACAAACCGACCTCACACTCATCACTCACTGTAAAAAACCCCCTCACCTTCATGAGACTCAATAAACTCATGCCGCACTGTCTTTTTAAGTGCTTCATCTAGCGGAACCGGAGGCACAAAGCCTGTTGACTCAACTGCCGTGTTAAAAACCGAATTAGCACAGAACTTTTTGACACGTATTGAACTAATAGCAAACCTTTTACCCGTGAATGTAGACACCAAGTCAAAGCACTTACCGATAAGATAACCAATAGACAAAGGCAACCTAAAACCAATCTTGCTTGAACGGCCAAGCATACTGTTTACATTGCCTACTAGGGTGTTCAT
>JBDNHM010000147.1:0-1062 GCA_041688825.1 Burkholderiaceae bacterium | reverse complement strand
TACTAAAGTTGCCACAAGCCAAGCCAAATCTATGGTGAAGAAACTGACAAGGTAAGGCCCACCAAAACCCACCACCCCTAAACCAACCCGCAACAAGCTCACACCCTTAAAATTCAGAAATGCTTCATTCACGCCACGGTAGGTCGAACTCATGGCCTGCGCAGGCAAAGCGATAGCCAGCAGCAGCATGGCATATTGAATTTCAGACGGAAGAATTGTGTCTGCTTTGACCCATGAGCCTAGGCCCGACAAGGCCGCTGTAGCAATTAACACAGCGCCTACCAACCCGGCAATTAAGGTTATGCGATTAGCCGTCATTAAAATGGGGCCAACGGTTGAAAGGTTGCCTTCGCCCCTTAATCTTGCGACCCATTGCGTGAGCGCACGACCAATACCTAGGTCTAAAGCGCCCGCATAACCAACTAAACCCCAAGCTAAAGCAAGTAAACCAAACCGCTCATTGCCCAGTCGAGCAATCAGTGGGGGTACGGTTACAACCGCTATCAATAGGGGTAATGATAGGCCCGCCAGGTTCCAACCAATATGACTAAGCCTCAAAACCCACTCGCAATTTCATTAATATTTGCCTGACTCATTATTTTTCTTGTTTCATTTTAAACGCCTTCAGGCAATGCTTTCGCGTTTTGAATGTTTTGAGTGTTTTTTAATAATTATGCCAATACTGCCTATGTGGGGGTTTTAACAACAAACGATTAGAATAATCATACTTTGATCTAGACTATTTGATGCCACTTGAAACCCAAACTACTCATCGCCACCACTGTGCCCGAAACGCTTGCCATCATTTTGCGGGGGCAACCTGAACGGTTGTCTGAACGCTTTGATGTGTCGGTGGTGTCTAGTGGGGGTGATTCAAAAGTAGCGGCTATTACACCTTCTGTCTCAACCTCAATTCTCACCTTCACCGTCACTATGCACCGGGGTATTAACCCTTGGGCAGATGTTAAATCTATTTTTTCGATGGCGGGTGTTTTGAGGCGCTTTAAACCCGATGTCATACACTCGTACACCCCTAAAGCAGGGTTGGTGTGCATGGTGGCG
>JBDNHM010000021.1:0-6233 GCA_041688825.1 Burkholderiaceae bacterium | reverse complement strand
TGCACAATGATTAATAAAAAATGAAATTATTTCTTAAAATATAGGGTAATTACTAATTATTAGAGGGCATTTTTAAGTCTATTGTGCACAATGAAGAGTTGGTCATAGACAGTGTATGTTGTTAAATATCGAATTTTACTGAGTTGTTCAAATATTTTATCTCTATCAATGTAAATTTTTTAACTTTCTCCGTTTTACTCTAATAATCAAGGAGTTCAATCATGAAATTAGCAAACAAGAAGGAATCGACGCCTAATCGCTTAACCCGTCGACAAATTCTCAAAGGTGTTTCGGCGGGTATTTTCGCCGCTACGGCACCTTGGGTGACCACATCTGCCCGGGCAGCGGGACAGTTGACAGTCATTCTTAATCAGGGCCTACTAGCCAAACTTTGGATAGACGAATTGAACCCCAAGTTTGAAAAGGAAACGGGTGCAAAGCTCAATATTCAGCAATCAGTAACGGGCAATATGTTGGCGATGTTGCGAACACAAAAAGATAATCCACCTGATTTGATGCAGTTTTCTGAAGCAGGGGTGTTCTTGGCCCGAGATAATGGTCTTTTGCGGCAAATCGACCGGTCTAAAATTCCTAATTGGAAGTTCATGATCAAAGATTTTGACGTTGCTGACGGTTACTCTGCTGGCATGATCGATGCTATGAACACGATTTTCTACAATACTAAAGAACAAAAAACTTCACCAACGTCTTGGGCTGAAATGTGGGATCCAGCTAATAAAGGACGAATCGCAATTCCACCTATCGCGTGGAACAATGGTATGCGTATGGTTGTAACGGCGGCACAAATTGCTACTGGAAAACCATTGGCACAAGCCCAGTACGAATTAGAGGCTGGTATTGCGGAGCTAGCCAAACTTAAGAAAAACGATGTTCGGGTTTATAGCGGCGCACCACAAGCAATACAAATGTTGCAAAGTGGAGAGGTGCCTTTAGTGCCTTTCTATTTACCATTCGCTGCACCGTTAATCGCACAAGGCGCACCGATATATCCTGCAACGTTTTTGAAGGAAGGTAAGCAAGGTGAAATCGTCGGCTTTAATATGCCAACTAACGCGCCGAATGTTGAGCTGGCTAATCAATACATTAATATGAGCTTAGAGAAAGATTTCCAGCAAAAAATAGAAAATACGTTGCGAGCGCGCTGTGCACACGTTGATGTTAAACCCTCTGCAGAAACGCTAAAACTGCTCGGACCACCCGGTGATACGACTTATGCTGACTGGGCATTCTTGTCAAAAAACAGACCTAAAATTACCGAAATGTGGAATGAAGTTTTTAGTTAATTGACAAGAGTGAATGTGGTGACATGATGGACATACTAAGCCCGGCATTGCGAGATTTTCAACCACAAAAAGGTTTCTGGTCTCGCTATGCCGGCGCATTTTTCCTATTGGCACCATTATTGGTTTTTCTAATTATTTTTTACGTCATCCCATTTGTAAATATGTTGCAGGAAAGCTTTCGCTTTTCATACATTGATACACAGACCGGTGATGGTTTGACATTGCATCAATACATCAAAACCTGGACAAGCTCACGAATTGGTAGGGTCATGGAGCGGACCTTTCGAATGTCGTTGTTGACGGTTGTCATAACACTTTTGGTTTCTTATCCAATTGCTCTGTTGATGCTTAGGCTTAAATCTAGGTTACGTACGATAATTTTGTTGGTGATTTTTATTTCACTTGCATCAAGTCTCATTGTTAGAAACTACGGTTGGGTTGTTGTACTCGCGGATAAAGGTGCATTGAATGTTTTTTTGCAAGCACTTGGTCTGATCGACGAGCCTTTACGGCTTATGTTTTCAGAGACTGCTATTGTTATCGGACTGGTGCATTTTTCAATTCCTTTTATGGTGCTACCTATTTATGGAGCTTTGTTGCGGCAGCCTCCATCTCTGAAAGAGGCATCCCTATCGCTGGGAGGCAATCATTTGCAAACTTTCCTCAAGATTACATTACCCCTTAGTTTGCCCGGTGTTTTTGGTGGAACGGTTTTGACATTTGCTCTGAGCATGAGTGCTTATGTCACACCACTCATGCTCGGCTCACCGTCATCCTCAATGATTTCGCAGGTTGCAGCTGAACAGCTTTTAACCCAACTGAATTTTCCGTTTGGTGCTGCAATTATCGTAACGCTCACTGTGCTGACATTTATCGTTGTTGCCATCTACGCTACTTTGCTTAGAAAAGTGTTTCGTGCAGATGTCTAGGAAACCACCGAAAGGCATATTTGATAAAACAGTCAGTGGTATAGCCTGTCTGGCATTGATATTTTTGCTATTCCCAGTCTTTTTAACGGCTGTTGTATCTTTTAATGAATCATTTTTTATTGAATTTCCACCCAAGGCTTTTTCTTTTAAGTGGTATTTGAACATAGCAAATATTGAGGCGATTGGACGATCAACACTCATCAGTGCTTCTATCGCGTTTTGCGCTGCCTTGCTTTGCACAACACTTGCTATCGCAGCAAGCATTTCAATTAGTCGCTATGCATTTCCTGGGAAATCTTTAATGACAGCTTTTTTGCTGTCACCGATTACCATGCCGATGGTGGCTGTTGGAATCGCATTAATCCAATTTTTCATTATGATTGGTGCCGCTTTTACTTGGTATAGTCTTTTGATCGGGCATATGGTGCTGGTTATTGCTTACCCGATTCGGACTTTGCTTGCCTCACTAACTCTCATGAACCCCTCTATTGAAGAGGCAGCTTTGTCTTTAGGGGCTAGCAAGTTCAAGGCCTTTTGGACGGTGACACTTCCACAACTTAAGCCTGGGCTTATTAGTGGGTTTTTGTTTGCTTTCTTGATCAGTTTTGATAATTACCCTATCAGTGTCTTTCTTGTGCGCGGCGGACTAACGACTATGCCGATTGAAATCTTCAACTATATCGCCCAAAATCTCGACCCAACACCTGCTGCATTCTCAACGCTATATGTGATTGTTGTCAGCCTTGTTATTTCATTCGCGGAACGTCGGTACCGAATCGTTTCCTACTCAATTCAATAGCAGGCGGATATGACCGGACTTGAATTAGAAGATATTTGTGTTTGGCTCAACGGCCAACAAATCTTACAAAACGTTAATCTTTCAATAGCAAAAGGTGAATGTGTTGCATTGCTTGGGCCATCTGGTTGCGGCAAAACCACGACTTTACGAACCATCGCTGGCTTCATACATCCGCAATCAGGTGATGTCCGCGTATCAGGTCAGTCTTATGTTAATTTGCCACCCAATAAACGCAATGTCGGCCTCGTTTTTCAGGATTATGCACTTTTTCCCCATATGACCGTATTTGAAAACGTTGAATATGGTCTGCGTATGCGTAAGCATAAAAAGACTGAGTCTATTCAATTGGTCAAACAGTTTTTAGAAATGGTTCAACTAGAGCATGTTAAAGACCGTTTGCCACAGAGTCTTTCAGGCGGTCAGCGACAGCGGGTTGCTTTAGCGCGTGCGTTAGTGATTAAGCCCGATATTCTGCTTTTGGATGAACCCCTTGGCGCGCTTGATCGAAAACTTCGTGACCAAATGCAAGTCGAACTTAAACAGTTACAGAAGCAGCTTGGTGTAACAACTATCATTGTCACACACGACCAAGAAGAGGCTCTCTCATTAGCAGACCGTGTAGCGGTTATGTTTGGTGGAGCCATTCGTGAGATAGGTATCCCCTCTAATTTGTATGAGCAACCGCAGCATCATGACGTCATGGATTTTTTAGGTGGCTCTAATATGCTTCGGTGTACGGTCATTGACAGCACGAGCCAAGGCGTCACTTTGAGTGGTCCCGGTGGATTTCAGGTTGAAATAGATCGTAGTGACTTTAAGGTTAAAGAAGAAGTGCTGGTTTGCATTCGACCGGAGCACCTATCTATTGATATCGCGATGAACAGCTTAAGTAAATCTGTTTTTCGTGGTGTTGTTCATGAGACGGTATATAAGGGCATATTAATGGAAGTGTTAATTAAGACGGCTGATAACCATGTGTTTCGTGCCTCAGTCAGCCCTAACTCTTTTTCTAAAGCCCAGGCCGAGAGCGGCAACGAGATTTGCTTAGTTGCAAATAAAGCAAACATTCAAATTTTCAAAATCTAAATAAGAGGTCTGACGATGCAACGGAAAGTGAATGATGTAGGCGGTCTAGCGGGTTTAACGATTAACCGAGAAGAGCACGAACAGACTTTTTTCGAGAAGCGTGTTGATGCGATGTTGATGTTACTAATTAGTCCGAAGGTGGAAGCTTTCTCGGTTGATTCGCTCAGAAGAGCTATTGAGGAAAGTACTACAGATGATTATTCAAAGCGGGGCTATTACGATAAGTGGTTATATGCAATTCGTCAATTGCTTGTAGAAAAAGGGATTCTCTCTGACGAGGAGATTGAACAAAGAGTGAGTCTGATCAAGCATCGTAAAAGGTAATTGCCATGACTGATTTTCAAGCCAATACAACGCAACCTATCTTTAAGGTCGGTGATCGAATTGTTGTGAAGTCTGGCCCCCCTGAACAGCACTGTCGCACCCCAAGTTATCTTAGAGGAATCAGTGGAAGTGTCGTAGAAATTATGGGTCAATACCAAAACCCCTCACAACTTGCATTTCATCAGACATACGTTTCAAAAATTTGGCTTTATAGGGTTCATTTTGAACAAGTTGACATCTGGCCTACATACAGCGGGCCAAATGGTGACACGGTTGAAGCAGATATATATGAACATTGGTTAATTCCAGCTTAGGAGTACTTGAATGTCCCACCCCGATCACGATCACGATCACGAAGAGAATGCACAGGAACCCGCTGAAGATTTGCGTAACCTTGAACAAGCTATAAGAGAGCTGCTTGATGAAAAAGGTGTTGTGACATCTGCTCAAATTTCCCAACAAATTGATTTGCAAGACAGTCGCACACCATCTTTGGGTGCAAAGGTTGTTGCAAAGGCATGGGTAAATGCTGAATTCAAACGCGAACTGTTATCAAAGCCACTTGAAACAATTAATCATTTTTTTAATTTATCAATCAGTACACCTTTAGAGCTCGTGGTTCTTGAGAATACGCCTGATGTTCACAACATTGTAGTTTGTACACTTTGCTCTTGTTACCCACGTATGTTGCTTGGCATACCGCCTGCTTGGTATAAGTCAACAGACTATCGTTCCCGAGTGGTGATTGAGCCACGTGTCGTGCTTGCTGAATTTGGTACACAGATTTCTGATAAAACAGAAGTTAGAGTATTAGACAGTACAGCGGATATTCGATACATAGTATTGCCGATGAGACCTCTTGGAACAGATGGTTTGACGGAGCAGCAACTCGAGGGACTTGTTACGCGTGACGCCATGATCGGAACCGCTTTACCCTATTTTACGGAGTAATAATGATGGACCAACGTGAAGAAAATTATCGTGGAGTGTTTGATTCAGCGCTAGGGTTTGGAAATTCTTCTGCTGTGATCGTGATTGATTTTATCAATGCATATACGACTGAGGGCTCGCCTCTTTATACCGCAGCAGTAGTCAATGCTGTTGAAGCATCTGTCACCCTGTTAGATTCTGCTCGTAAAGCATCGGTTCCCATCATTTACACCAAAGTTCTATTCCAAGCTGACGGCTTTGATGGCGGTTTATTTGTTAAGAAAATACCTGTGCTGACTCGCTTGGTTGAAGGAGAGCCCTTGGCAGAAATTGACAGTCGAATAACACCAACTGACAAAGACATTATTCTTGTCAAAAACTATGCCAGCGTATTTTTTGGAACCAGCCTTGCAAGCATGCTAACAGCTCACAGAGTTGACACAATCATACTGATTGGATGTTCGACGAGTGGCTGTATTAGAGCAAGCGCTATAGATGGTATTCAGCATGGTTTTAGAGTCATCGTGCCACAAGAATGCGTAGGCGATCGCTTGCCACAGGTTCATGATGCCAACCTTTTCGATATTCACGCAAAATACGGTGACGTTGTTGATAAACAAGATGTTTTAAATTATTTTGAGTTACTTACTAAAAATAAACTTTGTTAATTTTTTAAATCATTTTGAAATCTCACAGTTACGTTCACAGTTACGTTTTGAGGAGTTTAAATATGCACATAGAACCCGGAATTGTTGATGGTGCGAAAATCGCTATTAGTTACGTATCGGCTGCAGCTTTGTTCTGTTTTACTGCACGCACTTTTTTAATAGATTTATTAAAGAAAAACATTGGAAGATTGAC
>JBDNHM010000146.1:0-15442 GCA_041688825.1 Burkholderiaceae bacterium | reverse complement strand
CTTTAGCCAGTTGTTCCGCAGAAACTGTTTTTTTGGGTGCATACGTACCAAAGCCTGCGATACCTAATGCAACATGCCCACGATGATAATCTAGATGTGTTTTTGTATTCATGCTGGCTATTTTAGGCTGTTGTCATTCGTCACAACACACTCACAACCATTCAATTATTGACGACTCATACTCGTGATTATGAACACACTGCGGTTTTAGCGTAAATTGCGTAGTATCAGGATTAGACTGTCAACATCGGAACATGTACCCATTGAATACACAGCTCAAACCTCTAAATCAACTGCCCATCACCGTTGCCAAATCTATCGACACGGTTCTGTGTGATATTGACGACACCATTACGACAGATGGTCGATTGAGTGCTTCTGCTTATAGCGCCCTTGAACAACTTCAAAGTCATAGCATTCGCGTGATTCCAATAACAGGTCGCCCTGCAGGATGGTGCGACCTTATTGCCAGACTCTGGCCCGTTCATGCCGTTGTAGGTGAAAACGGCGCTTTTTATATGTGCTACGACCATCATCATCGAAACATGCACCATCATTTCTGGGCTGATGTGCCCACTCGAGCACGCAACCGACAAGCACTAGATATCTTAGCCCGCAAAATTATCAAAGAGGTGCCTGGTTGCGCTTTAGCGAGCGATCAACCTTATCGAGTCGCCGATTTGGCAATTGATTTTTGCGAAGATGTCACACCACTGCCCGAAGACGCCGTTAATCAAATCGTAACGCTCTTTGAAGATGCGGGCGCCCATGCCAAGGTTAGTTCGATTCATGTAAACGGTTGGTTTGGCGATTACGACAAGTTAACCATGACTGCCACCATGACACGGCAACTCTTTGGTCAGCCCTTATCAGCGATGCAGAACCACATGCTATTTATTGGTGACTCAGCTAACGATGCGCCCATGTTTGAATTCTTTGATCACTCAGTTGGGGTTGCCAATGTTCGGGCCCAGCAACATCGCATCAAAAAACTGCCTAAATACATCTGCGAAAACGAGTCAGGTGAAGGCTTTGCGGAAATGGTGAATCGACTGCTAGCACTCAAAGAAATGTAACCTTGGCGTAAACCCTAGTGTTGCGCTTGTCATATACATGACATAAAGTTGTCGTACCATTAATTTTATTTAAACGATAACGACTCAACTTTATGGCGGCAGTTCAGTTTAAGCAAGTTAGCAAATGGTGGGGCTCTACGGCAGCGTTGCACTCAACCGACCTGATTTTGGGTGAGGGCGAGTTTTCAGTCTTGCTTGGTCCATCTGGTTGCGGCAAAACGACCACCTTACGATTGATCGCGGGTTTAGAGACGCCATCAACGGGTCAAGCTTTTGTTTTTGGTGATGACGTGACACACAAAGCGCCCGCCGCTCGAGGCGTATCAATGGTGTTTCAAAACTACGCCTTATTTCCCCACCTATCTGTGGCTGAAAACGTTGTGTTTGGTTTACGCATTCGTAAGATTCCTAAATTAGAAATCGACATTAGATTAACCAAAACACTTGATCTTCTGGGTTTGAGTGCGCTACGAGATCGCAAACCTTCACAACTTTCGGGTGGCCAACAACAACGCGTAGCGTTGGCTCGCGCCCTCGTTACTGATGCCAAGCTTTGCTTGATGGACGAGCCACTGTCTAACCTCGATGCCAAACTTCGGCAATCGATGCGCGAAGAGCTTCGCGCCCTTCAACAAAAACTTGGCTTATCTGTTGTTTACGTGACCCACGATCAAACTGAAGCCATGAGCATGGCCGACCAAGTGGTTTTGCTCAAAGACGGCAAAATTGAACAACAGGCCACCCCCACCAACATTTATCAAAAACCTGCCTCGCTTTTCGTTGCACAATTCATTGGCAGCACCAAAATGAACGTGTTACCCATTAATCACTTAAAAATTGCTGGCACTGACATTGCACTACCCGCCCCCGAGGGTGCAACCTCACTAGGCCTAAGGCCAGAAGACATCTCTATGTCGGGCAACATCGCCGCGACAGTTTTAAGTACGGAATTTACTGGCGCCGATTTGCTGGTGCACACGCAAATCGGAAATCAAACCCTCACGGTCAGAGCCGATGGCAAAGCCGTGATTCAAACCAACACGCAAGTTAACCTTGGCTGGCATGACTCAAACCTTCACTGGTTTGATGCTGAAGGCTTGCGCATTCATTAACCCCCGGAGATTTTGTTATGAAAAAACTTATCGGATCTATTTCTGCGGTTGCAACTTATTTATGTTTAAGCACAGCCGCTCTAGCACAAACTGAAGTGTCATTTTACTTTCCTGTGGCTGTTGGCGGGCCTATTACCAACATTATTGACGGCTATGCGGCTGATTTCAATAAAGAAAACCCGTCTATCAAAGTCACCCCTGTTTATGCAGGCACTTACCAAGACACCATCGTTAAAGCCCTAACCGCCCACAAATCGGGTAAGCCACCAACCGCTGCGATTGTGCTGTCAACTGATACATTCACGCTGATCGATGAAGACGCTATCGTACCCATCGACAATTTTGTCAAAACTGATGAAGACCGCACTTGGCTCAAAAGTTTCTTTCCAGCCTTTATGTTGAACGGGCAAATTGACAACAAAACTTGGGGCATTCCATTTCAGCGTTCAACCGTGGTGATGTACTGGAACAAGCAAGCTTTCAAAGCCGCAGGTCTTGACCCAGAAAAGGCCCCACAAGACTGGGCTCAACTCGTTGAGATGGGCACCAAACTTACCAAGCGTGATGCAAGCGGTAACGTGACGCAATGGGGTATACAAGTACCCTCAAGCGGTTTCCCTTACTGGCTATTTCAAGGTTTCAGCACACAAAACGGTGCCATACTCGCCAATGCTTCTGGTACAAAAGTCGCCTATGATGACCCAAAAGTTGTTGCAGCCTTGCAGTTCTGGATGAACCTGTCGCAAAAAGACAAAATTCACCCACCCGGCGTTGTGCAGTGGGGCACCACACCGCGCGACTTCATGGAAGGTAAAGCCGCCATGATTTGGACAACGACTGGCAACCTAACCAACATTCGTAAAAATGCACCGTTTGAATTTGGTGTAGCAATGCTCCCTGCCAATGAGCGTCGTGGTTCGCCCACAGGTGGTGGCAATTTCTACATCTTTAAAAAGGCTCCACAAGCTGAGCAAGCTGCCGCATACCAGTTCGCTAAATGGTTAACACAACCTGAGCGTGCTGCGCAATGGAGCATTGACACAGGTTATGTTGCCGTGTCGCCCCAGGCATATGAAACACCAGCCCTCAAAGCTTATGCAGCTGACTTTCCTCCAGCCTTGGTAGCACGTGATCAATTACCCTTCGCCGTTGCCGAGCTATCAACACACGATAACCAACGTGTGACAAAAGCTTTGAATGACGGGTTACAAGCAGGTCTTACAGGCACAAAAACTGCTGAGCAAGCCATGAAAGATGCTCAAGCTGAAGCCACGCGTTTGTTACGTTCTTATCAGTAATTCTTATTAAAAATTCCACTCACCTTCGGGTGGGTGGAATTTTTATTCAATGACCCTAAGCTCTCGCCACATTCAGGCCTACTTACTGCTTCTGCCAGCCTTTGTGTTTCTGGTGGGGTTTACGCATTACCCCGCCGTTGCAACACTGATTGACAGTTTCATGTCGACACCACGCGGTAGCCGGCCAGCGCAATTTGTTGGCATTCAAAACTACCAGATCATGATTGAAGACCCGGTGTTCTGGAAGTCAGTCATGAATAACCTTTGGTTCGCTCTGGCCACGATTCCGGCCTCGATGGCTATATCAATTTTTATGGCCCTTTGGGTAAATAACAAAATTCTCGGGCGTCAATTTCTACGCATGTCGTATTTTTTACCGACGGTTTTACCCATGATTGCAGTGGCAAACATCTGGATCTTTTTTTACACCCCAGACTACGGCTTGTTCAATCAAGTCCTACAGTTTATGGGTTTCAAAAGTCAAAACTTTTTGGGTGATCCAAACCTTGCATTGATGTCAGTAACTATCGTTGCGATTTGGAAAGAAGCCGGCTTTTTCATGATATTTTACCTAGCTGCACTTCAAACACTGAGCCCAAGCTACAAAGAGGCAGCTCAAATCGAAGGTGCGAGCCCATGGTATTTTTTCTGGCGAATTCAATGGCCACTTCTGATGCCCACCACCATCTTCGTACTCGTCAATGCACTCATCAATGCTTTTCGAATGGTAGACCACATTTTCGTGATGACTAACGGTGGCCCCAATAACGCTTCATCTCTTTTGCTTTTTTATCTCTATGAAGTAGGTTTTAAATTTTGGGATAGTAGTTATGCATCGGCACTAACTGTCGTGCTTTTAGCAATTTTAGCAATCACCGGCTTAATGCAATTTTTTCTACTTGACAAAAGGGCTCATTATCGATGAGCGCTAACACAATCAACCAACCAAATAAGCGATTTGATGATGCCGGCTGGCTGTCTACATTAGGGGCTTGGGTTTTGGCGATTGCTTGGGTCATGCCACTACTTTATGCCGTTTGGGCCGCGTTTCATTCGGGGCAATATGCAACCGAGTTTTCATTAACGGCACCCCTTACACTAGAAAATTTTGCAGTAGCATGGCATGCCGCCCCCTTTCCTCAATATTTTCTGAACACTATATTTTTAGTTCTCATGATATTGGGTATGCAACTACTGCTGTGTACGTTAGCCGCATATGCTTTTGCTCGATATTCGTTTGCAGGTAGCAGTCTCTTGTTTTCACTGATGCTTGTTCAGCTTATGGTGATGCCAGAGATTCTCATTGTCAAAAACTACCAAACACTGTCCTCACTTGGCTTTGTCGACACGCTATTTGGAATTGGACTACCTTATTTTGCTTCAGCATTTGCAATCTTTTTACTTCGTCAGACCTTTAAGTCCATTCCTAAAGAATTAGTTGAAGCGGCTCAAATGGAAGGCGCCAACACCTTGCAAATTTTGTGGCATGTTTATATTCCCTTGGCCAAACCTACCTATCTTGCCTTCGCATTGGTATCGATCAGCCATCATTGGAATAATTTTCTATGGCCATTGGTGGTCAGCAATTCTGTTGAGTCTCGACCGTTAACGGTGGGTTTGCAAGTATTTTCTTCTGGTGACCAAGGCATTGATTGGTCAATTATTTCAGCCGCAACCTTATTAACATCAGCACCCTTATTGATTGGTTTCCTTATTTTTCAGCGACAATTTGTGCAATCATTTATGAGGGCTGGTATTAAATGAAATTAGTGACGTGGAATACCCAGTGGTGCAAAGGCCTTGATGGGGTGGTGAACCCAGGGCGTATTGTGAGTGGTGCTAAAGCGATGGCTGATTTTGATGTACTTTGCCTGCAAGAAATCTCTGTTAATTATGCGGCACTTACCAGCGATTCAGCCTTAAACCAGCCGCAAGCTATTAAAGATCTTTTGCCTGATTTTGAGGTGGTATTTGGCCCTTCGGTCGACGAATACGTACCCGACCACAATACACGGCAACAGTTTGGCAATTTAATTGCCTCGCGCTTACCGATTTTACAAATTCAACACCTCGCACTACCGTCACCCGTGGCGCTGGGTGAGCCACATCACTGGATGCCACGTCTGTGCACCATCTGCACGGTTCAGGCCGCTTGGGGGCCGGTTCGAGTGATGACTACCCATCTTGAGTATTACAGCCAAAGCCAACGCCAATCGCAAGCCGCACAAGTGCGGCAATGGCATCAAATGGCCTGCGATCAAGCGCTTAGACCACCAGTCAGTTTACCCATCGACATCAATACCCCATACCAAACCAAGCCTCACACAACTGACGTCATTTTGTGTGGCGACTTCAATTTTGAACCGAATAGTGTCGAATACCAAGTCATTACAAGCTCGACTCAAAGGCATCACTTTGTTGATAGTTGGCCATTAGGTAAACCCAATACGCCCCACCCACCCACATTTCGACTTTACGATGATACCTATGGCCCCGAACCCAGTAGTTGTGACTTTATATTTGTGAGCGAATCATTAGCCAAACGGGTTAAGACCGTAGCGGCTGAAACGCAAACACAAGTGTCAGACCATCAACCGCTATATTTGGAATTAAGTTGAGTGCATCAATGCGCACTTCCGGCTAACGATGAACATACGCATCATTGTTATGCCAACAGGTGGTGCTGTTTTTTAAGGGAAACGTCTTGAGCAGTTTGACCCACCACACGATAATAAATATCTGGGTCGGTGTCACCCTCGCTACCTAGTATTAATACCCTTGAGTGACGGTCTAGCTTTAAAGCAGTTGAAAGGCTAATAGAGTTTTTAGCGGCCAACAGCAAGGCTAGGCCGGTTGTACCCGTTTCACCCGAAACAATGGCTATATCGTCTTTGCTTGGGTTCGCCAATATTTTCATGCCTTCCAGAGCGTAGTGGTCTGACACGGTTGTAAAGGCATCAACACCGGTACTTAATATTTCCCACGCCACAGGTGATACTTCACCGCACGCCAAACCAGCCATAACGGTATCAAGATCACCTTGAATGGTTACCAACTCACCTGCTTGCGCGCTGGCCAACAAGCATGCGGCATTGTCGGGTTCCACAACAATAAAGTTGGGTCGCTTGTTGCCCCACATTAACCAAAACACGGCACACACTGACGCGGCAAAAGCACCCACACCTGCCTGAACGATGACATGTGTGGGTGGAATTTGATCATCTGCTTGATCGGGAGTGTGGCTGCATGCTTGGTCAGGGGCTTGATTGGAGGCTTGGTCGGGTGCTTGGTCGGGTGTTTGGTCGGGTGCTTGGTCGGGTGCTTGGCCAGCGGCTTGACCGAATTGTTCAACTATTTCTCGTGACATCACACCGTAACCATGCATGACATCAATCGGTATGTCACGATACCCCTCGTAGGTTGTGTCAGACACAACCGTCCACCCATGACGTTCTGCCTGTTGGGCGGCATGGCGCACAGAGTTATCGTAATTGCCCTGAACTCTTATAACCTCTGCACCCAAAGCACCGATTGCGTCTGCCCGCCCTTGGCTCACCGTCGTATGAACATATATTACGCACCGACAACCAAACGTTTGCGCCCCCCAAGCAACCGATCTACCATGGTTACCATCTGTTGCACACGTTACCGTGAGTTGAGAAACAATATTTTTAAACTTACCTGAAATGACTTCTTCAGGGGTGGCAACATGATCTGGGTGCTGCTTCGCAACCGCTTGTTGTATGAGCCTAAATACGGCGTAAGCCCCGCCTAAGGCTTTAAAACTTTTTAATATGAAACGCGTGCTTTCATCTTTGTAGAAAAGCTTCGCAATACCTAAAGACTGGGCTAATGCTGGCAAACGATGCAAAGGCGTTGGGGCGTAATTTGGCCACTGGGTAATTTCTTGGCTTGCCGCATCAAACCCTTTAATATTCAACGCTTGCGAGCGCAGTTGACCATATTTTTCTTGCTTACTTGCAGCGTTGGGGTTTACAAAAACGGCTGCCCCACTGTCTTGAATACTTTTGGTCATGCACCCGCCCGAAAAGATAAGTTCGTGTAAGTGTCTAGGTTACCAAACCCATCGCAACGACCATCAACCGCTATATTAGGAATTGGGTTTCAGCACTTACAAACAGTGTTTACTAAGCCGCCCTGACTTCGTTTAATAAATCAGGGTGACGATCAAGCACCCTAAGCAACTTGACCAAAGCCAAAGAGGGTTTTGTCTTACCGTTTTCATACCTAGAAAACGCATTGACGCCGCCGCCAAATATATCTGCCGCTTCTCGCTGATCAAGATGAAGTTTTTTTCGTACTTTTGCAATGTAAGCCGGATCAACGTATGCAGCATTCACTTTCCGCTGAAAATCACCTAGCATTTCGCTATAGCGATCACCTTGTTCTTGATCTAAAACGACTTCACCGCAGGCTTCACAAAATTCACCTGTGACCTTAAAAATAGTGGTTTTTTCGCCTTTGTACACGTAAGGTATATCGCGGGTCTCGTGAGTCAGTTCAACCGCACCACAGCATGGGCATTGCATGGTTAAAGCTCCTTGAATGAAACAATTACAACGTCGTTAAGTACAGTTAACTTAAGATAAACTGAATAGCCCGTACAATTTTTTTGAATGGTAAACGTCTTGCCATATTCTGTGATCTATATGAGTCGTCATACTTTTGTAGAAGTTTGCCGATGTAAGAGACATAATCACCTTACACATTTCAGACAAGTTATTGATACCAAGCTTACGCGCGCCTGCAAATGCACTTGCTGTTGCTTTGACCTGACCGTTCTCGACCAGTACGCGTATAGCAACTAACTTGCAATGTGCTGTACTTTTTTCCATACGAACTATAACCTACTTGGTTTATTTGGCAAGTAGGTTATTAAGCCATTGAATATTTCTTTTCATGTTGCCTATAGCTCAATATGTCTACCAATTAACTGGTTACACCATTGCCGCTTGGTGCTGCTGAATTATCCGGTCGATGGCCAACCAAAGATGCCGCTTGTGGCCTACTGTAAGCCAGCACGTGTAAAACTGTGCTTGGGTTTGAACCCACTCACGCATGGACTAACACTCGGGCTGAAATCGAGTTTTTACTGACTGACAACCTGGGCAACATCGTGCCTGTTGAAGTTAAAAGTGGCACACGCACGCGCGCCCGATCTCTAGCGTCTTACGTTCAACGCTATAACCCTGTCAAAACTGTCAAGCTGTCTGCCATGCCAAGCCAAACCCACAACACAAACGCCACCGCACTAAACCTGCCACTGTTCGACGTGGCGATGTTGCCTGGGCTATTAGGTTAATTCAATCTGTGTTCGCATTGAGATGAACAACAACGCTTGATTTTTAATATCGAGTAGATTTTTTTGATCAAAAACTGAGTCACTGCCGTATCTATTAGGCCTGTTGGCCGTTACAAAGCCTGCACATTTCGAATATAAGCTTCTTGTTCAGGTGTTTCGATGGTACCTGGGCGCGAAGAACGTACAAGCGTAATCGCTCTTTCTGGGTCAACCCCCATGGCAACAAGCAAAGTAGCGCTCATCATGCCAGTACGGCCAAAGCCAGCAGCGCAATGAATCAACACGTTTTTACCCTCTTCTAAATGCTGCAACAAACTCGGTACAGTTTGCATCCACCGTGTGGTCACATCAAGGCTGGGTGTTCCAAAGTCAGCAATTGGGAACTGATACCAACCAATTTGCGCTTGTTTCAGTTGCGCCTCAATATTGCCTGCGCCGTGATGCTGCAATTCTTGTTGAGCCAAAAGTGAAATAACGAACGAAATTTCCAAATCTTTAAGGGCTGCAACATCTTGAGCTAAATCGCGAGACCATTGTTTTCCAGTAGCATCTAAACCGCACCTGCCTAAGCAGTGTGTCAGCCCAATCTGGCCACCTAGTGGCGTTTGAATAAAATCAACATGTAAGACATTGGGTGAGTTTGTTTGAGTCATGTCATCTTTTCAGCATTAACGTTTTTTGCAGGGTGAAGTTCTTCGAGTAGCTTGAGCATCGTTGAAAGGGCTTTGGTATGTGACTTGTTTTTCAACGTAATAGCCTTACAGCCTACCTCGTAGGTAAATAAATTCGGCAGTACGTTACGCATTTGGTTTTTTTGAACCCAGCTGCTGGAATAGTGATCAGGCAAATAACCAATATATTTTCCACTTAGAATTAACAACGCAATACCCTCAATGCTTTGCGCCGTTGCAGCAAAATTAAATGACACATGCTGCTGTGTCACTTGTGATTCTCTAAGATATCCGCGGGTAACATACTCAGCCGCCACCAAGTCATCTAGCTGCAAGTTTTTTTTTGAAAAGAGTGGGTGTTGGTCACTAATATAAAGTGAGACTTGTTCTTTATAAAGAGCAAGCTGGTCTATGCCTGGGTTAGTAATATGAAAAGGACCAATCGCAATATCAATTCGCTCATCAAGTAGCAGTCGTTCAAGCTCACTTGGATTTCTAATTTCTAAATTGATTTCAAGATCTTTGCTCTGACTTTTCAAGGCATGAATCACGGGTACTAGCAAGCAATTTTTATCGGTAATGATGTTGTCGACAGTACCGATCTTTAAACTTCCTGAAATCATCTGTGTTACATCACTGATTTCAGATTGAAACTGCTCAAGAGATTCAAAAAGTTTATTGCACGAGTCAAGAACACTTTGACCTTCTTTGGTCAATTTAAAACCTTTGCGACCACGATCACATAATTTAAAACCAATGAATTCCTCAAGAGAGGCCAAGTGTGCACTGATCGTGGGTAAATTAATGTTGAGTGCTTTTTCGGCAGCAGAAAGGCCACCACACTCTGCAACCTGCTTAAAAAGTTTTAAGCGTTTAACGTCAATGTCACGAAGCATAAATATAATGGCCCGTAGTTGCTTATCAATCGATCAAAGTTTACTTTGGCATTTTGGTATTTTAACTAACGCTTGTTTGTCTTAGCATTGGTAAGCGGTTACAAACAGTCAAACACTGAATATAAAACTTAGAACTTAGAACACAGCACTGTAGAGCTTAAACCTATTTAGATCAAGCGTTAGCCAAGGAAACCTCATGTCAAAGAAAGACTTTCTTCCTGTAACGGGAACCATCATGCCTCGGTTCGCTGGCATTGCCACATTCATGAGACTGCCATACTTACTATTAGATAACCCACTGGTTAAAGATGTCGATATCGGCTTAGTGGGCGTGCCCTGGGATGGCGGCACGACAAATCGCGCGGGTGCCCGACATGGCCCACGCCAGATTCGCGACCTATCTACCTTGGCACGTAACGTTAACCGCGCATCAGGCATCAGCCCTTTTGAGCTTTGCAATTGTGCCGATCTTGGCGATTCCCCTGTTAACCCTGTCGACCTTGAGTCAACGCTCGATCATGTTCAGGGTTTCTTCGCGCAACTGCATGATCGCGGCATCATTCCCCTGGCTGCCGGCGGTGATCATTTAGTCACACTGCCAATTATGCGGGCCATTGCAAAAGACGGTCCGATCGGAATGGTGCACTTTGATGCGCATACCGATACGTGGGATCGCTACTTTGGTGGCAGTAAATACACGCATGGTACGCCATTTAGACGAGCGATTGAAGAGGGGCTACTTGACCCTAAGCGCACTGTGCAAATTGGTATTCGTGGTGCGCTTTATAACGATAGCGAAAATGATTGGGGCGTTGAACAGGGTGTTCGGGTAATAGACATCGACGAATATTACCGACTCGGTATTCCTGCAGTCATTGCAGAGGCACGGCGTGTTGTAGGCGATGGGCCAACTTATGTCAGCTTTGATGTTGATTTTTTAGACCCCGTTTATGCACCAGGAACGGGCACGCCAGAAATTGGCGGTGCCACCACTTATGAAGCACAACAACTAATTCGTGGTCTTCAGGGCTTAAATTTGATCGGTGGTGATGTGGTTGAAGTATCGCCCCCGTTTGACCCTTTAGGTAATACAGCTCTAGTAGGTATGACTATGATGTTTGAAATTCTTTGTGTACTGGCAGATGCAAAGAGTCGTCGGTTTTAACACGTTATTTTCTAGTTTTTTAATTTCATACTTGAATAATTAAAAGGAAAAAAAATGTTTACGCTAAAAAAACTCTATTCAAAAGTTGTACTAACATCTCTAATAACAACGGGGCTCTTTATCAGCAGCGTCACTGCGGGTGAGCTCACCATTTACAGTTCCGTTGAATCTGACAACCTAAAGGTCTTTTCTGAAAATTTTTCAAAGGCCCACCCTTCCATCAAAGTCAACTGGGTTCGAGACTCTACTGGCGTGATTCAGGCCCGTGTGATTGCAGAAAAAGATAACCCCCGTAACGATGTTTTTTTTGGCCATGCCGCCACAGATTTACTTTCACTAGATAAGATGGGCATGTTTCTTCCCTACAGCCCTGAAGGTGTCGACAAATTAGACGCACGTTTTCGCGACAAAAAATCACCACCCACCTGGACTGGCCTTTGGGGATTTGCAGCGGCAATTTGCTTCAATACAATTGAAGCTCAAAAGAAAAACATTCCGCAACCCAAAACTTGGGCTGACCTAACCAAACCGATTTACAAAGGTCAGATCACGATGCCGAACCCGATTTCATCTGGTACGGGATATTTAAACGTCGCTGGCTGGATACAGATTATGGGTGCAGAAAAAGCTTGGGCATTTATGGATCAACTCAACAACAATATTGCCTCTTATACCCACTCAGGTTCAAAGCCTTGCAATCAGGCTGCTGCGGGTGAGTACGTTGTGGGAATTTCCCTTCCAGGCAGAGCAGCTGATTTAAAAAGTAAAGGGGCACCCATTGCAGTTGTGATACCAGAAGAAGGTATTGGCTGGGAAATGCAAGGTGTTGCGATTATGAAATCGACACAAAACCAAGCAGACGCTAAAACCTTCGTTAATTGGGCCGTGTCACAAGGTGCGATGGAGTCTTATGCGAACCGTGTAGAGATGGTAGCCTTACCTGTAAATATGCCACCCAAAGACAATATGCCCATTGAAGTTACCAAGCTTATGATAAATAACGACTTTGCATGGGCTGCCCAGAATAAGACACAGATTCTTGATGAGTGGCGTAAGCGTTTTGATGTTAAATCAGAGCCTAAAAAATAAGCCTAAGCATCTTCAACCCAATTCCTCAAGGACCCCTATGCCACAGCTAAGTGACCATTACATTGAGGTTAAAAACCTTAGAAAAGTGTATGGTCAGACAACGGTTCTTGAGGATATTTCTTTTGAAATTAAAGAGGGCGAATTTGTCTGTTTTCTTGGCCCTTCAGGCTGTGGTAAAACCACACTTTTACTTTGCCTTGCAGGGCTCGAAAGTGCAAATTCAGGTTATATTCTTAAAAAAGGCGAATCGCTTATTGGCAAACCCCCATCAAAACGTGACGTGGGTATTGTTTTCCAGTCTTACGCATTATTTCCGAATCTAACCGTAGCTGAAAATATTCGTTTCGGCATTGAAAATCAAAAAAAATCTACTGCTGACATTGCGAGAATTTCAGCTGAGCTAGTAACGCTTTTAACACTTGACGGTCATGAAAAAAAATACCCGAGCCAACTTTCGGGTGGTCAGCAACAGCGCGTAGCATTAGCTCGTGCGCTAGCTGTTTCACCATCACTTTTACTACTTGATGAGCCACTGTCTGCATTAGACGCACAGGTCAGATCGCGGCTAAGAGGTGAGCTACGAGACTTACAGTCGCGGTTGGGCATCACAACAATCATGGTGACACATGACCAAGAAGAGGCACAGAGCTTAGCAGATCGCATCATTTTAATGAATCACGGCAAAATTGAACAAATCGGAACACCTTGGCAAATTTATAACGAGCCAGCTAGTCGTTTTGTCGCAGATTTTATTGGGGTAAGTAATCTTTTTTCAGCACAGCACATAGGTGGCACACGCTTCAAAGCAGATGGCTTTGAACTTGAGTGCTTAAAGTCAAACGCTCAGTCTGGCCAAATGGTTAATTTGCTGGTGCGACCTGAAGACATGTCAGTCTCATTAATACAAGAACCTACCAGTTTTACTCAAGGTACTGTAAAAAAAGTCGAGTTCTTAGGCCCATTTGTTCGACTACATTTACATCTTGCAAAAGGTCAAAAAGTTGTCTCAGATGTACCTCAAAAATCTTTTGATGGCAAAGCCATGCTTGTAGGTTCCCAGCTCTGGTTGTCAGCTGACCCTAACGACATCAAGTCGCTAAAATGACCACGGCTACCGTGCGCAAGGCCCGTATGATGCAGCCCACTCGTGAAAGAAATGACTGGATAGCTTCTGGGCTGCTGTACTTTTACGGATCTGCCATTTTATTAGCTGTCTTTATTCCGATGGCTATGTTGCTTAGCCGCAGCGCACAAGATGGCAAAGGGGCGTTCATTGGTCTGAGTAACTACCAGAGATACTTTAACTCACCCGCACTATTTGACTCATTTACCAATAGCTTTTTTATTGCGCTCGCATCAGCTGCAATCGTTATTCCAATCGCCTTTCTTTACGCCTATGGCCTTAGTCGAACTTGTATGCGGTGGAAAGGCCTTTTTAGGGCGGGCATTTTTTTACCACTGCTAATACCTGGGCTTTTAAAAGCAATCGCTTTGATTTACCTCTTTGGAAATCAGGGCATCTTTAAAGACATGCTGTTTGGTGCCCCTATTTATGGGCCAATTGGTGTGATCACCGCGTTTGTTTTATGGACTTTTCCCCATGCCGTTTTAATCATCACTGTGTCGCTGTTAAACGCAGACCGCCGGCTTTATCAAGCGGCAGAAGTGCTTCACGCAAACACATGGAAAACTTTTTTAACAGTCACTTGGCCAGCTTGCCGCTATGGTTTGATCACCGCTTTTTTAGCCGTATTCGTTATGGTGTTTACTGACTTTGGCATTCCAAAAGTTATAGGCGGTGATTTGAACCTACTGGCGACTGACATTTATAAGGAAGTCGTCGGGCAGCAAAATTTTGAAATGGGCGCTGTGATCTCTGTGGTGCTTCTGCTGCCAGCGATTGTTGTATTTATTTTGGAAAGAATCGCCGCGGGTAAACAAGCGCTTCAAATGACGGGTCGTTCGTTACCTCTGGTACCGACTGCAAGCCTAAAACGTGATTGGTTTTACTTTTTTTTCTGCGCGCTTATTTTATCAATGCTTTTGTTGGTGTTGGGTATGGCACAGTTTGCCGCACTTATTAAATTTTGGCCTTACAACCTCAGTTTGACGTTTTCAAACTATATTTTCAACATGCAGGGTGTCGGATGGATCAATTTCTGGAATTCGATTCGAATGTCTTTACTGGCTGCAACGGGGGGAACGATGGTCATCTTTCTGGGTGCAGCGCTAATTGAAAAAACACGGTGTGACACCCTTTTACGCAAGTGTCTTCAGTTATCGATGTTGCTGCCCATGGCAATTCCTGGTCTTGTATTGGGCTTGGCGTACCTGCTTTTCGTAAACAACCCAGCGAACCCTTTAGGTTTTCTATATGGAACGATGTCAATACTAGTTATCGGTACGGTAACCCATCTTTATACGGTGCCTCACTTAACAGCCCTAACGGCTTTAAAAGGTTTGAGCAAAGAAGTAGAACTTGTCAGCCAGTCTCTCAACACCCCCATTTGGCGCACGTTTTTTAAAGTGACTGTTCCGGCTTGTGCTGCAGCGATATTAGATATTTGGCTTTATCTTTTCTTACGTGCTATGACCACTATATCAACCGTTATTTTTCTATATACGTCTGAAACGATGTTGGCATCGATTGCAGTCATTCACATTGATGAAACTGGCTACACCGCTGCTGCTGCAGCCATGGGCATGTTGGTGGTCTATGCATGCATAATTGTGCGGGTGGCTCACTATGCTGTTTCAGTCAAAGTGTTGAAGAAATTTCAGTCTTGGCGTCAGTAAAGATATCATTTATCAT
>JBDNHM010000145.1:0-3958 GCA_041688825.1 Burkholderiaceae bacterium | reverse complement strand
CGGAAAATCACCCGTTGAATACATTACAAACGAAGATCAAAAAGACTTGATCAGACAAGTCGCGCGACCCCTCATTGCTAAGCCGGTTAATCGCTTAGCGCTTGTGGCAAACGCATGGCATGACGCATTGGTAGGCTATAAAACAATGAAATCGCGCAAACTAGACCCAGCGGCCAGGTGATCAAAGCCTTCGTTGATTTGAGGAAATGCCAGTTAATGAATGTTAAGTGGCTTCAACTCAGTATGATCATCAGTAGCGTCTTGATTTAGACTGCCTGACGAGAAAGAAGATGGTGAACTGAGCCAATTTGCATTACTAACCATCTGCTCTAATAAAAGACGTAAATTTTGTAACACATCGCCCCAGAGTTGAAGATTAATCACTTTATCGTTCTCTAATAACAATTCTAAGTAAACGATGAGTTGATCGTTTTGTTCTTGTATTTTACAACTGGCATTTTTAACAAAAAGCGGCTCTGAACCAAGTGGAAATTTAAGCCCTAAATCGTATGGGCTGCCAAACTGCGCATGCTCACGGGCGGCGTTTGCTTCAAACTCATTAATTGCTTTAACAATATACCCAGCATGACGAGTTTCACGTTTTTGTTTGACCAACTGCGCAATTGCTGAAAGAATAAAGAGCGTAATTCTTCGCGTTAACAAAACTGAGAAATCACAGCCATCGTCAGTATTAAAACGAAACTTAAGTCGATCTTCATCGGCCATATACTGACAATTTAGTTGCTTAATGCCCAAAATACTTACTCAGCAATTGCAGCTGAAGTCTTTAAAGCAGAAAGGTAGTTTGTTTGTTCTTTCTGCGTGAGAGCAACTCGAATTGCTTCTTGACTTGCCTCGAATGTAGGCACCTTAAAGTTTCGCTTGTCTTCAACTTGCACGATCATCCAGCCTGCTGGCACTTCAACAGGCGCTGTTAAATTACTATTTTTTGCTAGATTATTTATTGCTGTTGCAACCTGAGGAATAAAATTTCTATTGAGTACCCAACCCAAATTACCCCCTTGAGATTTACTGGGGTCAATTGATTTATCTTGTGCAATTTTGGCAAATGCTTCCCCCTTTTTAAGCGTTGCAGCAATTGCTTTTATATCTTTTTCGGTGGGAACCACGATGATTGCAAGTTTATATTCTTGCAATGACGATGTATTACCTAACTCAGCAACTTGACGATCATACTCACCTTTAACAGCCTGATCAGTAATAGGTCGCTTTTTAAGGTTATTGTTTAAAGCTAGCTCAACCAATAAATTTTGACGCAACTGAATGAGTTGTTGCTTGGCTTCGGGTGTATTGTCAAGGCCCTGTTTAACAGCATCTTGAACCATTAATTCACGGCTAATAAGACCGTCAATCACTGCTTTTCTTAGTTGCGGGGTATCTTGTTGGCCACGCGCCAAATTGGCCTTTACAGACTCATTAACAACAACCTCTGAAATAGTGACCCCATTTACAACAGCCGCAGCACCAACAGGAAGTTTTGCAAAGGCTTGAGCCGAGCACATTAACCCAGTAATTAGTACAAAACTAAAAAATTTAAGGCATTTAGTCATAGCAAAATTCCCGTGTTTAAGATAATGTGTACTGCTATATTTTCAAAAGATTTTAAAAAATAGTTGCTATGATCATACTCACAGCAATCAATCACTACGTGACTTATTGTGAAACCAACTATATTTACTAATAAAATTTCACCAAATTTAATTTTAAAAGGCATTTATGCTAACTACTCATAGGCTTTGCGAAACCAATGAAATAACCAGAAAACATCAAACAAAGAGCATATTTAAAGTCATAATTTTAACAACTTTTCTGGTTACTTTAACCGCTTGTGGATCACAATACATTTGGGTTAATAGCAACAGCCCTCAAACAGATTTTGCTGTAGACCAATACGAATGTACAAGTCTAGCAAACCGCTCTATTCCTATTTTTGATTCATCAAACTACATGCCCCCACCTTCCATCAACGAAGGGCCAAGACCAAATCTAGAATGCAACAACCCAAACCTAAGTGGTGTAAATTGTTTTTCTGGTACCGGGCAGTCTGCCATACCCCCTTCAGATGAGCAACTTTTAGGTCAAACTCATTATCAACAATTTGTTACTCAATGTTTAGAAAAACGTGGTTGGAGAAAAAAAGAAAAATAGCATACACATAGAAAAATTTGCTATTTTTATTTCAATATAAACTAAAGAAAAAGAATGTTTAAACCGAGATAACTTCTTTTTTAGCTTGTGCAATTTTTGAGTAGCGATCAACCAAGCGGCTAAAGTTAGTCAATGAGATTAAGTGGGCGTAAACCCAGCTCAACCAACCTTTGTTAAATAATTCCATAACCTTTTCTGCTGGCAACTCTATTAATTTAGCTTCATTAATAATAAATAAATGATTGAACAAGAAAGTTTCACCCGATTTTTCTATTTCAAACTTTGCAGTCATCTCAGTAAATAGATCTTCTTTAGCTAGCCACTGACAAAACTCATCTGTCAAACGGCTGTGGGCATAATGCTGCAATAAAAAAGATTTGACAGAATCTAATATTGCTGTTTCCGTACCGTCTTTATTAAAAAGCGCATCACCTAGCTTTTTTTGCACTCTGTCAGAGCCTTGATCAATGAATACAACCTGCTCACCTTTCGCTAAAGGCTCAGAAATAATAAAGGGGTAGCGTCTGACGTATGAAGGAATATATTGCGCATTCCACTCGTTATCACTATTTAGATACAAGTTTTGTTCATCTTTTAAACCATTTAATGTGCTGGGTACAAAACTACCATTAGCCAGTTTAATAAACACTATAGGGTATTCTTTAGAAGCCTCAATAAACTCTATACCTACCAGTTGTATTGAATTTGTTTTAGCTGAGAAACCATAATCTTTAAATGCACCCAATTTTAGATCTAAATGTGTTTTTGAATTAAGTGCAACAGGGTCTTTGTACAAGAGTGGTAATTTTGTAGACACAATACTTCCTTATTTATTCATAATAATTGTTTAAACGCTAGATGGTAATTTCACACCACCCTCTTTAACTTCAGTACTTCTTGGTAAAACATAAATCGACGGGCCATATATAAATGATTTGTCGTTGTCATCGGTTTTGTACAAATAGCCCATGAACGTGCTTACAGCACCGTATGGCTTAGTATTGAGAACTGCACCATTACCGGTCAAGTACGTTTGATCCAATACCGCCAAAGCCGCAGCATAAGCATTTTGAGGTACTCCGGGAACTTGGCTAGGGTTAATTATCATACCATTCAAGATAACAAGGCCTGGTGGGGTCTGTGTTAACCAAATAGTGTTGTCACCCACGTAACCCGAGAGATCAATTGACACGCCAGCTTGCTGCTGAGTGGCTTTAGCAGTTACTGACGGTACATTGACTGTAACCGGTTTGTAAAGCGTACTCACTACGCCACCGTTAGCGCTCAGCAACGATGCTGCCGTTGAGGTAATGTTTGTACCACCCGCTGCGAGGGCGTTGTAAATTGATAAACCTGCAGATAAAGTAATAGCACCTGCTGTTGCTTCATTTACACCCAAATAAATGTTATTGACATCAGATAGCGTAACCGATGTGGCTTGCGTGTTTAATTGACCAACAAAATCATTAGCCGTATTCGCCAAACTTATTGCACCATCAGCAACAATGTTTGTGGTGCCACCAACATACAACGCGCCTGACTGACCAACATCACCATTAGTGCTATTAACTACCGTTAAGTCAAGGTTACCTGCCAATATAGTTGCTGGTAGCAACAACGACTTAGCCGTGTCAACCGTCAGGTTATTTAGTGATGCCGTACCGCCAATAGCCCCACTCAAAATGGTTTGACCGTCATCAACAATACTTAACGATTGCGTAGCGGCATTCATACCATTAATGGACGATGCAAATGAAACATTAGTACCGGTCATTGCCACGTCTGTGGT
>JBDNHM010000144.1:0-1718 GCA_041688825.1 Burkholderiaceae bacterium | reverse complement strand
TTAGGGCTTTCAGTAATCACTGGCCCCACCCTCACCAATGTGAATGACTTTAGAGCCATTTTGATCGTTTCAAAGGAATAGATATATGAAGATGCATCGCTCACGCAAGGCAAAAATTGTCGCTACACTGGGGCCTGCCAGTTCAACTAAAGAAGTGATCAAAGAATTATTTATTTCTGGTGTTGATGTCTTTCGCATGAACTTTAGTCATGGTGAATATGCAGACCACAAAGCTCGTTTTAATATCGTTCGCGAAGTCGAAAAAGAAATGGGGCGCCCCATTGGCATTTTGGCAGATTTGCAAGGCCCTAAATTACGTGTTGGTAAATTTGCAGACGGCCCCGTTGTACTCAAAGAGGGTCAAACTTTTCAGTTCGATTTAAACCCTACATTGGGCACAATTGATCGGGTCAACCTGCCTCACCCTGAAATTTTTGCAGCGTTAGTACCTGGTGCTGAACTGCTACTCGACGATGGCAAACTTAGGGTTAAAGTTGACACCTGCGATGCCCAATCAGCCGTCACAACGGTCATAGTGGGTGGCAAGCTTTCAGAACGCAAAGGGGTTAACGTACCCGGCGTTATTTTACCTATTTCCGCCCTCACTGAAAAAGACCTTAAAGATTTAGAGGTCGCGCTTGAGCTCGGTGCCGATTGGGTTGCCTTGTCGTTCGTGCAACGCCCCGAAGACTTAATTGAGGCCCGCGCCCTGATCAAAGGTCGCGCTGGAATCATGGCCAAACTTGAAAAGCCCTCAGCCATTGAACAGTTAGAGGCTGTCATTGAAGCGTCAGACGCGGTCATGGTTGCCCGGGGTGACCTAGGCGTTGAAATGCCAGCCGAAAATGTGCCCGCCATTCAAAAACGCATCATCAGGTTGTGTCGTAAGTGGGGTAAGCCCGTTATTGTGGCCACCCAGATGCTTGAATCAATGATCGAGAGCCCAGTTCCTACCCGTGCAGAAGCTTCAGACGTGGCAACCGCCATTTATGATGGGGCTGACGCGGTGATGTTGTCGGCTGAGTCGGCTGCGGGCAAGTTCCCCCTCGAAGCTGTTTCTTTTATGAACCGCATCATTTCAGGTACCGAATCTGACCCCTTGTATCGTCAACAGATTGATGCCTCACACGCGCAAACCGAATCTGCACAAACTGTGTCAGCACAACACGATGTAGCTCAGGCGATTTGTAGTGCTATGCGCAGCGCCGCCGCTTCAGTTCATGCTGAAGCGATTGTTTGCTACACCAGTTCAGGAAGTAGCAGTTTACGTGCCGCTCGCGAGAGACCTGACGCACCCATTTTGAGCTTGTCGCATGACTTGGCTGTTTCTAGAAAGTTATCACTGGTTTGGGGCGTGCACTCTGTTCATATCAACGACCCCGACGACGCTTCAAAACTGGCCACCATGGCAACTGAAGTAGCCCTGTCTGAGGGTTTCGCTAAAAAAGGTAAACCTATTGTTATCATTGCTGGCCTACCATTTGGTGAAAGCGGGTCAACCAACTTAATGCGTATAGCGATAGTTTGATGACAAGACCTTTAGCCATTGTTACAGGCGGTTCACGCGGCATTGGTGCTGCATGCGTTCAAACATTGCATCGAGATGGCTTTAACGTGGCCTTCACTTACGTGAGCTTACCTGAGGCAGCACAAGCGCTTGAAGTGCCTCATCACGTCAAAGCCTACAAGCTTGATATTCGTCACGTTGATGCGGTTGC
>JBDNHM010000020.1:0-2805 GCA_041688825.1 Burkholderiaceae bacterium | reverse complement strand
GTACTGATTTCAGGGTGAGCCAGGGCGTAGTCAATGCATTCTTGCTTCTTTTGGGGACTGATGTAATTTGACATGTTCGTTTCCTAAAGTAAAAGCATACTTCAGAGACTTTAAATGTCTACTTTTTTGACTAGGTCCACTGAGCGGTAACGGGTGCGTGTGTGCTGGTATGGCAACCGTAGCACAACACGCGAATCTGTATCGGTACGATGCCAAGCTGTTCGCTGATCTCTTGGCCATTCCTGTACTAGGACTTCCCCTAGAAAGGTCTACTTCTCGCTAGATGTATCAGCACGACTTGGTAACGGCATCATAATTGCTTGGCCCGGCGATGAGCAGCCCTGGTCGCAGCATCGACCTGGCTGCTTGTTTTTCGTGATGGGTCGCTGATCGTTCTGTGAAAGTACACCGCGATCAAGTAAACGCTCAACCAGCGCAACTTTGCTGCCGATAGGGTAGTTACGATAGATTTCCTGTTTCATAGCAGCCGGCGAACCGCCGCCGTGCAGGCTGATGATTGAGTACCATCCGCCTTGATACGATGCCGTCAAGTCTTCGATGAAGCGTGCTACCTGAATGCGTTTGTCGTAAGGAACAGCTGGATTGGCCTGAAGAACATCCGCCAAGCGAGCTGACGTTTCAGGGTTATGGTCTTCATCTGGGCCTGGAAGTGAAACGATCAGCCCACCAGAGACTTCATGCGATAAACGATACATGTCATATATCTGTGTTGCAAGCATCAGCTTCCCAATGTTGGCAAAGACTGGATCAGGCATAAATGACTTACTATGCGGGTCTTGTGTTGCATAGACACTAGAAGCAACTCCACAAGCATAAAAACCTTCTACAATTTTGATGAGTTCAACCATCGGTTCTTGCAGATTAGATTTCTTTTCTGGGTCTAGTCCGTTGGCTTCACACATAAGCGCGCCGGCACCGATTAGCAAATCACCAAAACCCGCTCTGGCTGCGATACAGCTATGCCTGTGATGGTTAGCATAAGCATATGTCATTGATCCGGAATGTTCCCAATCGCCAGCATAGAAAACGCGTTCCCAGGGAACTGTTACGCGATCGAAAATAACGACACCAGTCGATTGCCCATATTTGCGTGAAAACAAGGCGTCGCCATGCTCCGATTTTTCGCCTGGCCGGCCGGCGGGGCGGGCAACAATTGTAATTCCTGATGCGTCGATCGGTACAGCGCAGCAGACTGCAAAGTCTGCGTCTTCAGCCGTCATATTACGGCATGGCATGACCAACAGTTCGTGCATGTAAGGTGCGCCAGTAACAATAGCTTTTGTTCCCGAAATAACAATGCCTTTGGCGTTGCGCTCAACAATATGCACGTAGGTGTCTGGGTTAGCTTGTTGATGGGGTTTGCGTGACCGGTCACCTTTTGCATCGGTCATAGCAATGCCTACAGCTAGATCATTGTCGTGAACATGTTCAAGGTATGCACTGAAACGGCTTCGATGTTCTTTAGATCCCCTTGCATCGTCTATGCGCGCAGTAACCTGGGCAATCGCATTAAGCGCATCGTGAGTTAAGTAGCGCTGAGCACAACCTGTTTCTTGGCAGAGCAAGCGTATGGCCTCTAATTTATTTAGCAAGTCTCCTGCCGACTCGTTGATATGAAGCATTCGAGGAACTGTACGATTTCCCATTTTAGCTAGCATCAGTGGGGCTACCGCTTTATCGTGGGCCATGTCGTAGGTAAAAGCTAGCGCATTAATTCCCGGAAGCAGTAAGGGCTCATCGGCGACAGACGCTACGCGTTGCCCGTTGATATAAACAAGCGGTTTGTATTTTCGTAGTGATTCCCGATATTGATCGCCCGTCATCAGGGTTGCAGTGCTTAACAGAGTAGATGGTGGGGTGGTGTGCATTACTAGTGTCTCCAAGATAATGTTGGTTGTTGAATAGGCTGATCAGCTTAAGACGGCTCAGGGAAGGGCGCGACGCAGAATCTCTCCGACAACGATCATTTCGGGTATTTTCCACGAGAATCTTTGAAATAAAGTTTGTATACGGGCCTGATCGGCAAGTGGTTTACTAGGGATGGTGATAATCGAATCGGTTAGTCGTAATGATTCTTGCACGGCCTGCTCTCGAATATGTGTTGTCAACAAGGTTAACTGTCCTTGCATCAGCAGGGGTCGAAGCAATGCTGATGCAAGGACAAGAAAGCTGGGTACATTTGCTAAATGGCGATACAGGCTAGGTACGAGTTGCGGTTGGTCTGAAGAAGGTTGGTCAAGACTTATTTGTTCAATGAGTCTGAGCAAAGCGTCTGGCATAGATTGTGGAGCAATCATGGTGGTAATTGGAAGAATCGGTGCGGGGGGAGTCCACGATTCTATTGCTAATTGTTTTACTGCTGTGGGCTCGTTTGAGGCACCCAATTTCAACACACGATTTAAGACACAGATGGCCATTAAATTACACGGGTTGACACGGTTATATACATTGAGTGCTTTTTCAACTTTTTGTTTTGCACATTCGTCGATGCCTAGCAAATCTAACATTTCTTGAGAGATTTTTAGCCCTTGGGGTAGTGACAGATCAGATCCAATACGCCAGCCTGAACGTTGAATTAACCCTTGTTCAAATAAATATCCAATATTTTCCCAACACCATGTAAGTGCACCAGGAAACGTACCAATTGTACGAAACACCAATGCTGGCCCATCAACGCCAGTTAAGCGGCTTAACGAATCATAAATGGCTTGATTCTTAGGATCGTCTTGGTCGGTGTTTTCGGGTAAATAGCTAGCAGTCATAAATATGTCTTCGGCGGTTAGT
>JBDNHM010000143.1:0-5151 GCA_041688825.1 Burkholderiaceae bacterium | reverse complement strand
CGCTCGAGCTTGCTGGGGTCGTCGCTTCCACAGTCCGCACGCGGGAAAAGGGTCAGCATCCGGCGACACGCACCTTTCAAGCTATACGGATTCACGTCAATCGTGAGCTCGAAGAGCTTGATCTCGCCCTCGAGGCAACTTTAACGTTACTGAAAACAGGCGCACGCATGGCTGTAATTAGTTTTCACTCTCTTGAAGATCGAGTCGTCAAACAGTTTATGGCGGCTGCCGCGCGCCCTGAGGCGGCATTGGCTCGCTTGCCGATACGAGAGTCTGAATTGCCTCAACCTGTTTTAAATCAACTCAAACGAGTGCTGACTTCAGATATTGAAACAGAAGCCAATAAGCGTGCGCGCTCTGCCGTTTTAAGAGTCGCAACACGCACCGCAACACCTTTACCGACTCTTGGCGCACGTCAATTTTTGCCTCAGTTATCTCGCACTGTCGAGCGATCAGCATCGCGGCGGGGTCGCTAATGGGCCGAACCAACTTTGTTCTCGCTGTGATTTTGATGTTGTCGGCCTTATCGCTTGTAACAGCACGTTATCAAGGTCGCCAACTGTTTATGCAAAATGAACAGTTAAAGTCACAAGCGCGAGAGCTTGATATCGATTGGCGTCGACTGCAAATCGAACGGGCTGAGTTGTCACGTAATGCGCGCGTTGATCAGTTGGCCCGTGATGTTTTAAAAATGGTGCCGATTGTGCCCGAGCGCACGATTTATATTCAAGGCGGAACACCTTGAAGCGTTTATCATTCTTTAATAACCCGATTAAACGGGTGGCATTTCCGTTGTGGCGTGGGCGCCTAGTGCTCATTGTGTTGGCCGGGGCGTTTTTGACTTTGTTGGGCCGCGCAGTTTATCTGCAAGGCATTCATGGCGAATTTTTGCAAGAGCAAGGTGGTAAGCGCTACGAGCGCACCATTACATTGCCTGCAAGTCGCGGCAAAGTATTTGATCGCCAAGGTGTTGTGTTGGCCGCAAGCATTCCGGCCCGTGCAATATGGGCTATACCTGAAGATGCAAACGATGCAACAGAAGAGCAACTTAAAGCGTTAGCCAAGTTGTTGGGTAGCACTGAAAAAGACATTCGAGCTGCGCTTGCAAACGAAGACAAGACGTTTGTTTATTTGCGTCGACAGGTGCCGCTTGATATAGCCAGAAAAATTAGTGCTTTAGGTATGCCAGGCGTGCATCAATTACCTGAGACCTTGCGGTTCTACCCTGAAGGCGAGATCACTGCCCACATTGTGGGCTTTAATGATTTAGATGATAAAGGGCAAGAGGGAATAGAGCTGGCCTACGACAACCGTTTGTCTGGTCAACCGGGTAGCCGTCGTGTCATTAAAGATCGGCTAGGTCGTGTGATTGAAGATGTACGTGCGGTCAACTCGCCTGTAAATGGCGCTGACTTGACACTGTCTATAGATACACGCATTCAATATCAAACATATAAAGCATTAGAAGAAGCGGTAGAGCTGAATAAAGCGAAAAGTGGCGCAGCAGTCGTCATTGATGTGCAGACGGGAGAAATTTTAGCGCTAGCAAATTTCCCATCTTTTGACCCTAATAACCGTCAGTCTATGCGTGGTCAGGGCTTACGTAACAGCGCGTTGGCTGATACGTTTGAACCGGGTTCAATTTTGAAGCCTTTTACAGTGGGCTTAGCCTTAGAGTTGCAGCGAATTTCACTCAATACGAAATTCAATACGGGTAACGGTAAGTTTTATTACCAAGGTGCAACGATCAGTGATGTAACTAAAAATGGTGTCGTCGATGCGCGTGGTGTGATCATGCGATCAAGCAACATTGGTATGACGCTTATTTCAGAAACACTACAGGCTAAAGAAATGTGGGGCCGCTTTACTGAATTGGGTTTTGGGCAGCCGCCTCAAATAGATTACCCAGGTGCGACCGCAGGTCGATTGCGACCTTGGGAAAAGTGGCGCTTAATTGAAAAAGCCACGATGGCTTACGGCTACGGCATTTCAACATCATTGTTGCAAGTTGCACGTGCCTATACCGCATTTGCGCGCGATGGCGACATGGTTAACTTAACGCTCATCAAGCGAGATGATAAGCCTGTAACCGTTCGGGTCTACCCGCAGGGTATCGCGCGTGAAGTGCGGTCTATGCTTGAAGGCGCTGCCGGCCCAGAGGGCGCAAAGTTAGCGAAGGTCAGTGGTTACCGTGTTGCAGGTAAAAGCGGTACAGCGCGTAAGATTGTAAACGGGGCATACAGTACAAAATACTATCGGGGCTCATTTGTTGGTTTTGCACCGGTGTCAGACCCCAGAATTGTCGTAGCTGTAAGTATTAACGAGCCGTCTGCAGGCCATTATTATGGCGGCCGAGTCGCAGCACCCGTTTTTGCATCAGTGGTTGGTGGTGCGTTACGTGTGCTGGGCGTTCAACCTGACGCGCCTTTTGAATCATCTGTTGTCGCCAATTCAAGCGAGACGCCAAGATGAATACACATGTGACGATTCAAGGCTTGATTGATCAATTGCGCGCCAACGTTCCCGAACATGCACAATGGCGGCTCGATTCACGTGCCGTGCGGCCCGGCGATGTATTTATTGCTATACCGGGTCAACATTTAGATGGGCGTGACTTTATACAGGCTGCGTTTGAGTTGGGCGCAAGTTGTGTTTTACAACATGTTGCTGCAACAGATCTCAGCACAACAGGCATCAGCACAACAGGCATCAGCACAACAGATGTCTATGCAACAGGCATTAGCGCAATAGACATCAACGCAACAGATGTCAATGCAACAGACATCAGCGTAAAAAATGTCAATTTGACTGAGCCACTTAAGGCCAATACGTTATTCAACAAAGACAGTTCAACACAAAGCATTCAATATCAACAAGAACACAATGTATGGCTTGTTGAAGACTTGATTATGCATTTAGGTCAGATGGCACATGTTTGGTACGGCAAGCCATCAGAGCAATTAACAGTGATTGCTTTGACGGGTACAAATGGTAAAACCAGTTGCACGCAGTGGTTGGCGCAAGCGCTTAGGCAGATAGGTTGCCAAGCTGGGGCAGTGGGCACGCTAGGCATAACTTCGCTAACTGGTGAGCAGCAAAGCGGCTCACTCACCACACCTGACGTGGTTTCATTGCATCATCAATTGGCGACATTCGCATCACAAGGTGCTCAGTATGTTGTGATGGAAGCCTCATCGATCGGTCTAGATCAAGGCCGTTTGAATGGCGTAAATATTCAGTGGGCAGGTTTTTTAAATCTGACGCACGATCATTTAGATTATCACGGCACGATGGAACACTACGCAAACGCTAAAGCCCGTTTGTTTAAACACAACGGTCTGCGTGGCGCAGCCATCAATCAAGATGATTCTTTCGCTCACGTAATGGTAAGTGCTTGCCAAGTTGCGGTTGTGCTGTTCGGTACGCAGCCAACATGCGGTGTACAGGCTAAAAATATAATCTACAACGCAGAGGGTGTGGGCTTTGAGTTGTCGATCAATGACCAAGTGGCGTTGTTACAGTTGCCTTTTTATGGTGCGCATAACGTTTCAAATCTGTTGTGTGTGGCCAGCATGTTGAGTCTGTTGGGCTTTGATTTACAGCAAATTATTTCGGCGCTTCAAACACTCAAGCCCGTACCTGGTCGAATGGAATCGGTTTTACTACCGTTCGCGGCAACGGCTCTGCAACCCGTGGTTTTGGTTGATTATGCCCATACTCCTGACGCTTTAGCTCATGTACTCAAGACATCGCGAGCCATTGCGCAGCAGCGTCAAAGTCGGTTGTGGTGCGTATTGGGTTGCGGGGGTGATCGTGATAAGGCGAAACGCCCAATGATGGGTCATATTGCAAGCCTTCAGGCTGATCACGTCATTATTACCAGTGACAACCCACGCAACGAATCGCCCGATTCAATTATTGAACAAATGATGTCAGGGGTTAGGGTCTATGCAGACCAAGCGTCATCGCCTGTCAGCACCATAGCTGATCGTGCGCTCGCTATTTTGCGATGCATACTTGATGCAGAACCAGCAGATGTCATCGTTATTGCGGGTAAAGGGCATGAAACCGGTCAAGAAGTTAATGGTGTGACACACCCCTTCGATGATCGCCAATGGGCCGCAGCAGGTTTGCTGTTAAGGCGGGCACCCGTTTTTGAAACCGACTCAAGAGCCTTTACACCTGAAGCTGTGTTTGTAGCGATTAAGGGCGAAAAATTTGACGGCCACGCTTACTTGCCCCAATTGATGCAAGCGGGTGCCCTCGCCGCAATTGTGAACAAAGTTGATCATGATGTTGCCTTGCCACAAATCGCGTTGGGTGACACACGCCAAGCGCTCACTAAAATGGCGACTGCTTGGCGACAATGTTTTGATATACCGGTGATTGGTGTCACCGGCAGCAATGGTAAAACCACCACTAAAGAAATGATCGCTGCAATTTTGGCTGTTGTGTGGGGTGACGATGCACGCTTAGCTACAAAAGGTAACTTAAATAATGACTTAGGTGTGCCGCTCACCGTATTACGTCTACGTTCCACTCACCGTGCAGCTGTCATTGAGTTAGGTATGAATCACCCGGGTGAAATTGCCAGTATTGCTCACTGCGCTCAACCCACAATTGGGTTGGTGTTAAACGCACAACGTGAGCACCAAGAGTTCATGCAAACAGTTCAAGCAGTTGCCCAAGAAAACGGCAGCGTCTTTCAGCATTTGAGTGGCTCGGGCGTTGCTATATTTCCCGCGACTGATCAATACGCCGAGCTGTGGAAATCGATGAGCGGTGAACACCAGGTTGTCACGTTTGGTCTTGCCGACGAAGGGCATCAGACAGGTTTTTTGCATTCAACAACATCAGCAAAATCAACAGCATCAACAGCATCAACAGCATCAACAGCATCAACAGCATCAACAGCATCAACAGCATCAACAGCATCAACAGCATCAACAGCATCTTTTAGCATTTCTGACATCAAGTCAAACCAGTCGGGCGGCCAAACCTTCGAGCTGAGCACCCCAGTGGGTCAGGTAAGCATTCATTTAATGTTACCTGGTCTGCATAATATTTTAAATGCTGCTGCAGCCTGTGCTTGCGCGTGGTCTACCGGCGTTAGTTTGCAGGCAATGGCTCAAGCGTTAGAAAAGTTTGGTG
>JBDNHM010000142.1:0-7328 GCA_041688825.1 Burkholderiaceae bacterium | reverse complement strand
CACCATCCCGCAATTGTATAGATAGAGGATGACGATTAGTATTGACTTTTATAACTAGAAGCAGCGGCCCCTGCGAACTGTATACCTTAGGAATCCAGGTTTTTAATTCGGGCAATGTGGACACTGTTGCAGTCTTAATAAAGCCGGTGGCCTTAGCCACAGCAGCAAGGTCAACTCCACGAGAAGTGTGCGTGGGTTGCATTCCAGTTTCACTGTAGAGTTCATTGTCGATAACAACAATTGATAAATTGTTGATTTTTTCTGCGCCGATTGTGGCGAGTGAGCCAAGACCCATCAGCATTTCACCATCGCCAGTAATTACAATCACACGATTTTTTGGTTGTGCGATCGCCAGACCTGCACCGATCATCGCGGCGCCACCCATACCACCCCAAAGATAAAAATTGCGCGGGTGATCCATGGTCCCCACGTCGTAGCAAGACGAACCGAGACCCGTAACAACCAGCGCATCACTACGATCTGCTAACAAGGCTTTGATCGACACACGGCGATCCAGGTTTGATTTTTGTAACATATCATTTGCTCCAGTCTTTAAAGCCGACCACACGTTGGCCAATCAGCACAGCTGCAGCGCGGTTGGTTTGAAATGCCATGGTTCCTGTAGCGAAAACTGTTTCGCCTAAGAGCGCAGCATCCGTGACATGTTGCACCACCACTCCGGCGTTTTCGAGAGCTTTCAATGTTCCTTGACCCATTGGCAGTTGCCATGGATTAAACTCGCCCCACTCTCCACGCATAGTGACAATCGCCAGCAGTGGAAAACGGCATTCACTTATGGTGCCCAACATATTGATGCAGTTGCCAACGCCTGACGACTGCATCAGCAAAACGCCACGATCACCGCCCAGCCAAGAGCCCGCAAGCATGGCAACACCCTCTTCCTCAGTAGTGAGAGATACCGATCGCATTTCTTTGTTGGCATGACAGGCCTTTATCAGCACCGAAAGACCCGCATCAGGCACATAAGCGATTTGCCTAATTCTGATTTTTTTGAGCACTTCGTAAATTTCCAACGGCCAAGTCGCTTCAGATTCTGGCTTCTTTGCAGCTTTCACGTTTGATCTCCGGTTGTGGGTCTGAGTTCTTATTAATTTTTAATTTTGCTGCGATGCGATGAATTATTCAGAGATATTGATCATCATTAATAGTTATTACAAATTCATCTAGAGTTTCAAGTACTGAGACCATTTGTTCAAAGCACCTGCTCTAAAAATTCACGCGTGCGTTTTTTTTGCGGATCGTCAAAAATTTGTTGTGGCGAGCCATACTCAACAATTAGACCGTGTTCAGTAAAATAAACTTTGTCTGAGATTTCCCTCGCAAAGGCCATCTCATGAGTGACCAAAATTGAGGTCAATCCCTCCTCAACGAGCTGACGGATCGTAAGAAGCACCTCTTTGCGGGTTTCAGGATCTAAGGCTGCCGTGACCTCATCAAAAAGCATAACCTGAGGCTGCATGGCTAACGCACGTGCAATCGCTACCCGCTGTTGCTGCCCACCAGACAATTCACCCGGATAACTTTTTTCCTTATCGGTAAGACGCACTTTCTTAAGCAATTCCCGCGCACGCATCTCGACTTCGTCCTTAGACTGGCCCAAGACATGAACAGGCGCCATCATGATGTTCTCTAATGTCGTTTTGTGAGGAAACAGGTTGTATTGCTGAAAGACGATTGACACATCTTTACGCAAGGGAATCATTTCTTTGTCGCTCGGCATCAGATGGACAGCGTGCGGACCAACAAATATTTCGCCCTTATCAATAGGAGTTAGCCCGTTTATGCAACGCAGAAGAGTTGACTTTCCCGATCCTGATGGTCCGATGATACACACTGCCTCGCCTGCGTTAATCATCATTGAAACACCATGTAAAACGCCTACCGAGCCAAATGCCTTGTGCACGTCGTTGATCTGTATTAAAGGGTTCAAAGAATGTGTCGTAGTCATAACGTATTCACTTCGTTTACCTGTTAACAAAAATGGTTCAAAAAAAATCATAGCAACTTAAATTCAACGCTCAGCAAATCGCAACTCAAGCCGTTTAGTAATAAGTGCGATTGGATAGCAGTAAATGAAAAACCACAACAATATGTAGCTATATATTGGGATCAAAAGCTCTGTTCGCCCTTCGGCGGCAATGATGCGCCCAACGACTGTCATGACTTCGCTGACACCAACTATCGAAGCCAATGTTGTAGCCATAGTCAAAATTGCGTACCAGTTCATCCAAGGCGGCAACATACGCTTGACACATTGCGGCAAGATTATCTGCCACAGAATTTGTCGCCGTGTGAACGCCAGAGACCTTGCGGCTTCCCATTGCGTCGTGGAAATCGACTGAACAGCACCTCTAACAATTTCTGCAAAATTAGCCATAATTGGAAGTGCAAGTCCTAGGGTCGCTTTGATCCAGTCGGGAAACGGGATTGTATAGCCCGCAAAATGAAATTCAAACGGCATCAGAAACATCACCAAGAATAGCAACACAAGCCAAGGTGAATTACGAAAGAACTGAACCATTATCCAGGAAGTACCGCGAACGGGTGCCATAAGCGATATGCGCGCGAACCCTAGAAACAGCCCTGCAACGGTGCCAATCAACATCGCCAGCGCACTGATTAGAAGATTAAAGCTAAAGCCCTTTGCCATCAAAGGCGTCCACTTTATAAGTATGTCAAGCACGCTTTCGTTAAGATCACGAGCCTGCACTTGCGCAAATGCAATGGAGGTTACTAGCAAGGCTAGCAAGCATATGCCTACTTTAAAGGTGACTTGCGAACCAGCGCTGTAGCGGTCTTTGGACCACGCCTGCTTTGTGCCGATACTCAATGGCAACATGACATCCATTTTGTCACCAGCGGTTTTCATTGGCCGAACCCAGGGACGCGTAGCCGCTTTTCGAGCAAGTGCATAGCAAGCGTTACGAAGCTTATGATGATCAAATAGGTAATTAGAATGGCAATCATCATTTCAGTCACGTTGGTCTGTTCCGACCATATCTGTGATGACATGTACAAAAGTTCTGGAACGGCAATGGCATATGCTAGCGTCGTTGCCTTAACAAGGTTCACTACATTATTAGTCATAGCGGGTATCGTTATACGTACCGCCAACGGAAGAACAATTAAACGAAAAATCTGCAAGCGTGTATAACCCAGGGATTTCGCAGCTTCGGTCATTGCCTTGGGTACCGCTTCAATGCCTGCACGGAAGATCTCAGCAACAAAAGCTGCCTCAAGTAGGCTTAAAGAAACCACAGCCCAACCCATTGAGCCAAGAATAGGTGTTCCATCGATTTTCGGTAATAAAGGACCAATAGCAAAATAGAAAAAATACAATTGGACTAACGGAGGTGTGTTTCGGAAAAACTGAACAAATCCGTTAGCGCACCTTTTAACAATAATTGACCTTGAACCTAACAACAAAACAATCAGTGCACCCAATATTAGACTTAACACCAAACAGTACGCTGAAAGTTCTAGTGTTGTGACAAGCCCTTTGAAAAAACGCGTTCGGTCATAACTATCATAAAAAATAGACAGCTTAATGCCATGGGTCTGATATAGCCACTTAAACCAATTTTCGAAGTAGTGCACGTTAAAAACCGCGTCTGTGGCTGTGGGGAACTGCGAAGCCCCTACTTGGTGCCAATTGAATTAGGCAAACAATGTAAGAGTTTTTCTTCGCAGTCAAACCAAGGCCTTTGAATTATTGGAATTTAGTCTGTTGTTCGATTAGATAAGGCGAGACGGGAATACCCCACTTTTTTTCAAGTTCAATAATGTAGCCAGTCTTATGCCATTCCTTAGTTAACTCACTGATGTAGGCAGTGAATTGGGGATCTTCTTTACGCACGCCTAAACCCCAAGGCTCAGGGTCAATTGAAGGCAATGCCATTGCGTAATCGGCCCACTTGGTGTCAGTCAATCCGGCAAAATATGTTGTGTCGTAAACCACTCCGACACAATTTCCCGCTTCGAGCGCCGCCATAGCTTCCGTTACGCCCTTGAAAACGACCATTTTGGCTGCAAATTCCTCTCCGGCACGACGGTTGTAATAGGCCCCTTGAATACCGCAAATAGGTTTGTCCTTAATATCAGCCCAAGTCTTCAGACCAGAATTTTTCTTAGCAAATACGTTGACAGCACCTGCGTAATAAAATGGTTGTGGAATGCTTACTATCTCTGCACGGTCTGGCTTGTAGGCCATCGTCGCGATCATTAAATCAATTCGACCCTGCTTAAGAAACTCCATTCTGTTCGCACCGACCACAGGAACCAGTTCTATTTTCACACCCAAACGTTTAGCTATGTCTTTTGCTAAGTCGATCTCCAACCCTACGATATTTCCAGATGGGTCCGTATATCCATAAGGTTTATAGTCGGCCTTAACCCCAACTACCATAACCCCTTTTTGTTTGATACTGGCTAGCGTATCAACTTGTGCCAAAGCCGATCCCGATGAAAAGACTGCAAGGCTCGCGAGAACGCCGAGACATTTCAAACGAAAGAAATTGTTATTATTCATGTTAACTCCTGAAGGTTGGAAACACGTTATTTAACGCAAAAGGAAATCGTACCCGGCTTTTATCAAAACCGTTGATATTATAATTACACATAATAACCATGCTATGCTTAGGTGATTTCCCTAACTAAAAATGTGACGGGCAATTAGAACCAAAGTTCGCTGAATAAAATCGTTGATGGTCAGATGGCTGAAATACATCAAAATCTAAATCACTCACTCGCGACAATAATCTCGCTGGCCAATTCCGGTAGTCTTTTAATCAAATGTGGCAAATACTTATTTAAAAGCAGATCACGCGCCTCAGCGGCAAGTCGACCTGCTGTTTGCTCCCATTCGCCTTCGCGTGTTACTAAAGTAATTTGTCGAGTTGGAGTTGGTGCAGGCAATTTGTGCACCGACACGCCGCCAAGGCGAGACAATCCCTGCAATATGTGTAGTGGGGTTGTGATAGCCCACCCAACCCCACTAGATACTAAAGAACACATCATGTATGCACTATCGACCTCAATGCGCCTGCCTGAAGGAACCCTCGCTAAACGCAGGTAGCGTTCAATAATGGCGCCAGTTGTTGAGCGACTGCTGTAGCGGATGAAAGGAAGTCCCCGAGCCAGGTCAACTAATGCGCTGCTAGAAGGATTCCACCATGTCTTCTCTGGAAGAAGCAAGACAAACTTTTCAGTAAGCAATGGAAGTCTAAATATACTGTCATATTCGTCTACTGAGTCACCAGAAACCACCAAGTCAACGCGCCGCTCTTGCAAATCGTTAATATGTGCTGGGGTCAAACCCTGAGAGATGAAAAGGTCACTGGCACGCTGCGCAGCAAAATGAACCAAGTCAGAGCCGATCGTGTCTGCGAACGAATCAATCATAGCTATGCGTAACGTAGGACGCTCGCCTAATGCAGCGATGTGCTGGGGCAATGCACTTAAGTCGTGCAGAATTCGCTTGGCCTGCCGCGTCAGCTCGCTTCCCTCAATCGTGGTGCGAAAAGGTCGTCGCGAGCGATCAAACAGCACGCAACCTAAAATAGATTCTGCTTGTAAAACCAGTTGTGAGACTGACGACTGACTACATGATAAACGTTGCGCAGCCGCAGACATGCTTCCGGTCGTGGCTACAGCCAACACAGCCTCAAGGCAGTTTACGGACAAAGTCAATGCGCGACCTGGGTTCAGATGAGTAGATTCATGGGAGATTGACATAGGAACTCATTTTTTCATTAGTATTAATATTAATAATACTATTTATTTCAAAGCATGATTATTGTTGCACCAAAAAGATCAGCAAGTAGACAATAGCAGGTAGTTAAGTGGAGATATTTAAATATGAAGTACTCGATCTTTTCTCTTGCGAGACAGGCACTTCACAACCATGCTGATTGGCCAATGACTTGGCGTAATCCAGAGCCAAAAAAACATTATGACGTTATCGTCGTTGGCGGCGGAGGACATGGTCTAGCAACTGCTTTTTATTTAGCAAAGAATCACGGCATTAAGAATGTCGCAGTGCTTGAGAAAGGGTGGATCGGCGGTGGCAATACCGGCCGCAATACAACGATTGTGCGCTCTAACTACATGCTTGACGACAATGCTCATTTTTATGATTGGTCACTCAAGTTATGGCACCAGTTGTCACAAGAACTAAATTACAACGTAATGTTTAGCCCACGCGGGGTGCTCAACTTAGTTCATACCGAAGGGCAGCGTGACCAGTATTTTCGTCGTGGCAACCAGATGCGTCTTAATGGCATCGACTGCGAATGGATGACGCGCGCTGAGATCTCACGATTCATTCCACATTTAGATTGTTCAGAAGCCGCACGTTTCCCAATTTTTGGCGGGTTGATGCAACGTCGTGGCGGTACAGCACGACATGATGCAGTTGCTTGGGGTTATGCAAGGGCTGCATCTGCTCTGGGTGTAGATATTATTCAAAACTGTGAAGTTAAGGAATTTGTTCGACAAGATAACAAAATTGTATCGGTACGCACAACGCGCGGTGACATCTCAGCTGGGCAAGTCGGTATCGCAGTTGCCGGACATTCAGGTGTGGTCGCTGGGTTGGCGGGGCTAAAGTTGCCTATTGAGAGTTATGCGTTGCAGGCCTTCGTATCTGAGCCCCTCAAACCGGTAATTGATACTGTTATTACATATGGTGCGGGTCACTTTTACGTGAGCCAATCGGACAAAGGCGAGATGGTAATGGGCGGCGATCTTGACTTTTACCCTAGCTACTCGCAAAAGGGCAATCTGCCAGCATTGCAAGATGCGATTTCATGCGGTATGCAGATGTTTCCGATTTTGTCTAGAGTGCGCATGTTACGTCACTGGGGTGGCATTATGGACATGTCGTTGGATGGTAGCCCAATTATTTCCAAGACACCGATCGACAATTTTTACATTAATGGCGGGTGGTGTTATGGCGGCTTCAAAGCCACACCAGCCTCAGGTTGGGTGTTCGCTCATACCATTGCACATGATGCACCGCATGCGCTTAATCGAGCACATTCACTTGAGCGCTTTGAAACCGGTAAAGTGATTGATGACAAGGGTGCCGGTCCGACACCCCAATGGCACTAGGAGGCATTTATGCAACTATTCAATTGTCCATTTTGCGGACCGCGCGACCAGTCTGAATTTACCTATTTGCGTGAATCTTCAAAAATTCCAGCGCTTGATGCTGACACACCCGAATGGCAGAAATTTGTATATGAGCGCGACAACCCTTGTGGTGCTCACGCTGAATGGTGGCAACACAACCATGGTTGCCGTCAGGT
>JBDNHM010000141.1:0-3428 GCA_041688825.1 Burkholderiaceae bacterium | reverse complement strand
AGGCAATCCTGGAAGAGTTGGAGCAATTTCTACGGGTAGTTTCACAGCAGCTAACAATATTCCAAGCACGGGTTCGGCAACTTTTACCGGCTCTAGCGCAGGAATTTATGTTTCCTCTGGGGGATTTGATAGTGATCTTATTGCCTCTGACATGCGTATGGCAGTTAATTTCTCCTCTAGAAACGCAAGCTTCGTCACAACAAATACTGTCTTGAGTAGAGATGGAGGGCAACGTTTTTCTAGTTTTGATATACTTGATCTATCTGGGAGCTTACAAGTTGCCAGTGGTCAAAACTTAATGTCTGGAACCGTAAGCACTTCACCCAGCTCACCTATCAATATGACTGGTGATATTTACGGAAAATTCTACGGACCAAGTGCTCAGGAAGTCGGTGGAACATTCGGCCTGAAGGGTTCTGGTGTTGAAACTTATGTTGGAGGCTTTGGCGGTAAGCGCTGATGGTTCGTTTTTTTATAAAGTGCTTATTACTAGCTGCACTTGCTATTTCACTTTCTGTTCAAGCCCAGACACCACAGCTTTATCAACAGCGCTTTGAACGTGGGGTGCAGTTGTTGAGCACTGATGTTAATCAGTCTGTTCTTGTTTTCCGCTCCTTGTACGAAGAGACACAATCACCGAGAGTTCAGCTTGAGCTTGCTCGAGCCTTGTACCTCAGCAATCAATTGGATGCAGCTCAAACAGAGTTCATTGACGTGTTGCAGAAACAAATACCAATTACTGTAAGAGATAAGGTCGAGTGGTATTTAGATCAAATTAGAATGCGTACGTCAGCAAAAGTAACCTTAGGTGTTTTTCAAGACAGCAACCCGGGACAAATAACCGCTGAAAGAAATTTTGAAATATTCGGACAGCTTTTCGAGTACCAACCGCAAACACCAGCATCTGCCCAAACAGCAGTGAATTTTGGCATTTCGGCTGAAAGAGAGATCGTTAAGGGGTCGAATGCCTTCGCTCAAATTGATTTATCAACACTGACGTATGAGAGCCCTGACTACAACAAGCAAGTTCTTGACTTTGCACTGACCAAACGCTGGCAAGACGATAACTATAAAGACATCAAAGTAGGCAATCAAACTATGTTTTATGGGGGCAATTTTCTTTACAACATGCCCTTTATTTCAAGCACACATTTCTTCAATAGACCAAATCAAGACTACTACGGATTTTCAGTTAAGGCAGGGGTGCTTGATTACCCCGATTACAACTATCTGAACGGGCCACAGGCTTTAGGCAGTATTTTCTACAACCACAATATTAATGAAAATTTAACTGCTTATTTTGAAGTGGGTGGTGACAGGACTGTAGCTAAAGAATCAGCCTATAGCTCAACTGGTCAATACGTAACACTAGGAACACAGATCGCTCACGGCCCCACATCGATCCAGTTAAATCTCAAAGCATCATTATCTTTACGCAATTACTCGAATACTGACCCGCTGTGGGGCCAAGTCAGAAAAGACAATGGACAAAGTTTTTATGCGTCGTTAATAAAACGAAATTTATACGTTTATGGGTTCACCCCAGTCCTTGAGTTCAGCTATCAAACAAACAATTCAAATTTAGATTTTTTTAGTTACAACAAGTTTTTTTTCGGGTTAGTTTTCAAAAATGTGTACTAAAAATATTCAATAATAAAAGGGATTAAAAATGCGTTTTAATATTTCTTACATCATATTTCCGATCTGTATTTCCTTAACTGCTTGCTCTACTATAAATTCAACGCCTTACAAAGCATCTACTTCAAATATCATCTCTATTCAAAAACAACTGCCCCCCCAAAGCAACAAGAAAGTTGATGTCCGCACTTTTAATTTTGCATCTGGTGTTGACGGAAATATCACTTGTCGTCTGATGGGACCGATTTCAATTGCACCGGGTAAGTCAATACCAGTGTTTATAGGTGAGGCGCTACAAGAGGAATTATTTCTTGCTGGAGCGTATGACTCAACTTCGAATATAAAGATCTCTGGAACAGTTGAGCAGCTATCATTTAATTCTGTTTCGCCTGCCAACTGGGTTATTGGTTTGAGAGTCTTCTCAAATAAATCAGAAGGCTATTCAGTTTCAGTTAATTATGGTTTTGACACAAGTTATGACGCTCAATCAGCTTGCCAGAACGTTGCTAATGCTTTTGGGCCTGCAGTTCAAGAGTTGTTGAAAAAGGTAATTACAAATCCGCAATTTCAGGACCTAGTAAAGTAGGAACGGACATACCCTATACTTAATGACTGGCAATTGTGGGCGGCATACGAAAAAATGGTACTTGCGGTTTACAGTTTTTGTGGCTAATTATTTGGAGCAATTGGATGACATATAAGACATTTTTATTTGTACTTGTTGTCATTTTTTCTAACCCTGCCATGGCACAAGAAAAATTAATTTTGCTTTGTGATGTTAATTTTGAAAATATGTATATTGTAAATGGGCGTGAAAAAATAGAGTCAGGCAAAGACAAAATTCAGATTGACATAACTTCAATAGAATTACCTAATGGCCATGAATATGAACCATTTAAGAGCCTTCTAAATATTTATATTAAGGGGATCACAAATTTAGCATTGCACGTTTTGGCACCTCCAGAGGGGAATGAACCTATACCTCCTGAGGGTAAAGGACCTATTACTTCATATCTGGGTGAGGGAACGAACAGGAGTAGCGCAACAGTGCTATTTTTCACTGGATCTACCTTAGAAACTGACCTCTTAAACACTAATAAAAAAAAGCAACGCTATTTTTCTTTGCGTATTGACCGGGTAACCGGTTTGGTTGAGGGGACTTATGTTGGCGGTTATCCCAATTTAAGAAATTTCACAGGAACTTGCAAAAAATTCGACGCAAAAAAAAGAGCCTTTTAAAGTTAACGCCAGCCTAATGAGTTACCTAATGCTGCCAAAGTTAGCCCCAAATGAGATTTAATTTTTTCTCCGTGTACTTTAAACAGAATAGACCTTCACCCGTTAGACACAAACTGATGTTGAGATGCATTTTGCGAAAATATGTACACTGCCTGAAAACCAATAGAATGCAGTCGATCTAATGCTCAGCGATCACGTGCTTTAGGGGATAAGTTGTTTTTATACGAGCAATATAACGGAGCGAAAACATGAAGAGACTATTCATTGTTCTAGGTTGCACTCTATCAATGATGCCCGCCTATGCACAGATAGAGTCACCTGAGGAGTGTATTTTAAATACGCTAAAGTCAGGGAATAAGGAAAATAATCTGATCGGGCAAATCGGTTTCACCTGCATGAAAAAATATATTCAACAAGTGCAACCAAAATTTAAGACTGTTGATGTAGCCTCTATAAGTTCCGCAACATTAAAGTTATTGCCTGGTTTTATCGCTACTAATAGTTCCTCAGTATTACCGTCTTTTGAACTTACGTTAAAAAATGACTCGTCT
>JBDNHM010000140.1:0-2977 GCA_041688825.1 Burkholderiaceae bacterium | reverse complement strand
GCTTACGCTCCATGTCTGATTTCTCAGCATAACGGATTAAAGAAAAAGCACGAACGGGGCAGCGCCGAACCGCTGCAGGTCAGTAAAAGATTACAGCTTAAAAACCTACACCTTTTGTCTTGATGAAAGGGTCCACTTTATAAAGACAGTTTGTTTCGTTTCTAAAACGATCGACAGCAACTCATCTTGAATGCTGCCGCGGGTTAATGCGTCGAGCGCACCAAAGGGTTCATCTAGCAAAAGCATTTTGGGTTGAATCGCAAAAGCCCGTGCGATGCCAACACGTTGCTTCATTCCACCTGATAGCTGGGAAGGTTTTTTTTCTTCGGAACCGTTGAGGCGCACTAAATCAATGAAATTTTGTGTGTGTGCATTAATTTGTGAATCAGACCATTGAGGCCATTTTGATTTGACTGCAAAATTTATGTTGGCTTTAACACTTAACCAGGGCAACAGAGCGTGCGATTGAAACACAACGCCACGATCTAAGCTTGGTCCAGCAATTTCTCTACCATCCATGAAGGCGTAGCCGGCACTGGCTTTTTCTAGGCCTGCTAAAACGTTCAAAATGGTCGTTTTGCCACACCCAGAGTGTCCGATAATGCAGACGAAATCACCCTTATTAATGTGAAAGTTTACATTTTCAAATACAACGAGTTCAGGTTCTCCAGGTGCGCCAGGGTAAGATTTCTTAAGATTTTCTACTTGCAAAAAGTTTGGCATATTGTGTGCACTAATCCTTATACATAACTGCTTTTTGCAGTCTGGCAAAGCCAAAATCTAAAAGCATGCCAATGAGGCCTATTGCCAATATGGCCACTAAAATATTACTAATTGAGAGATTGTTCCACTCGTTCCAGACGAAATAACCAATGCCGGTGCCGCCAACAAGCATTTCAGCCGCTACGATTACCAACCAAGCAATACCGATTGATATACGCATACCCGTCATAATTGTGGGTGCAGCAGCAGGCAATATGACGTAAATAGCTTTACGCAATGGCTTAACTTCAAGCGTTAGTGAGACATCAAGCCACTCTTTTCGAACGGCACCGACACCGAAAGCGGTATTAATGAGCATCGGCCAAATCGAACAAATAAAAATAACAAAAATAGACGATATGTTTGAATCTTTAAGAATAAACAGAGCAAGCGGCATCCACGCTAAAGGTGATATAGGCTTAAGTATTTGAATAAAAGGGTCAAGCGCTTCAAAGACTCGGCGAGACATACCAATGATAAAACCAAGCGGCACAGCCACCAGTGCAGCCAACCCAAAGCCAGCCGCTACGCGAGCAATTGACCACGCTAATTGAATGCCAATGCCTTTGTCGTTTGGGCCAAGATCATAAAAAGGGTCTGATAGCTGTTTAACCAACACAGAAAAAAATTGATGAGGTGTTGGAAACCCAGTCTGTTGACCAACGGCTGCTGCGGCACCAACCAATTTAGCGTAGTCGTCATCGACTGTCTGCTGCCCAGCTGATGGCAAAGTAACCAAATACCAAAATAAAATAATGATAATTAAGATTAAGGTTGGCGGCCACAGCCGTTTGAAATACGCTTGATTCAACATTGACATCAACTTCTTTTAATAGCAAAGCTATTCAGGTAGGCTTCGGGTTGTGCTGGATCAAATGGTTTACCCATTACGCTGAAGCCTTTAGATGTAGTGGTGGGTGGCGTCATACCAACCTCTTTCATCAAGCGCGCTGCATCAGTTGCTAGAAAAACCTGTTGGGCAACTTGTTGATAGTTGACTTCGCCCTTTATCTGACCCCATCGTTGCATCTGAGTCAAAATCCAGACAGCAAACGACTGCCAAGGGAATGGATCAAAACCAATACGATCCGGTACGCGTTGCACGTTGCCTAGGCCATCAGCAAATGTGCCAGTTAGGACCTGTTCGACCACTGTTACGGGTTGATTGAGGTAGTTAGCCGGTGCAATTTGTACCGCAATTTCTTTACGGTTTTCAGCTTTTTGAGCATAGGCAGTGGCATCGATGATTGCGCGCAACAAAGCGGCATACGTATTTGGCATGGTCGTTACAAATTTTTGGCTAGCCGCAAAGGCGCAGCAGGGGTGGCCGTTCCAAATGTCTTTAGATAATATGTGAATAAATCCAACCCCATCGTAAACAGCACGTTGGTTAACCGGGTCTGGTGCAAGAAAGCCGTCTAGGTTGTCGGCACGTAAATTTGCAACCATGTCAGGTGGGGCTACCACTCGAATTTGTACGTCACGATCGGGGTCAAGACCTGCTTCAGCTAAGTAGTAACGTAATAAATAATTGTGCATTGAATAATCAAACGGTACTGCAAACTTAAACCCTTTCCAGTCTTTTGGGTTACGCTTGTCTTTGTGTTTCATAGCCAAAGTAATGGCCTGACCATTGATATTTTCTACAGCTGGCATGGTGTACGGAATAGGGGCTACACCCAGGCCTAATGACAACGCAATGGGCATCGGTGCAAGCATGTGAGCCGCGTCGTATTCACCATTAAGTGTTTTGTCACGAACTAAAGCCCAGCCTGCTGTTTTAACAATATCAACATTTAGCCCTTGCTTAGCATAGAAGCCCATTGGGTGAGCCATAATGATTGGGGTTGCACAAGTAATGGGTATGAAACCAATCGACAGGTTAGTTTTCTCTAATGGGCCGCTTCCTTGCGCGAAGGCGTCTTTGATAGAGGCCAAAGGCAACATGCTGGCAATTGCTGCCATGGCCGTTGAGGTGCCTACCGCAGATAAAAAGTGTCTTCTGGCTGCATCTTGTGGAAATAATGCCCGCATGACAGCCTGTTCGACCACATTTGATGTGAGGTCATCAGAAGACATATTGCTAGAGTGGGCAGTTTGTGCGTCGTGTTCCGCTTGCGAAGCGTGGGTGCCGCAAGTGCAGCGTAGACGAATTTTTGAATCATATGGATTTGAGAAGATTGACATGGTTTACCTTCATTGCACGTTGATATTG
>JBDNHM010000139.1:0-15998 GCA_041688825.1 Burkholderiaceae bacterium | reverse complement strand
TCAATAATCAACGGTCAATAATCAACGGTCAATCGTCAACGGTCAATCGTCAATGGTCAATGGTCAGAGTAGTTGAGTAGTAAATGACGTTCAAGTAACTGAGCTGCTTTATAAAATATGAGGCCAAGTACGGCGATTATTGTTAGCACGGCAAACATAAGTGGGGTGTCCATAGACCCTTGCGCTGCAATAATTAACGCCCCTAAGCCATAGCTGGAAATCATAAATTCACCCACTACCGCACCCACCCATGCTAGCACTACAGCAACCCGAAAGCCTGCCATGATAGTCGGTAAACCTGCAGGTAGTTTTAGGCGCCATAAGCTCTGCCAAGTGCTTGCACGCAACATTCGAAAAAGCTCAAGCTGTTGCTTATCGACTTTTTGCATACTTGCTAACGTGTTTTCTAGCAGGGGGAAAAAGCAAATTAAAGCCGTAATCATTACTGTGGGTAAGGTGCCAAAGCCAAACCACATGACAAACAGGGGGGCCAGTGCAAGCTTGGGCAACACTTGGCTGAAAACCACGTAAGGCATCATTAGTGTTCGAGCCCGAGCTGACTCACCCAAAATGACCCCCCCTACAAAACCTAAAAACGCACCTATTAACAAACCTAAAATGACTTCAGTCAAGGTATAGACGATATGTGGCCACAAGTAACCGCTTCTTAACCCTTGCCACAGTGACTGTATGACGACAGAGGGTGAGGGTAGCACTAATGGCGAAGTATGAGCGATGCTGACCGCAGCTTCCCAAAACACCAAAAACATAACACCGAGTAAAAAAGGATAAAGACGCTCATGTTTCATATTTTGGCGTCCAAATCATGTCGTAATTGCTCGCACAGCGCATTAAAAGAAGGCGTGAAGCGCATGTTGCTTTGGCGTGGGCGAGGCAAATTGATCTGACGAGGTGTTTGAATGCAGCCATCGATTAATAAACTGACCCAGTCTGCTAAAAAAACAGCCTCGCTTAAATCGTGGGTAACAAACAGCACGGCTGTGCCTTGCATGCGGCACAGGGTTAAAAATTCGTTTTGCAACGCGTCGCGCGTGATCGCGTCTAAAGAAGCAAACGGTTCGTCCATGAACAACACAGAAGGCTGTGTAATCAAAGCGCGAGCAATGGCGACGCGGCTTTGCTGACCGCCTGATAACTGATTTGGTTTTTCGTGGCGCAATGGGGTTAAACCCATTTGAGCCAAGAGTTTTTCACCGTACTCGCGTTGTGTTCGAGTGACGAGGCCTTGTAAGCTAAGCGGCAGTAGAACATTGTCTAACACGCTTAGCCAATTGAGCAAGGTGGGCGTTTGAAACACAAACCCCGTATCAGGGCTAGGCTTGTCAACTACTTGACCGTTTAATTGAATACAACCCGTTTGTGGTTTCAGTAAACCCGCTGCAAGTTTAAGCAAGGTGGTTTTACCGCAACCGCTTCGACCAATTAAGCAACGTATTTCACCGGGCGCAAGGCTTAAACTCACGTCGCTAACCACACGACCCCGATCAGGGTAAGCAAAACTGACTGCTTCGAGTTTTAGGGAGTTCAAGTTGTTAAAGCCCGTAGGTAGTAAAGCGCTCGGCTTCACTTTCCGTTGAAGCTTCAATGTCAACCATACGAACCAAATCGAGTAGGCTAAAACGCCCATCGTGGTGCCAACCCGCTGCAGGCGATGTCATCGCACCCAAAGCACAGATACGCGTCACACCCGCTCGGCCTAAGCAATCACCTAGTTCAAGTAACGTTTCAGGTGCAGCAGCCAGGCCAACTGTTTGTAAATAGTCACGTTCAGGTGCAATTAAATCGGCAACCTCTTTGAGGGTGTCGACGGCAACGACCACAATACATCGGTTCAAGGGGCTCGGCGACAACGGCAGAGGCCGCTCACTGAATACAACGATACTTTGAATGGTTTCATTCCCAAGTAGTTTGTGCGTCATGTCAACAAGTGCCTTTAACTCATACATTTCACGCCAGGCATTTATTTGTGCCGCTTCTTCAAGCGACAAGGCACGGCGTGGCATTTTGTGTTGCAAGCTGGCCAGTGCGTGTGACAGTTGTTGTGCAAACTCATAAGGGCTTATTTGCGCACCCTTTTGCACATAAAACATATGGGGTGAGTAGCAACCCTGTTGATCAAAACGCACGATATCAAGCGCCGCTTGCATGGCAACATATGGCCCTTTTTGAACAGAAAGTGCTTCAGCAGCAATCATACCAAAGCTCATTTTGTGCCCATGTGGCAAAAAACGCGTGGTAACGGGCACATGGGCTTGCATGGCTTGCAGGGCAGGGTTGCCCCCGTATGCCAGCACCAGATCGGCTAAGGCAAAAGTAGTTGAGGCCAAGTCTGACTCATTCGGCCACCAAACAACAGCAAAACAATTAGCCCAACGGGGTTCAATCTCAGCTAACAGTCGCGCAAATACAGTAGCAAAAATGGGCTCTGCACTTGAAATTTTGCCGATAGAGCCCGCCTTAACCAATAAACCCGAAACAAAGCTCCAAAGGGGTAAAGCCGGCACATTGCCTGCCCAAACATGTACTAGTAATTCAGGCCCAAAGGCTTTTACCCAGCCCCCCGTGACGCGAGGTTGAAACTCGTCTAGTACTTTTGGGTTGGAAAAGTCTTCTGCTAAAAACCGCTGCAAAGACAAGCTACGAAAAGTTTGAAGATATGAAGTCAAATTTAAACGCACCATCTCTGCGGCATAGCCGGTAGCGAGTGGCAGCAGTCGTTCAAGCTCTTGTCTAAACTTATTATTCACGTCAAGTAAGTTTGCCGTCGCTTGGTCTAATACACGCACAATGTCTGACACCAACATGGTTTTTAAATGCAACTGGCTTGCACTTTTGACACGTTGGGCTAAAACCGTCATTTGCTCGTTTGTCAGTTGTGGCAAATCAACCTGTAGTGGTGCATCAGGCGAACCCAAGCTGAGTCTTTGCCAAACCACGTCTGAATCATTTAATCCAGGCAAGTAACCTGCTTTAAAAACATGTTCGGTCATGCTTGTGCTGCTTTCAAGAATTCATCAACCGCCAATGAGCAGCCTTTTGCATCGGCACCTTGAGCACGGCCCAACAGAATGAAACCTTCATCAACGGCTTGCCCCACGTCTTCGGTCAAAATGGTGACGGCTGAATTAAAGTTTGCTAAATCGGTATGGGCCAAAATACCACGTTCACCCAACGGTACATTTTGCCCGGTTAACGGGTCAACCAATCGTGAACGAACCCAGTGTGGGCCTCGTTTGATTGACGGCACAACATGATTACCAGAATCGTAAAACTGGCTGCTGAGTTCAGTCATGCCATACATATTGAGGCATCGATCACGACTGACCCCAAATATGGCGCTGAGTTGGTCATAAAAAGAGTCAATCGACACTTCTCGCGATTGCCCCTTGAAACCGCCTGTATCAAGTAAGAAACTACCTGGGGGCAGGGTAAAACGTTGACCAAGTGCTTGTAAAGCGTCAAGTAAATGAACAAAACTATAACTCGCCCCAAGCAAGGCAAAGGGTTCACCAGTTTGCTGGGCGGTAAGCAGAGCCTCGCACAAAGCGTCGGTCAGCATGCCTTGTTCATCAAAGTAATAGGCGCTCTCGGTTGAACCGAAATGTGTTGAAGCTAAAGCCAGATAATGTGCAAGCGATGAATTCGGCATTTGTTTTTCAGTTGGAAACAAAATGCCCATGCGTATACGAAACTGACCCTGCATGACTTGTTTAGCAAAGTTACTCAACATCGACGCATCGTAAACCGTTAAGGTGGGGTGAAAATTACGGCCTTTCACGTTACCCCGAGTGGTGCCACTCGTCATAAAGACACGTTCGCAACTGTCTGTGGGTAAACAACTTAGTGATAGGTCTTTAAAAGCGTTAATCGGAACAGCGGGTATGTCTTGCCAAGTTTTTACCATACGAGGCGTTTTACCTCGGCCTTGGCAAAAGCGCTGAAAGGGTAGGTTATGCGCAAACTGATGCGCAAAAACCTTTAACGCTAAGTCGTTAAAGTAATCGTTACTGACGCTAGGTTGCGCTATAAAATTAAGAATATGGGACGTTATGACGCTCATGAGGCGATAAACACTATAAAGAGATAGAAAGTATGATTTCAATTTTAAACCAAGCAAAATGATCGACTTGTGAGTTTGGTTTTTTTAGTTTGAAATGATGATTAGACCTTTGATTATGGTGAACTCAGCTATTTTCGCCTACTTTAAGTGGTCTCTGCCATTTATTTTGGCAATGTTTGCAAGATGTCAATCGTCAGTGGCCTATAAGTTATCGGTGATGTTTATGTTTTATTTATTGGATTATTTTCATGGAAATTAAAGTCAACTTTCTAGACAAGCTTAGGCTTGAGGCTAAGTTTGATGACTTCACGGTGATTGCTGATCAGCCCGTTCGCTACAAGGGCGATGGGTCAGCGCCCGGCCCATTCGACTACTTTTTGGCTTCATCAGCGTTATGCGCAGCCTACTTCGTGAAACTTTATTGCGACACACGCAACATTTCCACTGAAAACATTCGCCTGTCGCAAAATAATATTGTTGATCCAGACAATCGGTACAAACAAATTTTTAAAATTCAAGTTGAATTGCCTGAACATATTTCAGCCCATGACCGTCAAGGCATTCGGCGTTCGATTGAACGCTGTACAGTTAAAAAAGTGGTGCAAGCCGGCCCTGAGTTTGTGATCGAAGAAATCGAAAACCTTGACGCTGACGCACAGGCTTTACTGACGCTTCATTCTGATTCGAATGTGAAAACCTACATAACAGGCAAAGATCTACCGCTTGAGCAGACCATTGCCAACATGTCCGGCTTGTTAGCAAGCCTTGGTATCAAAATCGAAATCGCCTCATGGCGCAACCTTATTCCCAATGTGTGGTCTTTGCATATTCGTGATGCACATTCGCCCATGTGTTTTACCAACGGCAAAGGGGCAACTAAAGAAAGCGCCTTGGCATCGGCACTGGGCGAGTTCATTGAGCGCATAAGCAATAACCATTTTTATGCGGGTGCCTTTTGGGGTGAAGACATCGCCCATGCCCCATTCGTTCACTACCCAAATGAGCGTTGGTTCAAGCCTGGCCTGAATGATTCCTTACCCGCCGATATTTTGGACGATTATTGTCTAGATATTTTTAACCCTGATGGCGAGTTGCTAAGTTCGCATTTGATCGACACCAATTCTGGCAATGTAGAACGCGGTATTTGCGCACTGCCATACGTGCGACAATCTGACGGCGAAACCGTCTATTTTCCTTCCAACTTGGTTGAAAACCTGTATGTCAGCAACGGTATGAGTGCTGGCAACACCTTGGCTGAAGCGCAGGTGCAGTGTCTGTCTGAAATTTTTGAGCGTGCTGTCAAGCGTGAAATCTTAGAAGGTGAGTTGACGCTACCCGACGTACCACTGGCAGTGCTTGAAAAGTACCCTACCATTTTGACGGGTATCCAGGCACTTGAGTCGCAGGGGTACCCTGTTTTAGTCAAAGATGCCTCGCTTGGTGGGCGGTACCCTGTGATGTGTGTGACACTGATGAACCCGCGAACCGGCGGTGTCTATGCCTCTTTTGGGGCAGACCCGAGTTTTAAGGTTGCGCTTGAGCGAAGCTTGACTGAGTTGCTGCAAGGGCGCAGCTTTGAGGGTTTAAACGACCTGCCACCCCCCACGTTTAACAGCGTAGCGGTTAATGAGCCCAACAATTTTGTTGAGCACTTCATTGACTCGAGCGGTATCGTGTCATGGCGATTTTTCAGTGCCAAATCAAACTTTGACTTTGTGGAATGGAACTTTGCCTGCGACGGTGATGACGCCACAACCCAAGAAGCCGCCGCATTGTTTGGCATACTCGATGCGATGGGTAAAGAATCTTATATGGCCGTCTACGACGAGTTAGGTGCTATGGCTTGTCGTATTTTGGTGCCAGGCTATTCCGAGATTTACCCCATAGACGATCTGATTTGGGACAACACCAATAAGTCATTATTATTCCGTGCTGACATCTTGAATTTGTTTCAATTAAACAATACTGAACTGAGTGCACTTTTTGAACGCCTTGAAAATAACGAGTTAGATGATTACGGCGACATCGCCACCTTGATCGGCATCGAGTTTGATGAGAACACGCCTTGGGGCCAGTTGACAGTTTTAGAGCTCAAACTTTTAATTCAACTCGCCTTGCAGCAGTTTGAACAAGCCCATGAGTTAGTGGAAGCTTATCTTCAATACAACGACAACACCGTTGAACGGCGATTGTTTTATCAGGCCATAATGGCCGTGCTTGATATTTTGCTCGATGATGAACTGGCGCTTAATGATTACACCGTGAATTTGCGGCGCATGTTTGGCAATGACAGAATAGATGCCGTGTTAGGGTCAGTAGATGGTCGTATCAAATTCTATGGCCTCACACCAACAAGCTTAAAGTTAGAAGGCTTAGACCGGCACCACCGCTTACTTGATAGTTACAAAAAACTACACGCGGCAAGAGCTAAAAACTCAGCAATCGTGGGCCTTTAATAGTCTAGGTATACCCAATTAACGCGTTGACTTACCTCTTCGGAACAATAATCATGTCAGCACCACACCTCAACGCCGATCCCCGTTCGTTACAACGTACAGTCCAAAAATTTGTTGAAGACCCCAGGTTTCTCAAATTTATAATGACACTCATTATTTTGACAGCCATTATTTTGGGGTTAGAAACCTCGAAAGGGGTCATGTCACAGTGGGGGCATGTTCTTGAGTTCATCAACAACGTATTTTTAGCCGTTTTTGTGGTTGAACTAACACTGCGTATCTTCGCTTGGCGCATGCGTTTTTTTAAAGACCCTTGGAGCCTGTTTGACTTGATTGTGGTGGGCATTGCTTTGGTACCAGCTTCTGGGCCGCTCTCTATTTTGCGAGCACTCAGAGTTTTACGGGTACTGAGACTGGTTTCAGCCGTTCCCGCTATGCGGCGAGTGGTGACGACCTTGTTGGGTGCATTGCCAGGTTTAGGCTCTATTGCCATATTGCTTTCACTTTTTTACTATGTGTTTGCTGTGATTGCCACTAAAATTTTCGGTGATACGTTTCCAGACTGGTTTGGCACACTGGGCCTTTCGCTTTACACGCTGTTTCAAGTGATGACACTAGAAAGTTGGTCAATGGGTATTGCAAGACCAGTGATGGAAGCCTTTCCCTATGCCTGGGTATTTTTCATACCGTTTATTTTAATTGCCACATTCACCATGCTGAATTTGTTTATTGCGATTATTGTCAATGCTATGCAAAGTTTTAACGACGCCGAGCATGCGGTAGAAAAAAATGAAGAAGTATTGGCGCACAACCAAGAAATAAATTTGTTAAACGAAAAGTTAGATAAGCTTCAAACTGATTTGCAATACATCAAAGCGCAACTCGCGAAGCCAAATTAAAACAGGTTTTTTAGAAGCCTATAAATCAATTGTCTTAGAAGAAATATTAGGGAGTTTTTATTTAATATCAAATCTATATAACTAAATCAGAGCAGTCGTTAAAATTGGAAACAAAGCAATAAAAAACAGTACTACCAGCATGATTAAAACAAAGGGTAGGGTGCCCAGAAAAATGCTTTCTACAGAAATATTTGGGTCGTTCAATGTACTCTTTACAGTGAACACTGAAATACCAAAGGGTGGGGTAAGTAAACCCACCTCAACAGCTATGACAGTAATAATGCCAAAGTGAATCAGGTTCATACCAAAGTCAGCCGCAATTGGGGCAGCGATGGGCGTCATGATCAGTAAAATTGAACTTGAGTCAAGAATCATGCCTAAAAGCAAAAGTAAAACAACATAGACAAAAATAAAGCCGTATAAGCCGAAGCTTGCATCTTGTACTAGGCTGCTAAGCGCGCTGGGCACACCCGCTACAGATAACATTCTGCTGTAGAACCCTGCCGCAATCAGTAAAATTAAAATGCCAACTGAAATGCTACCTGTCTCATGTAAAACACGCCATAAATTGCCTTGACCTAATTTACGACGAAGTAATGCAATCACAAAGGCACCAAATGCACCCACGCCACCTGCTTCAGTTGGGGTAAAAAAACCACTATATAAACCACCCAGTACCAGCACAACCAGAGCAGCTATAGGTGTAAGCTTTGAAAACATTTCGCCTACACCGAGTACTTTAGTTGTTGAGCTTGCAAGTATGCGTTTTGATTGTTGATTTGGATCAAACACAAATTTCGGCATAAACGTAGCCATCAATATGATTGTGATGGCAAATGCGATCGCCATAATAATGCCAGGTATAAGCCCAGCTATAAAAAGCGCACCGATAGATTGCTCAGCCAACACACCATAAATAATGAGTAGCAAACTAGGCGGTATGAGCATGCCAAGAACAGAACTACCCGCCACAATACCCGCTGCAAAATTAGCCCTATAGCCATGACGAACCATTTCTGGCACTGCAACGCGCGTAAAAACAGCCGCTGAAGCAATCGATACGCCTGTTACTGCGGCCATTACAGTGTTAGCGGCAACGGTTGCAACACCCAGGCCACCTTTGATTCTTTTCAAAAGGCTTTCTGCAACATCAAAAGTATCTTTACCTACATTTGAAATTGCAACCAGTAAACCCATTAATACAAAGAGAGGAATGGTGGCAAATATATAATCAGCGACACCGTTATAAGCAGACATATACATTAAGCGCATTGCCAGTTCAATGTCTTGCCTAATTAACCACACACCTGCAAATGCAATCGCTATTAAAGCAATCGCTATATCAATTCCTATTAAAACAAAAAAAACGAGCATGCCAATCAGTATGCCGCCCCACTGAATTTCACTCATGTTGAAGGCCCAAATTTTTGTTTAATAAGACTAGGTATGCAAAGTAAATAAGCAAGTGCTGCGAATAATGAACCGACAATAATGATGCCTCTAAAGGGCCATGTAGATATAGTAAATACACCTTGAACACCAAAGTACTCATGCGTGCTGATTGATTCAGCAAATTCTGGCCAAGCAATGAGTGCTAAGGCAATAAACAAAAAACTTCCCACAACAACGTTTAAAATTTCAAGAAATTTTGCAACATGAGGTATCTTATTTTCCAGAATACGTAACAAAAAATCAGACCTTGTCATGCGACCTGAGCAAATAGCCGCTGCAATTTGAAGAAACACAATCGATGCGACCGACCTTGCAGCAAATTCAGCAACACCCGTAATGGGCAAATTAAGAAAATTTCTACCTACGACATCGGCAACGATTAGAAACATCATGCAGAAGATCCATACTGTGCCAATCGCTGCCAAAAGGTTTGCAGGCGTTTGCAACAGATTGGTTGAAGTCGGTGCTTCTACATGGCTTGCCATTTCGTATTCCAGTCAAGGGTGAAGCGCGTAATGATTAAAATGTCCATCACTCTAAACAAAACCGTAAATAAGAAATATCTACTCAAATTTAAAGGTCGAGCTTAAAGTGACGGACATTACGTCGTTTTATTTATTTATTTACTTACTTACATACTTACTTATTTACTTATTTTCTTGATCCCAATTCCGTAATGGCGTCACACCGCGGTTGCGCAACTCTTCAAAATAGGCTTTCAACACGATTTTGCCGTTATCACCCGTTGCTTCAAGCCATGGGCCAACTAAATTGGGTAAACCATTTACCCATTTCATTTTCTCTTCTTGAGGTAACGAGGTAACAATCAACCCATCAGCCTTCATTTTTCCTAACGCAGCTTTAGAGGTAACGGTTACGTGTTCCCCATGGGCTTTGGAAGTGGCTTTACCAGCCTGCACCATCGCTTCTTGCACAGGTTTTGGGAGCTTATCAAAGAATTTTTTATTCGCTGCAACGCTACCAAAATACATCGAACCAATGTCAACAAGCGTTAGGTTTTTTGCAACTTCATTGACCCGGGCAGGGCCTATACCACTGGCAAAAGAAAGCGCACCTTGGGTCACACCCGTTTGAATATTCGTGTAGTACGTTGTCAGTGCGCCATCAACTGGGGTTGCACCGGTGTCACGTAACCAATTTGCTGAGGTGCCGGGTGCATTGAGTTTTTTATTCTGCAAATCAGCCATTGTTTTAATGGGGAATGTCGCGTAAACATCATAACTATCAGTGATTAATGACGATAACGGAACTAAGTTTTGATCAGACCAACTTTTTTGTAATGCAGGTAACGTTGTATTGAGTTTGTCAAAAATCTCGATCAACATCTCGTGATTTGTTGTAGCAAAAGGGGTGAAGTAAGTCACGTTTTGCAACGGCATAGCTGAGTTTTCCCAAACTGTACCAACCATACCAATATCAACGATGCCATCGCGTACGGCTGTGCGGGTATCGGTAAACTTGTAAAGCGTGCCACCGTACGATTCGCGCCAATTAATTTCGTACTTCGCCCCACCTTCTTTTAGAATACGGTCAACGGTAGGTTGAAATACACCTTTCATTGCAAAAGCCCAAATATTTGTTGTTGGGTGGCTCGACCCAATATTGACGGTAATTTTTTGCTGTGCGTAGACGTTAACCGATGCAAATGTTGCGCTTAATACGACCGCACAGGCTAATGCTGTTTTAACTCGTTTCATCATGTCTCCAAAATTAAGTAATCGGCTATGCTGCCGCATTTCGATTGAATGATTCACCCATCTGGGTAAATTTTCCTACCCCCACCGCGCACTTTTTTAATGATGCGCGTTGGCTTCTTACACGCGGCTCTATTAGCCCGCTTTTTTTACTAAAAAGGTCTTTACTTGAAGAAAGGTATGCTTTGACCCGGTCGCGTATGAGTGATTCTTCATAGGTATCAGGTGTTGTATCGTTATAAACACCTTGTTGGTAGATCCAGCGGCGCATGGTGACATAGAAAAAACCACCATGTAAACCCATCAGCAGTTCCATCTCTCTTTTAGTCGGTCTTGATCGACTTGTAACATCGCGATTTAAACGGGTTTCTCTAATTAATCGTGGAAATAAACGTTTTCTGAGCAACGCAAAAAACCGGTCCGTAATCGTGTGATCTGACAGACCGGAATAGACAAAAATCCTAACAAACTCACTGCTCAGGGTGACATTTACATACTCGGTATAAAAGGCAGTCAGTTTGTCTTCAGGCGAAAGTGAATCACTATCAAGCATGTCGTCCCACTCGTCACGCCAGCGACCCTCAAATACCTCTAAGTAAACTTGGTTAATTAAGTCTTGCTTAGTTGGAAAGTAATGGTATAGCAGGGCATGCGTCACACCAATGCTTTTAGCTAAATCACGTAATTGAGCACTCATGCCATTTAAAGCAAAAAATTGTATTGCACCTTCAATGATTTGTCGTTCACGATCACCAGCGTTCATTCTGCGACGTTTTAGCGCACTAGTTTGTTTAACTTGAGAGGTATCAGGGTTTTTCAGGATACGCACACTATTTACCAAAAGGTCAATGACGTTTATCATTGTTAACCAAAAAGTAAATAAAGAGCACCCGTGAAAACCCGAGGATTCAGCACATGGAATTAAAAGGCGAAATACTGATCAACGCTAAACGTGAGAAAGTTTGGCTCGGTTTAAACGATACCGAATTGCTGATGCGGTGCATACCAGGCTGCGAAAGTATGCAAGAGTTAAGCCCAAACGAACGCCAGGCAACAGTCAAAATTAAGATCGGGCCTGTTCGGGCGCGCTTTACTGGCAAAGTTAAAATGATTGATATTCACCCTGAGCAGGGCTACACCTTGCAGTTTGAGGGCTCAGGTGGTGCCGCGGGCATGGCCAAAGGGCAATCTGTTGTTACGCTGGTTGATGATAACGACTCAACGCGTTTAAATTACACCGTTCAAGCGTCTATTGGTGGTAAGTTAGGGCAAGTGGGTGGTCGTATGATCGACGCAGCAGCAAAGCAAATTGCTGACCAGTTTTTTGCCGTGTTTCAAACAGAATTGTCAGGTGCGCCAACAGGTTCTTTAGGTGGCGTGCAGTCAATTGACGCATCAACAGCTACCCCCGACACGCAAAAAATAAACACATCTACCCAATCACAAGTTTCATCTTCGCAACACCAACCCACATTATTTGTCAACGCACCGGCTCAAGTATCACCCGCTACACAAAGCGAATCGGTACGCATAACATGGTTCATTTTGGGTGTTTTGTCGACAGGTTTTGGCGTATGGCTTGGTCATCTAATTAGCTAATGAGGAAAGAAATTGAAATCAGCCCTTTTTGATTACATCAAACCGAAATCTATCACTGAAGCTATCGCACTATTGCAAAAACACGGTGATGACGCACGTATTTTAGCTGGGGGGCAGACGTTAATTGCAACCCTTAACATGCGCTTGTCAGACCCATCACTCATTATCGACATTACAGGTATTGATGACTTGCAAGGTATTACTCTTCATGGTGATCATATTCGTATCGGCGCATTGGTCACACACACTGAAATTGAACACAATGAATTAATTAAAAAGAATTTACCTTTGTTATCGATCGCTGCACCTTATATTGCACATCGAGCCATACGAAATCGTGGTACTTGGGGGGGGTCAATTGCCTACGCAGACCCCGCTGCTGAATGGCCTACTTGCTTACTCGCGTTGAACGGTACGGTTATTGTTCAGGGGCCTGATGGTGAACGTCGAATTGCAATTGACGATTTTTTTATCGGCTTGTACATGACAGCTCTTGAGCCAGATGAAATACTCATTGCATGTGAAATACCGATTGCAAAATCATCACATTGGTTTGCATTTGAAGAACTTGCTCGTCGTCATGGCGACTATGCCATCGTTGGTATGACTGCTGTCGGTGATCAAATGGGTCACACACTAAACAATCTAAGAATTGTTTTGCTTGGTGTTGACACCACACCGATTCGTGCCCTAAAAACAGAGGCCATGCTTGAAGGTAAACCCATTAATAATGAGCTAATTGATCTTGCTCTGCAAAGTTTGCGCGCTGAAATTGACCCTTTACCAGACTTAACCAACACACCTGAAACCAAACGTCATTTGGCAACTGTGCTTTTAAAGCGCATATTAGCCACAGCACAATCTAAGCAGGAGCAATAACGTGAATAATCTGTACCCCATCACCGTCACGGTTAACGGTAATAAGCACAGCTTCAATATCGAACCAAGAATGCATTTAGTTGATTTTTTACGTGAAAATCTTGCGCTTAAAGGCAGCCATTTAGGTTGTGAACATGGCGTGTGCGGCGCATGTACGGTAGAGTTAAACGGTCAAATTGTTCGAGGCTGTTTAACTTTAGCTGTTCAGGCAGACGGCGCAGTCGTAAACACGATTGAAGGTTCAAGTGAGTCAGGTGCCTTAGAAGACCTTCGCGCAGCATTTATTCGTCGTAACGCTTTGCAATGTGGGTTTTGTACATCGGGTGTACTGATGGCAGCCAAAGAGTTGGTCGAACAAAAACCTGATGCAACGCGTGCAGATGTTCGCGAATGGATATCGGGCAACTATTGCCGTTGCACAGGTTATCAAGCCATTGTTGATGCAATTTGTGATGTGTTGACATCACGAAAGGGGTTTTAAAATGAAAATTGAAATTTTAAATCTTGAGCCTGGCGTTGAACAAACGAAACCGCTAGCGCCCGTTACAGAAGACTCTCGTTATATTGGTGTGTCAGTACCCAGAGGCGGTATTGAACGTTTAACCCAAGGCTTAGGCCAGTATATCGACGACATTGAAATTCCAAGAATGTTGCATGTCGTTTTTTGGCGCAGCCCCATCGCGCACATGCGTATTAACAAAATTGATTCCAACGCGGCAAAAGCCATGCCGGGTGTTGTGCTTGTAGCTGATGGCCATGATATTGCAAAAGTCTGTAAGCCATGGGTCGCAACGTTAAGTCATTTAGTTGGTATGAAGTCTGCACCGCAATACCCCTTAGCACTTGACCGCGCGTGCTGGCAGGGTGAGCCAGTTGTGGCTGTTGTCGCTGAAACCAGGGCCCAAGCAGAAGACGCATTACAGTTGATTGAAGTTGACTATGAAGAATTGCCTGCTGCGATTCATATGGAAACAGCATTAGATGCTGCAACCCCCCTTATTCACCCTGAGCTGGGTGACAATCTGTGTTTTACGCGAACCCTAAACATCGGTGAAGTTGACCGCGTATTTAGTGAAGCAGATTTTGTTGCCGAAGCCACGATGGAATTTGGTCGCCATACGGGTGTCACGCTTGAGCCCAGAGGTCAAATCGCCCATTGGAACCCGGCTGAACAGCGACTCACCGTATACCATTCGTTTCAAGCACCACATATGATGCAAGATCTTTATGGCCGGCAGTTTGACTTGCCTGCTCAAGCTATTCGCGTTATTTGTAAAGACGTGGGCGGTTCGTTTGGCGTAAAAGTGCACGCATACCCTGATGACTTTGCAACGGTTGCCCTCTCAATTATGTTGGGGCGACCCGTAAAGTTTATGGCAGACCGCCTTGAAAGTTTTACAAGCGATATTCATGCGCGCCACCATCTTATTAAGGGCCGTATTGCCGTTAACAAAGAGGGTGAAATTCTTGGTTTTGAAATGAACGACTTAACAGGAATAGGGCCCTATTCTATGTTTCCGCGCACCAGCGCGATTGAGGGTAACCAAGTCGTCAACTTGGTTGGCGGACCTTATAAACACAAGCACTACCGTGCAAAGCTAGATGTTGTTTTTCAAAATAAAACGCCAACTTGCCAATATCGCGGCGTGGGCCACCCAATCGCGTGTGCCGTTACTGAAGCTTTAGTTGATTTGGCAGCCGAAAAAATTGGTATGGACCCTTTTAAAATTCGTCAATTGAATGTCATTCCAGACGATGCTTACCCGACAGAGGGGGCTTCAGGCATTAAGCTTGAAATACTTTCTCACGAAGTAAGTTTACGAAAGTTACGTGAAATGATGAATTACGATACGTTGCGGGCTGAACAAAGTTCGCTACGTAAAAAGGGCATTTACCGTGGCATAGGCCTGGCAACAGTCATTGAGCTTACAAACCCCAGCGCTGCATTTTATGGTGTGGGCGGTGCCCGTATCGCCTCACAAGACGGCGCAACCATCAGACTTGACCCCGAAGGCGACATCACCGTGATGATTGGTGTTGGCGAGCAAGGGCAGGGCACAGAAGGTATTTATCGTCAAATTGCAGCCGATGCTGTGGGCGTTCATGTCAAAAAAGTGCGTGTCATAACAGGTGATACCGACACAACCCCATATGGGGGTGGTACCTGGGCATCGCGTGGTGCCGGTATTGGTGGCGAAGCCGTTTTGTTAGCGGGTGAAGCATTACGAAAAAATATATTACTGGTTGCAGCTGCAATACTTAAACGTGATACAGCAAGCATGTTGGTGCGTCGTGATCATGTGGTTGATGCCGACACTGAAGTTTCACTCATTTCTTTGCAAGAATTAGGCCGTATTGCTTATTTTCGATCAGACACCCTACCCAAAGAATTTACCCCAGAGCTCATGGTGACCCGTCATTACGCTCAGCGTGACTTTCCGTTTATCTTTACCAATGGCATTCAAGCCTCGTATGTAGAGGTTGATGTTGAAACAGGCTTTGTAAAACTATTGAATCATTGGGCTGTTGAAGACTGTGGCCGCGTACTTAACCCAATGCTTGTAGATGAACAAATGCGTGGCGCCATTGTGCAGGGTATTGGTGGCGCATTATATGAAGAGTGTTTGTACGATGATAGCGGTTCAATGATTAACGCCAGCATGGCAGACTACCTCGTACCGATGGCTTGTGAAATGCCTGACATCGAAGTTGCACATATTCAAACCCCAACAGCCACATCAAAATTGGGTGCAAAAGGGGCCGGTGAGGCAGGTACAGCTGGTGCCCCAGCAGCAATAATGAATGCGATTAACGATGCGTTAGCGCCCTTTAAAACACATGTGCACTCTCAACCCATAACGCCGCAAAAAATATTGAGGGCATTGGGTAAGGTTTAAATTATATTTGACATTAATTA
>JBDNHM010000138.1:0-31856 GCA_041688825.1 Burkholderiaceae bacterium | reverse complement strand
TATTGGTGTTGATGCTGAATCGGGCTTGGTTCATACCGTGACGACTACTCCGACTAATGATCACGACATTACTCAAGCACATGCTTTAGTACATGGCGAAGAAGAAGCCGTCTTTGGTGACTCAGGGTACATTGGTGTTGACAAGCGTGAAGACACCGAGCACATAAAAGCTGCTTGGTATGTGGCCATGAAACCCAGCCAGCGACGTGCGATTAAGAATAAAGGCATGAGTAAAACAGTTGAAAAGATTGAAAAGCTCAAGGCGTCAGTCAGAGCAAAAGTTGAGCACCAGTTTCGCGTCATCAAATGCCAGTTTGGGTTTAGAAAAGTAAGATACAAAGGCCTGGCTAAAAATACAGCACAGATATTTACGCTCTTTGCCTTGAGTAACTTGTGGATGATGAGATATGAATTGAGACCAGTAGGATAAGTGCGCCCTAAACGGGCGCAACACCCCTGATCGGGGTGTTAAACGGGTAGAAATGCCTGAAATTTGATCGAAATTCGTAAAAAAATGTCAGTATTTTAAAACCAAAACTCAGAGGCGTTAAAACTGCGCTTTAAACTGAGTTATTCAGACCAACCTTAACTTTATTTGTAGCATTCTTGGTCTTTTTTTTAGTGGTTGCATGAGTTCACCCAAGACTACTTATTACACGCTCAGTGCAGCCCCCATTAGTGGTGCATAGCAGTGACAATGAAGTTAAGTTATATGAATATCATCGTTGGGCAGGTTCACTTAAAAGTGATGTTGCACGCGTGATTGTTGCAAATTTAGCACGTGATTTGGGCACTTCAAACGTATGGAGTTTTTCTCAAACTACGCAAACTAACTTTGATTTTCAAGTTCTGGTTGATGTACAAAACATAGAAAGTAAATTGGGTGATAGTGTTGTGCTCGATGTTTTATGGGCGATCAAGCCTAAAAATTCAATTGCTGATAAAAATGGTAAAACACAGGTCAAAATGGGGCGATCTTTAATACGCGTAGCCGTTATAAGCCCAGATATTGAAGCGCTTGTTGCTGCGCAAATCCGTGCTTTTGCTCTTGCCAGTGCTGACATTGCTAAAAATATGCGTTAACAATGCTTGGTTTAACGATGTTGTTATGAGTGTAAAAATCAGTACAATCAATTTATGAATACTGAAAATTATAGTGCCTTGGTAATTGGTGCGCACGGTACCATTGGCGCAGGGTTTGTTAATGCTTTAAAAGCTGATGAAAACTGTAAACAAGTGCATGCGTTGTCGCGTCAAACGCATGAAGGGTTTAGTTTAGAAAATGAAGCATCAATTGAACAGGTTGCAGCGCATTTTAATGCGTTTGCACCGTTTGATTTGATTATTGATGCAACGGGCGCCTTAATTATTGATGGCGTTGGCCCTGAAAAACAGTTGGGTGCTTTAAATACCGAACATCTTTTACGTTCATATCAAATTAATGCGGTTGGCCCAGCATTGCTCATTAAACATTTTTCACCGCTATTGGCCTCGCCGGGTTGCATATACGCCAAACTTTCTGCGCGCGTGGGTAGCATTGCCGATAACCATAAGGGCGGTTGGTATGGTTACCGTGCCGCCAAGGCAGCATTGAATATGTTGCTTCAAACTGCTGCGATTGAAATGCAGCGTAAGCGCCCTGCGGCTATTGTCGTGGCGCTTCAGCCAGGTACGGTTAGCTCGCCTTTGTCGGCACCCTTTGCGGGTGGGCATGCAAGTATTAGCGCTGAAGAATCTACCTTAGGCATGTTAGCCACTTTAAAGCGTTTGAAGCCACAAGCCGGGGCTCAGTTTTTTGATTACCGAGGCGAAAAAATTGCTTGGTAATTTGTAACGATCAACTTTTTTCTGATAAAAGTAATCGCTGTCAGACGGGTCTGTTTTCGATTTAACCGTTGTTAAATGATCAAATGACTTTAAAAAATTGTATTTTGTAAAATTGATCATTCAGTTATCTGATGATCTATCCACTTCGAGTTGATATGAAAAAATTCTTAATTTCGGCAGTAATTATTGTTGTTTTAGCATTGGGTGCATGGTCTGGTGCTGGCATCTATGCAGGGTTTCATGTAGAAAAAACATTAATTGCATTTATTGATGAATTGCCTGCACGCTCACCCATGCGAGTGGTTGATTTAAAGCATAACCGTGGCTTGATGGTTTCCACTGGTCAATTCACCATTCATTATGCAGACCCTCAGGCGCGAGGCGCAAATCGCCCAGATCTTGTTACTGCCGTTATGAGCTATGAAATAGATCACCATGTGTCAAGGTCGCATATGGCGGCATTTATCTGGAAATTAACACCCACTGATACGTTTGATGAAAAAATAAAAGCTTTGTTTACTACTGAATTTAATGTTGAGGGGCAGGGTACAGTTAATTGGCAGGGGGTTGCACAAAGTGATTTTGCAGCGCCTGCACTGCGTTACGAGCAGGGTACTGATGTTTTAGCATTTGGGCCTTGGCAGGGTGATATGTTAATGAATGGGGCGATTTTTAACTTTCTCGTTCAGTCACCCTCAGTTGACATTAAAAGTAAAGATACTTTTTTAAATGTCAAAAACATGTCGTTCAAAGTTAACCTGATTGATCGTTTGAATGGTGTTGGCGCTTCAGTTCTGGCAATAGATGAGGTGTCATTTCCGACGACACAAGTGAATGGTATTACTTTCAAAGTAAGTAATGCACTTAACCAAGGCTATTTAAACTTTGAAGTTGAAAAGCAAATTAAAAAAGTTGAGTTTGTGGGACAAACCGTGACTGATGTTGATGCCACTTTATCAGTCAAGCATTTAAATCAGCAAAGCATTAATGAACTGTCTAACGTCATGAATGAGTCAGGTAATTTTGACAATTTATCGGCGAAACAGCAAGCAATCGTTCAAGCCGCGACCATACGATTGATTGCAGACGGTTTTTCTGTGTCAATACCTAAAATTCAAGCTCAAACTGAGCGGGGCATGGTAGAAGGTAACTCCCTGTTTGATTTGTCAGCCAACCTAGCTAACCCAAATTCATTTGATGCAGCTAAGCAAGTTAAAGCAGAGGGTAAGGTAACCGTTGCGAGAATGATCATGCCCCCTGAATACGAAGGCCTTGTTCAAATGTTAGGTTTGGCTACACGCTCTGAAAAAGGTTTACAGAGTCAGTTTTCGCTTGCTGATGGAAAACTGCTTGTGAATGGTCGCAACATTGATGTAAAGATGCAGTTACAAAGATTGAACCAAGCAATGAATACGTTTTTAGCAAAGGGGCCCTAGTTGCGGGTTGATTCAAGGCATTCAAGGTATTTAAGGCAGTTAAAGCAGACAAACCATTCAAAGCAGTCTTTTGCAGCGGTCTTTAATAACTTGGTCAGAGACGAAAGACGCTTTAATCGCTATGTAGACTGTTTTATGCGAGCCCAAGCTGTCATACCTAGCGCCAACCAAGACGCAATGAGCAGCATGCCACCCATTGGGGCAATGTTTGTTGCCGCTGCGAAACCCAGCAGGTATTTGCCGTAAATGCTGCCTGAAAATAGCATTAAACCAAATAGAAACCCCCAGCGCGCAACGCGACTGGGTATGCTGGGTTGATTGGCTATAACAAAAAGCACGATGGCATGTAAAATTTGGTAGGTTGCTGCCCGAGATACGGCTTCGGCGGCGGTGGGGTTATTTAAAGCGTGTGCAGCCACGGCATCAAGCGCCACGCCTGAGGCACCGAGCAAGCCCGCTACAAATAACCAAGCTGATTGAGATGAAAGTTTTATGGCCACAGCGTATTATGCCCTTAAGCTTAAAAGAATGGAAAGTAGATATGAAAATGGTATGTAAAGTCTTTGTCATCATTGCAGCCCTATGGCTTGTCGGTTGCGGTGGTGCGGTACCTGGCAAATCACCCACTCTCGAGTTTCGAATCAATCATTCGGTTCAAGTCGTTTTTGATCGTGCCATGGCGCAGGCTAAATATTGCTGGTCAACTGATGCACGGCTGCCTATCGTTGGCAGTGTTGCGGCCAATGGGCGAACAGCTGAAGTGCGTTCAATGGGTCAATTTGGCCGTATTGCTTATGGAAGGGTAGATGTTGAGGCAGTTGACGCTAAAAGCAGTTTTGTTTCAATTGCCGTTATTGGTGTTGATGAATGGAATGAAAGCGCGTTACCTGCCATGAAAGACGCCATTGAGTTTGGTGTACCCAGCTGCACAGCTTACTTTCCAACTGAAAAAACAGTCATTAACAAGTAACAACAAATAATATTAGGAATGTATCAGTATGTTGAAATTACAAATTTCTGAATCAGTTAAAACCGCAATGCGGGCTAAGGCGTCGGAACGTTTAACAACGCTTCGTTTTTTACAAGCAGCGATTAAACAAAAAGAAGTTGATGAGCGCATTGAGCTTGACGACCCTCAGGTCGTCGCCATTATTGAAAAACAAATTAAGCAACGTCGCGAATCGATTGCTGCTTACGATAAAGCGGGGCGTGTTGAAACAGCCACCCAAGAACGTGCTGAAATTGTTGTATTGCAAGAATTTTTGCCGCAAGCGGCAAGCGATGAAGAAATTGCCTTGGTAATTGAGCAGGCGATGGCTGAAGTTAAAGGGCAGGGCGTTGAGGGGCCTGCTGCAATGGGTAAAGTCATGGCTATACTCAAAGCAAAATTGGCAGGTCGGGCAGAAATGGCGGTATTGTCGCAACGCGTTAAAAGTCTTTTCAACTGATTTTTGCAGCCGAAGCTTCATAGCCTGAGCTTTAAAGCTTAATGCCGAGTTCAAGAAAGCCAAGTTCAAAGCAAAGCCAAGTTCAACACAAAGCTAATTAAATTGAAGCCAAGTAAAGCAAAGTTTCTAGAGTTAAACATAGCTTTAATTTACTAAGACTTGCCACCCCAATTTAGGTTGTACTGGCGAATACAGCCAGCTAACGGTTTGTGTTGGGTTTATAGAACCCGGCGCGTAACTTTGTTCTTGAAATAAAATTTGCCCCTCACGGTGTTGCATCAGCACCGTGGTGCAGCGTGTGCCATAGTCTTGCCCGACAATAAAAGGCGTAGCCAGTTGTCTTTCACTTTCTAACGTTAAGCCAGTTTGGGGCAGCAGACCATCAGGTACGGGTACGATGTTTTGCATGATGTTTATTAGTTCAGCTGCGACGGGTTGTTTGAGTTGATTTTCACACTGTTGTAAATACACGCTCACCGCATCACGTGTAAGAACCAGTTTGGGCCAGGGGGTATTCCAAAACGCATTTGATAGGCCCCATACACCTGCAGAAACAGGGTTTATAAAAGTATCTTGACCTAGATTGCCTTTAATTAAAAAACTATCATTTAATTCGCTCAAGTAATTTTGACCCAACTTGGATATATGTTGTGGTGTGCTTTTTTGAAGCCGTCTATTTGACGCAACATACAGACCAGAGCGGTCACCTACTAACAAATTAAAGCCACTAAACAAATATGCTTGATCTTTTAAAGTTTCCAGATAGGGTAATGGTTTTTGTGAGTGTATTAAGTAATCTGCAACCAACTTGCCACGTGAGGTAGATGTTTGCTTGGCAACCAATGGCTCACGGTAATTGGTCAGTAACGCTATTTGACCGTCTTGCGTGACCCCAAACCAGCTGCCGCCGGCTGTTAAATCTTTTCCACCTAAAACCTGTGGGTTTTCTAACCAAGGCTGCGCGTTTAATGTGGGTCTCGCGTGATATTCATCTCGATTGGCCACAATCACTATAGGCCAATCAGTAAGTGCTTGAAACGCAATAACCGCTAGGCACATGGGTAAGTTTCACTTTTTACCTGAGCGCGCGGGTGATTCACAATATAAACCCCAAGAATAACCAGGGCTGCTCCGAATATAAAGTAAGTATGAAGCGGTTCATTTAACAACCAAACGCCAAACATAAAACCGGTAATGGGTGTAAAAAAACTAAAGGTAGCTAGTTTTGAAGCCTTATAGTGTTTAAGTAACCAGAACCAAACCAGTAAGGCAAAAAAAGATATTAAAAAACCCTGTGCGACAACGGCAGTGATGACTGCGGGTGTCCAGTTAACGTGTAATTGCCCCATGAACATGGCTGCAATAAATAAACCGATGCACGCTGTGATAAGTTGATACATCGTAGTTTGTGCAGCAGGTATTTCGTTTAAACGTGTCGCGCGTAAGACGACTGTGGTGAGACCCCAGGCGAGGCCCGCTAAAAGGCTTAAAAAGTCGCCTAAAAGTATGTCAGTTTCAATTTTTTGATTAAAAAAACCACCTATAAAAGCGATGGTAATACCGACAAAGCAAACCGAAATGCCACCCCATTGCATGGCGCTAAGACGTTCTTCAGGTACAAAAAAATGCAGGCCAAGTGCTGTAAATATTGGGGCTGTATAGAGAAAAACCACCATATGCGAGGCACTAGTAAGGCGTAAACCTTCACCTATGAACCAAAATTCGATGGTAAACATGAGCCCAACTAATAGGCCTGCCCGCCATGGACCTCGATGAAGAGCAAAAGAAATTTTCTGTTGCCACATAAACAATGATAGTAGCGCTATACCAATGACTGAACGAGCAGAAGTTTGTAGCACTGGCGACATATCAGCCGCAATGAGTTTTACAACCGATTGTTGCCCGCCCCATAGCGTGCAAAGTAGCAACATTAAGGATATTGCAAGCAAATCAAGTTCTTTTTTTCGAGCAGACATGGGTAAAAATAGTTTTTAAGATAAGACAACACATTAAACTATGGTTAATGACCAGATTGTCTTAAGACAGTCTTTATTTTTTACACTAAAGGTTTTGACTTTTCAATGACTGAAAAACAGGCTACACCCGCTGCGAATGCCTCATTATCAGCGTGGCTTCATTATTTAGAAGGCTTACACCCAAGCCTCATTGATATGGGTTTAGACCGTATCAAAAAAGTGGCGCAACACTTGGCACTAGACACCCCTGCGGTCAAAATTGTGGTGGCAGGTACAAACGGTAAGGGCTCAACATGTGCCATGCTCGAATCAATACTGCTGGCTGCAGGTTACCGTGTGGGTCTCTACACTTCACCTCATTTAATTGACTTTAATGAAAGGGCCCGTGTACAGGGTGTTTCACTAGATGACGCAACGTTTATTGCTGCGTTTGTAAAGGTTGATCAAGCGCGCTTACAGGTCAACGAATCACTGACTTATTTTGAATTTACTACACTCGCAGTTTTGCATGTTTTTGCACAATCCAAACTCGATGTGATGGTACTTGAGGTTGGTTTAGGTGGTCGGCTTGATGCGGTCAATATTGTTGATGCTGACTGTTCAATTGTGACCAGTATTGACCTTGACCACATGGAATACTTGGGCAACACGCGTGAAAAAATTGGCTTTGAAAAAGCCCATGTGTATAGACCACATAGGCCCGCTATTTGCGCTGACCCTGTGCCACCCCAATCATTAATAGATTATGCCCACGAAATAGGTTCTGATTTATGGCTCATTGGGCGCGATTTCAATTATTCTGGTGACAAACAACAATGGGCATTTGCCGGGCGCAGCAAACGTCGCAGTGCGCTAGCTTACCCAGCTTTGCGGGGGGCAAATCAATTGCTTAATGCGGCAGGTGCTTTGGCTGCACTTGACGCCCTAAGTGATCAATTAGCCGTTCCGCAACAAGCTGTTCGGCAAGGGCTCATACAAGCGGCATTGCCGGGTCGTTTTCAAATTATGCCGGGGCAACCAACAGTCATTTTAGATGTTGCACACAACCCCCATGCCGCGGCAGTGCTTGAAAAAAACATCAGTAATATGGGTTTTGCACCTTATACCTACGCCGTTTTTGGTATGTTAGCTGACAAAAATATTGAGGCGGTTGTGCAAGCGATTAGCCCTCGCATTGATGGTTGGTTTTGTTGTGGTTTGCCTGGGCCTAGGGGTTTAACCAGTGCAGCATTAGTCAAGCGAGTTGAATCAGCACTCGTGCTAACAAAAGATCAGCTTGACAGCCCACCGACTATTGAGCAGTTTGAAACACCCGAAAAAGCATACGCGCAGGCTCTAGCTCGGGCAAACCCGAATGATAGAATTGTCGTGTTTGGCTCGTTTTTAACTGTTTCAGCAATTTTACAAGGCATGACCTAATGGGTTTTTTCTCTAGAAAAGAATCGACATCGCAACGTCGCCCTGTTGGGCGCACCCGTCCTTCTGTTTCAAGCGAAGCGCAAGCAGCTGAGTTGCGGGTTAGGGCGCGTCGGCGGTTGGCCGGTGCGGTGGCAATTGTTTTATGTGCCATTATTGTGTTGCCCATGTTGCTTGACAGCGAGCCTGTGAAAGTTCCTGCAAATATTGAAGTGACCATTCCGAGTCGAAATGCACCGTTTAACCCCGAGTTAACACCGCCTGTTGTTCAAGCTGACAGTTCTAATTTGATTACACCACCCGGTTCAAACTTGAGTAAACAATCTGCCGAATCTGCTATTGCTAAACCTGTTGATTTGGGGAAAACCGAAACAACTAAAACCCCTAGTGTAGTAACCCCGCCTGCTGCTGGGGCAGTAAAGTCTGCTGAGATTGATAGCAAAACATTCATTCAGCCAGCGCCCCGTGCTGACGAGGGCGCTCGTGCTCGCGCTATTTTAGAGGGTAGAACTTTGCCTCCTCCAGAAGCCAGAGTCGCTCAAGTTGCACCCACCATAAAAGAAAATTTAGTGGTTCAAATTGCCTCTTACAGCGCGCTTGTCGATGCGCAAGCCCGAAGTGATACGTTAAAAGGCGAGGGCGTGACCAACGCTTATGTTGAACCTGTTACGGTCAATGGTAAGCAAGTTTTTCGATTACGCGTTGGCCCGTTCTCAAGCCGCGAGGCCGCACAGGCTGGTCAGGCTAGATTGCGTACCCTTGGGTATGCTAACGGCTTCATTACTACACAGTGACCGCTTTTGATTTCGGTGTTTTGGGCATCATTGGGGTGTCTTTTGTTTTAGGCCTCATGCGAGGTCTTATTAAAGAGCTCTTGTCCCTCGTGGCGTACGGTTTGGCGTTTTTAGCTGCGGTGTGGTGGGGCCCTGCGCTGTCAGCGCAATGGCTGTTGCATTGGGTTACACAAGACTACTTGCGCATCGGTATTGCTTATTTTGCGCTATTTGTTGCCACCCTTTTAGCGGTTGGTTTAGTCAATATGGCACTAGCCGCTATGGTTAGGGGTACAGGTTTATCGCCGGCAGACCGAGGCTTGGGTGGTTTATTTGGTATCGTAAGAGGTTTGCTGTTAGTGCTTATTATTGTGACTTTAGTGGGGTACACCCCTTTGACGCAAGAGCCTTGGTGGCAAAATGCTTCATTATCAAAACAAGTAACGGGCATTATTCATCAACTTGGCAAAAAACTACCGCCACCGATGAATCAGTGGCTGCCCTTTTAAATTTATTTTTTGTTTTATTCCAAGGTCAATTATGTGCGGAATTGTTGGTGTTGTCAGTCATGGTCCAGTGAATCAACTGCTCTACGACAGTTTGCTACTGTTGCAACATCGGGGTCAAGACGCAGCCGGTATTGCCACATCAGACGGTAGCAACTTCAATATGTTTAAGGGGCATGGCTTGGTGCGCGATGTCTTTCGCACACGCAGTATGCGGTCTTTACCAGGCTTTAGTGGCATTGCACAAGTACGCTACCCCACTGCGGGTTCAAGTGACAGTGCTGAAGAAGCCCAACCCTTCTATGTTAATGCACCGTTTGGCTTAACGTTTACTCATAACGGTAACCTTACTAACTGGCGAGAGTTGCGCGAAGCATTATTTCGTGTTGATCAACGACATATCAATACCAATTCAGACTCTGAAGTGTTACTTAACGTGTTGGCGCATGAATTACAACGCTCAGCCAACGGCGTTTCGCTCGACCCTGATGCCATATTTAGGGCCGTCGAAAGTTTGCACCAACGTGTTAAAGGTGCCTATGCCGTTACAGCACAAATTTCAGGCTACGGCGTGTTGGCATTTAGAGACCCACATGGTATTAGACCTCTTTGCCTAGGCCGACATTTGTCAGATGAAGGCGTCACCTACATGATTGCATCAGAGTCTGTTGCTTTAGAGGGCTCAGGTTTTGAGTTTGTTCGTGATGTTTTACCTGGCGAAGCTATTTTTATTTCACTTGATGGTGAAGTCTTTAGTCAAGAATCTTCTATTAAAAAAATTCATGCGCCTTGTATTTTTGAATATGTTTATTTTGCTCGGCCTGACTCAGTCATTGATGGCGTATCGGTTTACGCATCGCGCTTACGCATGGGTGAATATCTTGCAGACAAAGTAGCTAAAATGTTGCCTCTAGGTGAAATTGACGTGGTCATGCCTATACCCGACTCATCTCGCCCTGCTGCTATGCAGTTGGCTGCAAGACTCAATTTAAATTACCGCGAGGGTTTAATTAAAAACCGCTATGTAGGCCGCACGTTTATTATGCCGGGCCAAGCCATTCGTAAAAAATCAGTACGTCAAAAACTGAATACGATTGGGCAGGAATTTAAGGGCAAAAATGTATTGCTTGTTGATGACTCAATTGTTCGGGGTACGACCAGCCAAGAAATTGTTGAAATGGCGCGCGCAGCCGGTGCAAACAAAGTCTTTATGGCTTCAGCGGCACCCCCTGTGCGGTTTCCAAATGTGTATGGCATTGATATGCCTACACAAACAGAGCTGATTGCTTATGGTCGAGAAGACGGCGAAATTGCCCGCTTAATTGGTGCTGATGCATTGGTTTACCAAGACATTGGTGATATGCAACGCTCTGTGTCTGACTTAAACCCCGCTTTGACTTCTTTTGATACGTCTTGCTTCACAGGGGAATACGTCACGGGTGATATTACCCCTGAATACCTTGAGCGCCTTTCCAAAGACCGTGCCCATAAACATGACGGCAGTGGCTTACAGTTTAATTTAGGCTATGGCGCGAACGATAACTGAATGTAATGGCTATTGTTGCGGCGATGGCTTGTAAAGCAAAAAGTAACAGCGCCCATAGAACGTATTCCAAGCCAAAAAGGGTAATGCGGGCATCTGCGCAAGTGGCGTAAATGCCAAATAACTGCGGAAGAGCGCTTTCAAGCCCAGACCGAGTCATAAAAATATCTGCAAACGTCTGTGCACAAGAAAACTGCTTAGAGGCCACGTTGAGTTGATATAACGCGCTCACGATACCGCCTAAACTGGTTAAGATAATTAACGCGTTAAATGTTGTTTTAACTTTAAATATTGTGTTGAACCAAGATATACCCGCCCAAAGCGCGATACATAAAAAAAGTAAACGCTGAAATACACACCAAGCGCAGGGTTGCATGTCAAACACATGTTGAGTAATCAACGCAACAACAACGGCTAACAGCGCTGAAATGCAAATAAAAGCACTTAATAATTTACTAAGCCGGTTGGGGTTGTGCATGGGTTTTCTCAAGCGCTAACGTTTCAAATAAAGCCGTTTGAAACTGTCTTTGTAAGCGAGGTTTTTGCAACGCTTCGCCTTTTATGACAAAAATGTCTTCAACACGTTCACCTAGTGTTATGACTTTAGCCGTTTCAAGCGACACATGAAAATCTACAAAAACATGGGCCACATCAGCCAGTAAGCCGGGCCGGTCATTGGCAACAATGGCTAATCGCCAGTTTTGATTACGTTCATCGGGTTGAATGTCAACCTTAGGCACGAACGGAAATGCACGAGATTGCCTGGACGTTCTAATTTTTCCAGCAGCAAAGGGTTGCATCGTTGTTTGCGTTTGATTTAATGCCTGACCTAACTCGTGTTCGATGAGTGCAGATTGTGCGCGTAAATTAGTATCGTTAGAAGCAGGTAGAACAATGAAACTATCTAAAGCATACCCATGGCGAGTCGTGTGAATGCGGGCATCTTGAATATTCAGATGTTGTCTACCAAAAAATGTACAAATACGTGCAAACAGATCTTGTTGATCTTTCATATAAACCATCACTTGAATACCATCACCACCAGTCGTTGGTCGAGCTTTAACAATGGCGTTTTCAGGGCTTGACTGGTAGTAAAGTTGACGCGTGTGCCAGGCTATATCAGGCGCGTCATGTCGAAGAAAGTAGGCCACATCAACCTGATCCCAAAAAACATCTCGGCTACTGTCTTGAAGGCCAGCTAAACGCGTCAGGCGTGCCGCTTCATTCATGCGCTGTTGTAATACCGTTTCAGTATTTTCAGGTTCGCTACCCAGCGCAGCCCGTGTCAAATTAAACAAATCTTCAAGCAATTTGCCTTTCCAAGTATTCCAAACGATTGGGCTGGTACCTCGTATGTCGGCCACAGTTAACAAGTAGAGTGCAGTGAGTTGCCGAAGATTGCCTACTTTTTGGGAAAAGGTTTGAATCACTTCAGGGTCTGATAAGTCTTGTTTTTGCGCTACCTGTGACATGAGCAAATGATTTTGAACTAAGAAACAAATCAGTTCGCTGTCAAGGGTAGACAGATGATGCGTTTTTGCAAAACGTTTGACCTCTAAGGTGCCCAACGTAGAGTGATCGCCCCCGCGACCCTTGGCAATATCGTGAAATAAAGCGGCTGCGTAAAGCAACCAAAAATGACTCAACCCAGCAGCTAATTTTGAAGCTAGCGGGTACTCTTGCGCATGCTCAGGCATAGTGAAACGGCGTAAATTTCTGATGACTTGCAAGGTGTGTTGATCAACGGTGTATGCATGAAATAAATCGTGCTGCATTTGCCCAACAATACGCCTAAATACTGGCAAGTAACGTGGCAAAATATTTAGCGTGTTCATGCGCCTCAGGGCGTGCACAATGCCTTGTGGTTGCTGCAAAATACGAATGAAATTTTGTTGATTAACAGGGTCTTGTCGAAACGCCGCGTTGATTAACGTTCGACCATGCCAAATGGCTCTTAGGGCGCGAGCTGATAGCTCTGTGATGTCAGGGTGTTGCTGTATTACTAGAAAAACTCGTAATAGCTCTTGTGGGTTGTCGTAAAAAACGTTTTCATGTGCAATATCGAGGTGATCGTTACGTTTGACAAACACCTTGTCAATTATTTCCACAACATCATTTTTTGGGGGAAATAAATGCGCCCCAATTGTTTCAACCAATATCGTATTAAGTTGAGTAACCAATCTTGCAGCCCAGTAATAGCGCTGCATTAAAATTTCACTTGCACGACGGGTAGCCGTGGGTTCAATGTCATACTCACTTGCAAGTTTATTTTGAAGGTCAAACACGACGCGATCTTCACGACGATTGGCGATTAAATGCATTTCAATACGCAGTCGTTTAAATGCATATTCAGCCCGCCGTAAGTCACGTGCTTCGGTGGGAGTCAATACACCTGCTTGAGCAATTTCATGCCAATTTGCGCCAAAACCTGCTGCCCGCGCGAGCCACAAAATGACCTGTAAATCGCGCAACCCACCCGGAGATTCTTTGCAGTTGGGCTCAAGCGCATAAGCCGTATCTTGATAACGACCATGACGTTGCTTCATTTCAGCAAGCTTTGCTTGAAAAAAAGCCATCGGGTCAAGTTGATCAAGCATGGTGCGTTCAAATGTTTTGAACAGCAATGTATCGCCCGTGATCAAGCGCGATTCTAGTAACGATGTTTCAACCGTAATGTCGGCATCGGCTTCTTCAATACATTGTGAAATGGTTCGAACGCTATAGCCTGGTTCAAGGCCAATATCCCACAGTGCGGTGACACAGTCACTCAGCTTAGCTTGATCTAACGCATCGGGTTCGTGCGCAAGCAAAATAAGTAAGTCAACATCAGAGTAAGGGTAGAGCTCGCCACGACCATAGCCCCCCACAGCAGCCAACACAGCCCCCTTTGGTAGAGGGTAAAGCGCCAGTAAGGAAATTAAGGCGACATCGGTGATTTGACATAAGGCATGCAAAAATTGATCAGGGTTATGGTTGACATGAAATTGATCAACCAATTTTGCACGCGACACCTGATAATTTTGTTTTATTAAACTAATGCTCTCATTTGAACGCATGACAACCCCATTTTGGTGGCTAGGTTCTAATCGGTGCGGGGGCTGCTGGCATGCCAGCAGAGGTTGTCAATACCTCATAGCCGGTCTCGGTTACCAATATACTATGTTCCCATTGCGCTGAAAGGCTGTGGTCTCTTGTGACGACTGTCCACCCGTCAGCCAACTGTCGAATATCGCGTTTTCCAGCGTTAATCATCGGCTCGATTGTGAAAATAAGACCGGGCTCAAGGCGCAGGCCCGTACCGGGTTTGCCATAATGCAAAACTTGTGGGTCTTGGTGAAACACGCGGCCAATACCATGACCACAAAATTCTCGGACCACAGAAAACCCTTCAGATTCAGCCAGTTGCTGAATGGCGTGGCCGACATCGCCTAGGGTATTTCCTGGTTTTACATGCGTAATACCGCGCCACATGCAAGCGTATGTGATTTCTGTCAGCCGTTTAGCCAAAATAGAGGGCTCGCCCACGTAGTACATGCGACTGGTGTCGCCGAACCAGCCGTCTTTAATAATGGTGACGTCAATATTTAAAATATCGCCTTGTTTAAGTACTTTGTCGCCAGGCACCCCATGGCAAACCTGATGGTTAATTGAGGTACAAATAGCGCCAGGAAAAGGCGGGTAACCGGGGGGGGCATAACCCACGGTTGCCGACTTAGCTTTTAGAACATCTTGCACAAAATTGAGTGCCAAACGGTCTAGTTCACCTGTGGTGACGCCAGGTAAAACGAAGGGCGTAAGGTAGTCAAGCACCATCGCCGCCTCTTGGCAAGCCGTACGCATTTGATTGATTTCTTGGGTTTGTGTGACTAAAGGCATATTTGATTAGGTACTTATACGTAAAAAATAGTAGAATTATAGGCTTCCTGCTTGTAAATAGCCGTAAAACGTATTCACAGCAGGGAAATCGCATGGGGCGTAAACAGGGTGTCAAGGCCAAAATCTTGATGCATACGCCTCATTAGACCTAACCCTCGGAGCTCTCAAAAATGTCATTAATGCGTGAAATGTTAGAAGCTGGTGTGCACTTTGGCCACCAAACCCGTTACTGGAACCCTAAGATGGCACCGTTCATCTTTGGTCACCGTAACAAAATTCACATTATCAACCTTGAGCAAACGGTTGAAAAATACGTTGAAGCCACTAAATTTATTAAACAAATTGCGACCAAAAACGGTTCAATCATGTTTGTGGGCACTAAACGTGCTGCGCGCGACATTATTGCCCAGCAAGCAGCGCGCTGTGGCATGCCTTTTGTTGACAGCCGTTGGTTAGGTGGCATGATGACCAACTTCAAAACCGTCAAAAGCTCAATTAAGCGTTTAAAAGACTTAGAACTGTTGTTAGCTGATGGTAGCTTTGAACGCATGAGCAAAAAAGAAGCGTTGATGTTTGATCGTGAAATCGTCAAACTTAACAAATCAATTGGCGGCATTAAAGACATGACAAAATTGCCTGACGCAATTTTCGTCATCGACGTCGGTTATCACAAAATTGCAATTGCTGAAGCCATTTGTTTGGGTATTCCTGTTATTGGTGTGGTTGATACCAATCACTCACCTGACGGTATTGATTACATCATTCCTGGCAATGATGACTCAGCCAAAGCTGTTGAGCTTTACGCAACAGGTGTTGCCAATGCCGTCTTAGAAGGCCGGGCTCAAAGCATTAACGGTTTGGTTCAAGAAATTTCAGGTGACGAAGAGTTTGTTGAAATCGAACAAGACGCATCTTAATTGTTTAGCAAAAATTAACTTAGCTGTAACGTCATAAACGGCAGCTAAGTAATTTGCTACTGAATTAACTGCAAAGATTTAACGAGATACTGAGTGAACGGCAACGATGTAACGTGTCACCGAGTGAACTGCATCGATGTAGCTTGTTACTGAGTAAATATATTTAATTAACCCAAATTTGAAGTTGGGCTAGCCCCTTATTAGTTGGAGTAATCATGGCTGACATTACCGCCGCAATGGTCAAAGCGTTGCGTGAAAAAACTGACGCACCAATGATGGAATGCAAAAGAGCATTAACAGAAGCACAAGGCGATATGCCTCGCGCCGAAGAAATTTTACGTGTCAAACTGGGCAGCAAAGCCAGTAAGGCTTCAAGTCGTGTCACAGCTGAAGGCCTCATTGGTTTATTTATCAGTCCTGATGCGAAACAAGGTGCTGTCATTGAAGTCAATTGTGAAACTGACTTTGTTGCCAAAAACGACGATTTTGTTCAGTTCGTCAATGCGTTGGCTCAACTCGTCGCAGAAAAAGCGCCAGTAGATGTGGCGGCCCTCTCAGCCTTGCCAATGGGTTCAACCACAGTTGAAGCGCTTCGTAGCGAACTGATTGGCAAAATTGGTGAAAACGTATCTATTCGTCGTTTTGAGCGCATGCAAACGCCTAACGCGCTATCAAGCTACGTACACAGCGGCAAAATTGGTGTGTTGTTAAATTTTGCAGGTCAAGCAGATTTAGGTAAAGATTTAGCCATGCATATTGCGGCTACTAAACCTAAAGCCATCGACGAGTCAGGTGTGCCAGAAGCCGATAAAGAAGCCGAACGTTCAGTTGCGCGTCTAAAAGCCGCTGAATCAGGCAAGCCGGCTGAAATTGTTGAAAAAATGGTCGAGGGTAGCGTTCAAAAATACCTTAAAGAAGTCGCCTTGCTTTCTCAACCTTTTGTTAAGAGTGACAAGCAAACGGTTGCACAGGTGCTCAAAGAGCACAATGCCTCGATCACTGCATTTAAGTTATTTGTAGTGGGCGAAGGTATAGAAAAGAAAACCACTGATTTCGCTGCTGAAGTGGCCGCAGCAGCAGCGGGTACGGCTTAACTAGCATGACAATTAACCGGGCACCATTCAACTGAATAGTCCGGTTTTTTTTCGTTTAAACTGCATTGTGATAGTTTTCAATTTGATTTGATGTTTTGTAAAGGTAACCCCCATGTTGGTTAAGCCACATAAGCGCGTGCTTCTAAAGTTGTCAGGCGAAGCGTTAATGGGCGAAGATGCTTATGGTATTAACCGAGCAACTATCGTTCGCATGACTGAAGAAGTTGCAGAGGTTGTTAGAACGGGGGTTCAACTAGCCATCGTCATTGGTGGCGGCAATATTTTCAGAGGTATTGCACCGGGTGCTCAAGGCATGGACCGTGCCACGGCTGACTATATGGGTATGATGGCAACGGTTATGAATGCTCTCGCGTTGCAAGACGCTTTGAAGCACCAAGGGGTTGAGTCGCGCGTTCAATCAGCTCTAAATATTGAACAGGTGGTTGAGCCTTATATCAGACCTAAAGCTTTACGTTACCTAGAAGAAGGTAAAACTGTTATTTTTGCTGCGGGTACGGGCAACCCCTTTTTTACGACCGATACCGCTGCTGCACTCAGGGGCGCTGAAATTGGTGCAGAAATTGTATTAAAAGCAACTAAAGTCGATGGTATTTACAGCGCCGACCCTAATAAAGACCCAAACGCAACACGCTACAGCAAAATAGGGTTTGACGAGGTAATCTCTAAACGTCTTGAAGTGATGGACGCAACAGCCTTCGCTTTATGCCGTGATCAAAAGTTACCAATTAGAGTTTTTTCGATTAATAAGCTCGGTGCGTTAAAACGTGCTGTAGCAGGTGAAGACGAGGGCACCCTCGTTCATGTTTAAGGGGTTTTTATGAGTGTTCAAAATATTCGTCAGTTAACAGATTCGCGCATGAACAAGACGCTAGAATCGTTAATTGCTACGCTTGGCAAAATTCGTACGGGTCGCGCACATACGGGTATTCTTGATCATATTCAGGTCGAATACTATGGTTCACCTGTGCCCTTGTCACAGGTGGCCAACGTTACATTGGTTGATGCCCGCACTTTAAATGTTCAGGTTTGGGAAAAGAACATGGCCCAGGTGGTTGATAAAGCCATTCGTGAGTCTGATCTAGGTTTAAACCCACAGGCTAATGGTGAATCGATTCGCGTACCTATGCCCGCTTTAACTGAAGAACGTCGTAAAGAGTTTACGAAAATTGTGCGTAGTGAAGGCGAAGATTCTAAAATTGCGATTCGTAATCAACGACGTGAAGCCAATGAAGCATTAAAGAAAAGTGTTAAAGATAAAGAAATATCTGAAGATGACGAGCGCCGTGCCCAAGATGATATTCAAAAATTAACAGACCGATTCATTACAGATATTGACAAAATGATTGTGCAAAAAGAAGCTGAAGTGATGAAGGTTTAACGATTAGGTTTTAAGCTAAGGAAAACCTCTTTTGAGTTTTATCAGTTCAACACAATCTATACCTGAGACACAAATTGTTCCTCAGCATGTAGCCATCATCATGGATGGCAATGGACGTTGGGCAACTAATCGACACTTGCCCCGCACAGCTGGGCATGTCAAAGGTGTTCAAAGCGTTCGAAAAGTAGTGCAGACGGCCGCCACGCATGGGGTTAAATACTTAACACTATTTGCTTTCAGTTCTGAAAATTGGCGACGGCCTGAAGAAGAAGTTACCTTGCTTATGCGATTATTTATGCAGGCTTTAGAGCGAGAGGTCGCTCAGCTAAAGAAGCAAGGGGTGCGACTGAGGGTCATTGGTGATCGATCAAAGTTTGACACCAAACTTCAATCTATGATGAGTAAAGCCGAAGCATCGACTGCAGAGAATGATGCCTTTCATTTAACTATTGCCGCAAATTATGGCGGTAGGTGGGACATTCTCAACGCAACGCGTCGCATGTTGGTTCAAAACCCTAATTTTTGCCAGCAACCAGAACACATTAATGAAGCCGAACTTGCGCCATATCTCAGTATGGCTTGGGCCCCTGAACCAGACCTTTTTATTCGTACGGGTGGCGAGCAACGCGTGTCTAACTTTTTAATTTGGCAACTTGCTTATACAGAATTATTTTTTACCGAAAAGTATTGGCCTGATTTTGGTGAAGCAGAACTACTTGAATCGTTTGTTTGGTATCGCACCCGTGAACGACGTTTTGGGCGAACCAGCGCTCAACTGACTGAAAATCAAACAACGGCCTAAATACATGCTCAAACAGCGCATTATCACGGCAGTTATTTTATTGTTTATTTTGATTGATGTGCTCATCATCGATAACCACTGGCCATTTATGCTTTTTGTCATGGTCTTAGCTACTTGCGCGACATGGGAATGGGTTCGACTGACTTGGCAAGGTCCCCGTTTTGTCATTTATCTGCTGCCCAGTTTAGTGGCACTGATTGCTATGGCGCAGTCTTGGTCGATTCAAAACGACAACTATTTGTTTTCCAGAAGTTTTGACGTTTTGGTTTTTATTTGTGCATTTATTTGGTTGCTGGGTATGCCGCTCATTTTGGCTCGTGGCCGTGCGACAGACCCATCACATAGCTCGGTTTTAACGCTTTTTGCACCTTTTGCAATGCTGGCAACCTGGTGGGTATTTGTGAGCCTTTTTGTGCAACGCGGCTCTGTTTATCTGCTTTCCCTGCTTATTTTGGTTTGGGTTGCTGACCTTGCCGCTTTTTTTGTGGGGCGGCGTTGGGGTAAATACAAGTTGGCGCCTGCCATCAGCCCTGGTAAAACGCGTGAAGGGGCTATTGCAGGTCTTCTTGCGGTAGTGGTTTGGTTACTCGCATCAACCGCCTGGGAAGGTTCTTTTGCAAAAGACTTGCTTGATCAATGGTCGTGGTTTGGCGTTGTTGTTTGGGGTGTTGTGTTGGGTTCTTTGTCAGTAATGGGTGATTTATTTGAATCATTGCTCAAGCGACGTGCGCAGGTGAAAGATTCGAGTCGCCTTTTGCCTGGGCATGGCGGTGTATACGACCGAATTGATGCGGTTGTAGTGGTTCTACCCGTTGCATTTGTATTGATTTCGGTTGTGTACCTGCAATGAATCACGCCATCTCACACGATGTCACTGTTTTACGCGATGTAACCGTTTTGGGTTCAACTGGTTCAATCGGGCAAAACACCCTTGACGTGATTGCTCGTCACCCTGACCGTTTTGTTGTGCATGCGCTGTCAGCGCATTCAAATATGCAAAAGCTAGCTGAGCAAGCTGCGCAACATCAAGCTGCCTGTGTTGTCGTGCCAGACGTTTTGGCAGCCCAAAATTTTGATTCAGCTTGGGCGTTGCGCAATACATCAGCAAAAAAACCTGAAGTGCGTGTTGGCGCTCAAGCTTTGGTAGACACAGCAGCTGAATCGCGGGGCCAGATTGTCATGGCAGCTATTGTAGGCGCTGCAGGTTTACCTGCCGCGTTAGCGGCTGCGCAGGCTGGTAAAAGGGTCTTATTAGCCAACAAAGAGGCATTGGTTGCTGCAGGTTCTTTTTTTATGCAAGCAGTGATTGATAATCAAGCTGAATTGCTACCGATTGATAGCGAACACAATGCAATTTTTCAATGTTTACCTCGCTTTGATCGACAGACCCAAGTTAACCCAAGCAGTCAACATAATAAGGGCGTCACGCGGGTTATTTTGACCGCTTCTGGTGGCCCGTTTAGACAGCATGCACCAGCATTACTCGAACATGTCACACCTGACCAAGCTTGTGCTCACCCAAATTGGCGCATGGGTCGAAAAATTTCTGTTGACTCGGCAACGATGCTCAATAAGGGCTTAGAAATTATTGAAGCGCATTGGCTATTCGCTATGCCCGCTGAACAAATCGATGTGGTGATTCATCCGCAAAGTATTGTGCATTCAATGGTTGAATATAGCGACGGTTCAGTTTTGGCGCAAATGGGTAACCCCGATATGCGTACACCGATTGCATACGGTTTAGGGTTTCCCGACCGTATAAATGCAGGGGTAAGCCCCCTAAATTTAGCTGCGGTAGGTAAACTTGAATTTGAAGCGGTTGACTTTGATCGTTACCCCTGTTTACAGCTGGCTTATCAGGCTTTGAAATCTGGCCAAACTGCCTGTGTTGTTCTGAACGCAGCCAATGAAATAGCGGTTCAGGCCTTTTTAATGCATCAATTAGGCTATTTAGATATTTCAAAGGTTGTGGCACATTCACTTGATTGGCAAGCTGGGCAAGGTTGGTCTATTCCCTCTTCAATTGATGATGTTTTAATGATTGACCAAGCAGTCAGAACCTTTGCGCAAGAAACATGTCTTAAATACTTAAAGTCATAAATTTTGATTGAATTTGATTCCTAAATAAACAGGGCCTTTATGTTTTTTACTATTTTGGCGTTTTTGGTTGCGCTAGGCATCTTAATCACTTTTCATGAGCTGGGTCACTACTGGGCTGCTCGCGCTTGTGGCGTTAAAGTGTTGACGTTTTCTGTTGGTTTTGGCAAGCCCGTTCTTAAACGCGTAGATAAGCACGGCACGATTTGGGCGCTGGCTGCGATTCCGCTGGGTGGTTTTGTGAAAATGCTTGACGACCCCACACCCGACATGACGTTAGAACAAAAAAAACAAGCTTTTTCATGCCAACCGGTTAGCCGTCGCTTTATTGTGGTTGCTGCAGGCCCTATATTTAACTTGATTTTGGCCGCTTTTCTTTATGCAGGCTTAAATTTAGCGGGAACTGTTGAACCTGCCCCTATACTTCAACAACCCGCAGCCAACACGGCCGCTGCCGTAGCAGGTATTCAAGCGAATGACCGTATCGTTTCAATTGACGGTCAACCTGTTGATGGTTGGCAAGATGTTCGCTGGTCTTTATTACAGAAATCGCCGGCAGGGGGGCCAGTTGTTGTGTCAATTGAACGCGCAACGGGTCAGATAGATAGACAGCTGAATCTGCCGCCTATGGCTGACCCGGGTGAACAAGATATCTTGGCTATTTATGGCTTAGGTTTGCAAATGGGTAAACCGAGTATTGGTTCGGTTAATGCCAATGGGGCTGCTGAAAAAGCAGGCCTCATGGCGGGTGACGTGGTTCAAACAGTGGGTAATCAGTCGAACCCAAGCGTGACTTCGTTCATTGATTACATTAAGTCACACCCTGATCAATCTGTTCCGGTTACCGTTTTAAGGGCGGGTCTGTTAACGAATGTCACAGTTGTACCAACATCGCAGTTAAACGACCAGGGGCAGCCCGTTGGTCGCATTGGGGTGGCTCTTACATCAGACATACCAACAGTGACCATTGAGCACGGTATTTTTGAAAGTTTGTGGCTCGGGGTGACGCGCACCATTGAAACATCGTGGTTTTCCGTCAAAATGATGGGTCGCATGATCACAGGTGACGTATCGCTTAAAAATATAAGCGGCCCAGTCACGATTGCAGATTATGCTGGACAAACAGCTCGTATTGGTTTTGCCTCTTATATTGCTTTTTTAGCATTGGTGAGCATCAGTATTGGGGTACTTAATCTATTACCTATACCTATGCTAGATGGGGGTCATTTAATGTTTTATATTGTTGAAATGATTAGAGGTAAGCCAGCACCCGACAGCTGGGTGATGATCAGTCAAAGGGTGGGGGTAGCGCTTTTGGGTGGTTTAATGACTTTAGCTATTTTTAATGATTTAACTCGCCTTTTCAGCTGAGCCATATCTGCTTTAAAATAATGTCATTGGTATTAATCACACAATTATTTATTTTTAGTTTTTTTTGGGTTGTATTGGGTCATTTTTAATCATCATTCTATTTCGGTTTTTTCCAAGGAACGTTAGATGTCTTGTTTTTACGCTAAGCATGCTACCTCGCTCAGGCAAGTGTGGTCAGGCCTCATCAAGCGTTCCTGCGTTTTTTTATTAGGTTTAGTGCCTTGTGTGGCCTTTGCCTTTACGCCCTTCATCGTGCGCGACATTCAGGTTGATGGCATACAGCGTACAGAGCCAGGCACTATCTTTTCTTACATTCCCGTGAAAGTAGGCGAGCGCTTTACTGAAGATATGGCCACTGAGGCTGTGCGCCAACTCTTTGGTACAGGTTTTTTTAAAGACGTTCGCATTGAAACGCGTGGTGACGTTGTGGTGGTTGTGGTGCAAGAACGCCCCGTTATTGCTTCATTAGCTTTTACGGGCATGCGCGAGTTTGACAGCAAAACTATTCTTGATTCGCTGCGCCAAGTCGGTTTTGGTGAAGGGCGTATTTTTGATCAAGCCATGCTAGAGCAAGCCGAATTTGAAATTAAACAACAATATTTAAGTAAAGGTAAGTATGGGGTTGAAATCACCTCAACGGTTACGCCACTTCCGAGAAATCGTGTAGGTATTAATTTTGATGTGTTCGAAGGCGAAATTGCCAAAATCAAAGAAATTAAAATCGTGGGTAATAAAGCGTTTACTGAAAGTTCATTATTAGGTCTGATGTCGCTCACCACTTCGGGGTGGTTAACCTGGTACACCGATAGTGACAAGTATTCGCGTGAAAAACTTGAGCGTGATATGGAAACCATACGCTCATATTATCTTGATCGGGGTTACCTTGAGTACCGAATGGATCCTCCCCAAGTCACGATTTCGCCTGACCGCTTGGGTATCTTTATTACCTTAACGCTTAGCGAAGGTGAGGCTTACAAGGTTAGTAGCGTGAAACTGGCAGGCGAATTGCTCAGCCTGAATGACGAGCTTGAGCAACTTGTTAAAATTAAAGCAGGTGAGGTTTTTTCTGGCGCTAAAGCTAACGAAACAATTAAAGCAATCAAAGACTATTTAGGTGGTTTAGGCTATGCCTTTGCCAACGTTAACCCTAACCCCGTGCTTGATCGTGAAAAGCAAGAAGCAGCCCTGACGTTTTTTGTTGATCCTAGCCGACGTGTTTATGTTCGCCGCATTCAAATAACAGGTAATGAGCGTACCCGCGACACCGTTGCACGACGTGAAGTTAAGCAGCTTGAAGCCGCTTGGTATAACGGTGGTGAGTTGGCATTGTCTAAAGAAAGGCTTGAGCGTACCGGCTACTTTCAAGAGGTCAATATCTCAACCGAACCGGTGCCAGGCTCGACTGATCAAGTTGACGTTGCCATGGCCGTGAAAGAAAGACAAACAGGTGCCATTAACTTAGGTGTGGGTTATGGTCAAGCTGACGGTGTGATTTTAAGTGCAGGTATTTCTGAACAAAATGCATTTGGTAGCGGTAACGCCTTAACGTTTCAGGTCAATACCAGCCAAGATGCTCGTACGTTTGTGCTTTCGCACACAAACCCTTATTTTACGAACGACGGTGTTAGCCGTAGCACATCGATTTATTATCGTACCGTTACACCATCGCAAAATAACCCAGGTAATTATGAAGTTAAAACTTTAGGTGGTGGTTTTAATTTTGGCATACCCGTTACTGAGTTTGATCGAGTGTTACTTGGTATTAATTATGAAAGTAATTCAACATCTTTGTACAGCAATTCGCCACTTGCTTATCAACAGTATGTGCAAGATTACGGCACGTCAACCAACACAATTCTGTTGAATGCAGGTTGGGCTAAAGATACACGTGACAGTGCCTTATCACCGACAAAGGGTTCGTTGACTCGATTTGGTTCAACCGTTGGTACGGTCAATTTGAAATATTATTTACTCAGTGCGCAACAACAGTACTTTATGCAAATTGGTCGTGATTACACCTTGGCATTTAATGGTTTGCTTGATTATGGTAATAGCTACAGTGACTTGCCATACCCAGTTATTAAAGACGTTTTTGCGGGTGGTATTGGTACAGTTCGTGGTTACACACCTAACTCATTAGGTCCTAAAGACCCTTTAACAGGCACGTTTTTAGGCGGTTCAAAACGAGTCGTGGGCAATATGCAGTTTTACTGGCCCTTTCCAGGTGCAAGCAAAGAAAAAACACTTAGGCTTTTTGCATTCACCGATGGCGGTCAAGTTTACGGTAACAATGGCGGCTTGGGCGACACCAGTATTAACTTAGGCGATCTGCGTTATTCAGCTGGCTTTGGCTTGTCATGGTTGTCACCGATGGGTCCACTGCAACTTTCTTATGGCAAAGCGCTTAACGCCAAAGAGGGCGATCAAACCCAAGTGTTTCAGTTTCAAGTTGGTACCGGGTTTTAAATCTGAAAAAGTGGCACAATCTTAGTTGTTAGATCGTATTTAATTTTAATGAGAGTTTTTTATGAAGCATTATTTCGGTAAACAATTGTTTTCGAAGGTTACACGTGCACAAGTAACGGCTATGGCTTTGGGCGCTACGTTGATTTCAATTGCCGCATTGTCTCAGCCAGTTTGGGCGCAAGCCACTAAAGCAGCGACTCCCCCTGCTGCTGCGGCCGCTTCATCTAGCTTTACTTCAACCAAAGTTGGCTTTGTCAACACCCAGCGTATTTTGCGTGATTCTGAGCCAGCCATTGCGATTTTGAAAAAAATTGATGATGAGTTTATGAAGCGTAATGACGAATTACAAAAAAATATTAACGACTTGCGTAACAAAGTGCAAAAATTTGAGAAAGATGCGCCGGTTATGGCTGAAAGCGAACGTTCGCGAAATCAACGTGAGTTAGGAAATCTTGACATCGAAGTGCAGCGCAAGCAGCGCGAGTTGCAAGAAGATTACAACCGTCGTCGTAACGAAGAGTTTGGCATGATCGTGGAAAAAGCAAACGCAGCAATTAAGCGAATTGCAGAGCAAGAAAATTTCGATATCATTATTCAAGATGCTATCACCGTTAGCCCCCGCGTTGACATCACAGACCAAGTGATTCAGTCGCTGGCTAAAAAGTAAGGCTCTTTAGGTAACTGGTTCTAGGTAACTGGCTCTAGGTAACTGGCTTTAGGTAACTGACTTTAGTAACTCAAGGTAAACAATCTATGCCGGTTCTAATTGACTCTTCTCAAGCGCTTGATGTTTCAGTTTTGTTGAAACAGATTCCTGAGAGTTCAAAATTAGTTCAAAGAATTGAACGGGGTCAAGTTTTCAATTCATTAACACCCGTTCAAGGAATAGGGTCGCTCGCATCAGCGACTAACCTTGAGCTTTCGTTTGTCGTAGGCCCGCAGTATCTGGACGCTTTGTCGCAGACGGGTGCTTGCGTAGTTATTATGACAAACGAAGTAGCCTGTTTAGTTGAAGAAAAATTTGGGCCAAGCGCATTTGTTAAAGTGGTTTGCCCTCAACCCTATCTTTTATACGCATTGTTAGCACAATGGTTTGATCGCAATCGTCAACCAAGAACACCTGTTGGTGTGCACCCTATGTCGGTGGTTGATCAAACGGCTCATATTGACCCAACTGCTACAGTAGACGCTTTTGTCACCATTCAAGCGCACGTTAAAATTGCTGCGGGTGTTCATATTCAGTCTGGCAGCTGCATTGGCCATCACGTTGAAATCGGGGCAGATACGATTATTTACCCGAATGTGACTTTATACGATTCGGTAAAAATCGGTCAACGTTGCATTATTCACAGCGGTGCAGTAATTGGTGCAGACGGCTTTGGTTTTGCACCCAACCCGCTTTTAGGTAAAGGTGCCTGGGGCAAAATTGCACAACTCGGTAGCGTGCATATGGGTGACGACATCGAAGTCGGTGCCAACACCACTATAGACCGAGGTGCGCTTGACAACACGTTGATTGCCAATGGTGTCAAACTTGATAATCAAATTATGATTGCCCATAACTGCGTTATTGGTGAGCATACAGCCATGGCTGCATGCGTGGGTGTGGCGGGTTCGACGCAAATTGGCGCGCGATGCACGATTGGCGGGGCTTCGATGCTCTCTGGTCATCTTAAAATAGCTGATGATGTGCATATTTCAGGTGGCACAGCTGTCACTTCGAATGTAAGTGAGCCAGGTCGTTACACAGGTGTATTTCCGTTCGCTAAACACGACCAATGGCAGCGCAATGCGGCCGTAATTGGTCAATTGTCACAACTTAGAAAACGATTAAGAGTGCTTGAAAGGGTTGGCTCTGCAACGTGATCAAGTAGCGACTAAAATAAAACATATTGGCGTACCTTAGGCGCCGTTGGGAACTACCATGCAACTTGATATAAAAGCGATCTTAGACCGCATACCTCATCGCTACCCCATGCTTTTGATTGATCGGGTTATTGATATGGTGCCGGGTAAATCAATTCATGCGCTTAAAAATGTGTCAATTAACGAACCCTTTTTTAGTGGCCACTTTCCCCATCACCCTGTGATGCCAGGCGTTTTGATTTTAGAAGCGATGGCGCAAGCAGCTGCCATTTTTTCTTTTGCAGATGAAACGGGTTTAAAACCTGAAAATGAAGAAATACTTTACTATTTCGTCGGAATTGATGGCGCGCGCTTTAGAAAACCCGTATTGCCGGGTGACCAACTGCATATTGAAGTGGTGGCCGATCGTTTAGGTCGCGCTATTTGCAAGTACACCGGTGTGGCTAAAGTAGACGGGCATGTGGTTGCAGAAGCCAAGCTAATGTGCGCAATTCGCCCAATGGAAGCATGATGACAGCCAAGGTTCACCCAACCGCATTGGTTGATCAGTCTGCGATTTTGCACCCAACAGTAGAAGTTGGCGCTTACTCAATTGTGGGGCCCAATGTGTCAGTCGGCGAGGGCACAGTGATTGGCCCGCATTGCATGATTGATGGCCATACGTCTATTGGGGCTCACAATACGTTTTATCGATTTTGCTCGATTGGCGGTGCACCACAAGATAAAAAATATGCAGGTGAACCCACTCGGCTAGAAATCGGTGACCGCAATATGGTGCGAGAATACGTCACGTTCAACACGGGCACCATACAAGATGTTGGCGTTACAAGGCTAGGGCACGACAACTGGGTAATGGCCTATGTTCATGTCGCGCACGATTGCCAGATTGGTAGCCATACGATTTTAGCCAATGGTGTGCAGATGGGTGGTCATGTGCATGTGGGTGATTGGGCCATCGTTGGTGGTTTAGCAGCTGTGCACCAGTTCGGCAAAATTGGCGCACACGCCATGGTGGGCGGGCAAAGCGCCCTGCATATGGATGTTCCCCCTTACGTCATGGGGGCAGGTAACCCTTGCGTACCTGTTGGCGTGAATACCGAAGGGCTTAAGCGACGAGGTTTTAACCCCGAATCAATAGCTGCGTTACGCGATGCCTACAAAATGTTGTATCGGCGTGGTCTGTCACTTGATGACGCTAAAAATCAAATTCGTGCGCGCCAAACTGAAGAGCCCATGACAGCTGAGGCTTTGCAAGTGCTACTTGATTTTCTCGAATCAAGTGAGCGGGGCATTATTCGACCATGACGCGACGTATTGGGTTAGTTGCGGGTGAGCCTTCAGGTGACCTCATTGCTGCCCGCGTTTTGCAAGGCTTAAATGCCTTACCTGATGAAAGCTATATCGCCGAGGGCATTGGCGGCCCAGAGCTTACCCAACAAAAGATGCACATTTGGCATGATATGCATGCCTTGTCAGTATTTGGTTATGTCGATGCGCTAAAAAGTCTGCCTAAGTTATGGTCTATTTTTAATGACTTATGTCGACGCTGGCAACACAACCCACCCGATTTATTCTTAGGTGTTGATGCGCCTGATTTTAATTTACGACTTGAAAAGCGTTTAAAAAAACAAGGTGTGCCTACTGTTCATTTTGTTAGCCCATCAATCTGGGCTTGGCGCTACGAGCGAATTCACACCATAAAAGCGTCGGTTGATTTAATGTTGACGGTATTCCCGTTTGAACAATCTATTTATGAAAAAGAGGGTATACCGGTTAAGTATGTGGGGCACCCATTAGCTGATGTTATACCGATGCAACCTGATCAAGCGGCAGCACGAGCACTGTTACACATTGCTGAAAAAGCAGAAGTATTAGCTATTTTGCCGGGTAGCCGTGCGTCTGAAATTAAACTGATGGCGCCGCTTTTTTTGGAAACGGCGCAACGTTTAGTGCTTCAGAACCCAAATTTAGTTTGTTTAGTACCCATGGTAAATGCCCAACGTTACCAAGAGTTTATGGCGATTTTAAAGCAGTACCCAGTGCCCGGCTTACATGTTTTAAGACAAACTGAAGGGGGTAAGCAACACGCTAACCCGTTGTCGTGGTCAGTGCTTGAAGCGTGTGATCGTGCGCTGGTAACCAGTGGTACGGCTACGCTTGAGGCAGCATTGTTTAAGCGCCCTATGGTGATCAGTTACGTGCTTACACCCTGGATGCGTCGTTTAATGGCTTGGAAGTCTGGCCAAGCAAAACCGTATTTACCTTGGGTGGGGTTACCTAACGTATTGGCTAATGAGTCTTTGGTGCCCGAGTTGCTGCAAGACGATGCAACCCCTCAGGCGTTGTTTGACGCAATGACTGCTATGGTCCAAGACCCTGTTAGATGTCGATACATCGTAGATAAATTTATGACTATGCATGAAACACTTCGGTGCGATACCCCCCGACGCGTGGCTGAGGCGATTGCCGGGTTGTTTAATGACAAGTAATCATCAGAACGCAGTGATTTATATTGCTGGTGTTGATGAAGCCGGGCGTGGGCCATTGGCAGGTGATGTTTTTGCTGCAGCAGTTGTATTGTCGCCAGAGTACGCAATTGATGGGTTGGCTGATTCGAAAAAACTCAGTGAAAAGAAACGCGATTATTTAGCCCCTATTATTAAAGCGCGTGCAACTGCTTGGGCCATTGCTTCAGCCAGTGTGGCCGAAATTGATGACATGAATATATTGCAAGCCACGTTACTGGCCATGAAGCGCGCAGTGGAACAGTTGGGCGTAAACCCCACAGAAGTTTTAATTGATGGCAATCGTGCCCCCCAGTTGGCCTTTCCAACTCGCACCATTATTGGAGGTGATGCCACCATAGCTGAAATTTCGGCTGCTTCAATTTTGGCTAAAACGGCTCGTGACGCCAGCTTAATGGTGTTGCATGCCAAGTACCCTGAATATGCATTTGATCGCCATAAGGGCTATGGCACGGCCTTGCATATGGCGAAACTTAAAGAGTGGGGCCCATGCCCCGAACATCGGCGCAGCTTTGCCACCGTGCGCGTTTTACTGGTCAATGCAAACACATGAAAGAATTCATTTGAAAGAAATTACTTCGCGATCAAACCCATTATGGCGCGACTGGATGCATCAGCGTTCTGTTGCAGGTCGCCCGGGTCATTTGATATGGTTAGATGGCCAGCATTTATGCCAAGCTTGGTTAACTAAACGTGGGCAACCGCTTTGGGCTATTTTTGATCAAGCAAAAATTAATTTGCCTGATTTATCGAGTATCTATATAAAAATTGATTCCGCCCATCTTATCGTCATGTCGAGTGAATTATTTGCTCAACTGAGTACTGTTAAAGCAGCCCAAGGGGTTTTGTTTTTAGTTGAACATCTTGCAACGGCTTCTTCTTCTGTAAAGCATTTGAAACCACAAGTGTCAGATCAGTCTGGCGTTCAAACTGACTCACAGTCGGTTACCCAAGAAAAGATAGAAGGCTATTCAACTGAGCCAGGCTTGTTTGAATTTGATCGTGCGGTTTTGCTTGATTCGATTCAAGACCCTGGAAATGTGGGTACTATTTTGCGACTCAGTGCTGCTTTGGGTGTGAGCCATGTCATTTTGGGTCCGGGCTGTGCCGCCGTGTGGTCGCCTAAAGTACTCAGAAGTGCGCAAGGGGCGCATTTTGCTTTAACACTGGTTGAAGTAGAAGATTTAGTCGAGTGGCTCAATGCTTATCGACAAAACGTTTCTGACCCAGCATCGGTGTTGGCAACGGCAGTTGTTCATGCACACGCTTTGAGTACGATCATGTTACCTAAACGGTCAATATGGTTGTTTGGTCATGAGGGGCAGGGCATTAGCCCGCCATTACTTGATTTGGCCGATATAAAAGTCAAAATCGAGCATGATCAAACGGTGGTTGACTCACTCAATGTAGCCAGTGCAGCCGCTATTTGTTTGTTTGAGCAAAGCCGACAACACAGCCTACAAACGATTATAAAAGCACTTTAATACGCTTTATAAGTGTGAAGTTTGACTTCTTGCAAGATGGTGGTTGATATTTCTTCTATTGATTTGCTGGTGGTTGATAACCACGGTATGCCTTCTAGGCGCATCATGCGTTCGCCTTCAGCAACCTCGTGGCGGCACTGAACAAGAGACGAATAAGTACTATCAGGCCGGCGTTCGTTTCGCACTTCAGACAAACGTTCAGGTTGAATAGTCAAACCAAACAAGCGGTCACGGTACTTTTTTAGCGTATTGGGCAAACTGCCCCGATCAAAATCTTCAGGAATAAGTGGAAAATTAGCGGCCTTTACACCATATTGCATGGCTAAATATAAGCTTGTGGGTGTTTTGCCACAACGAGAAACACCGATTAAAATAACGTCTGCTTGTGCTAACCCACTTATGAACTGTCCGTCATCATGCGCTAAACTGTAGTTAATAGCGTCCATTCTGCTTCTATATTGCGCAGATGACGCTGCTTTGTGTGATTTACCAATAGAGTGACTTGATTTTAAGCCTAATGCCAACTCAATAGGTTCCACAAAACCAGAAAAAAGGTCTAAAAACAACGCATTAGCAGCTTTTATTCGAGTAGATACTAAAGGGTTAACCAACGTCGTGAAGGCAATGGGTTTGACGCCTTGTTTGAGGGCAAGTTGATTAATACGAGCAACCACGGCATCAGCTTTTTCTAAGCTATCAATAAATGGCTCACGTATCTGATGAAATTTGACGCTTTCAAATTGCGATAAAACCGAATGGCTAAAGGTTTCAGCCGTGATGCCTGTGCCGTCAGAAATGATAAATACAGTGCGCTCAATTGCCGGGCTAGACATAAGTAAAAATCCGTAAAAAAGATGGTTTTAGGGTAGTACAATGCGGTGCAGTATTCTTATATAAGAGCTAAGTCTTGCCCGGTGTTGTTCGCGGTTTCATATTCTGTGTCACGGTTAACTCACCAACATGCATCATAACAAGCATGGGCTCTAAATTAAGTATCAAATTAATGCACCACATCATGCACCACATCATGCACC